>JAFAPY010000077.1 GCA_019246795.1 Streptosporangiaceae bacterium | reverse complement strand
CCGGCATTTCCACGACCAGACCGGAACGACCCCCATGCAGCAACTGCTGCTGCTGCGGATCCAGCGGGCCAGGGAACTCCTGGAAACCACCGACCTCCCCATCGAACAGCTCGGCGATGAGGCCGGCTTCGGCTCCGCCGTCGCCCTCCGCCAGCAGTTCACCCGCCACGTGGGAATATCCCCGCAGCGGTACCGGTCCGCCTTCCGCGCCCGGGAAGCAAACCGGCAAACGGGCTGACAGACCCCGCCAACGGCCTGGCCTTGGAAACGCTCAACCCCTCGGGCCAGGCCATTCTGCTCACTGGCTGCTACATGCCTCATCGCTAGATGGCCTCGTTCAGCACTCGAAGCGGGACTGTATCAGCTGATGCGACGAAGATCGTCTGTGATGATGGCAAACCGCACGCCAGCGAAAGCCGGTGATGATCGCACCTGTCCGGCAGTGGCTGACGTGGCAGTTTATGGTCTGCCAGAATGGCCAATTCTGTGCGGCAACCGCGACTCTGTCGCCAACCGCACTGACACGCCGAACGGCGGCTTTGCGCGCGTGCTCTAGAACTTTCTCGATCACTCAGGGTGATGGGTCTATGCGTGAGCAGGTATCCGGAAGGTCTCGGCGAGCCTTGAACGGCAGGCGCACGATTCACGGGCGTGCACCTCTCCGTTCAAGCCGGGTCCTGGTTCCCTGTGACTAGGCGAAACGGCTGCGCTGGTCCGATCGGCGTACTGGCCCTGGGACCGCAGACAGAGTGTTTCGTGGTCAGGAACTGAGACAAAACTGAGACAAATCTCGACGTCGAGACAGACTTGGCGGCGCCCATCTTGGGTGTTCTTGCAGCTCAGACGAGCGGAGGATGCGAGATTCGAACTCGCGAGGGGTTGCCCCCAACACGCTTTCCAACACTGCTGGCCGGCGTTCACCATGGTCCGTCACCGTCCGCGACGTGCGCAGGCGCGCCTCCTGCGGCCGCCGGTGAACGGCTGCGGACGGGAGTGAATGAGCCCGAAACTGAGCCCAGGCCCGGCTTCGAGTCCAGGTCTTCCGGCCGGCTGGCCGGAGATGTCCCATGAGCGTGGAGGCGATCTCCTGGGCACTTAACCTAGCACCAGTCCCAGCCGATCGCGGCGGGCAGCCGTCCACCGCGTGCAAATCCGTGCTGGCCGGCCTGGCCAACCACGCCGGCCCGGACGGCACCGGGGCGTTCCCGTCGGTGGCCACCCTGGTCCGCTACACCGGGCTGTCCGAGCGGACGGTGCGCACCTGCCATGGACCGGCTGGAAGCCGCGGGCATCATCTCACCCTGCGACCCGGACCTGGTCGCGGCGCGGATCAAGCGCGCCGACCGGCGGCCGCAGGGCTGGGACCTGAACCTCGGCATGGTCCGCCACCACCTTGCCGAGGCCGGCATCACGGTGCCGGGGCGCCAGGTCCCCGGCCGCGCCGCCAGGCTGGCCACCGCGCCAGCGCCGGGCCCGGACGCCGGGGCGGACGCGGCGCAACCACCGCACCCCGCGCCCGGCACCGGCGAAACTGTGGATAGCGTGCCCGGCGAGGTGCAGCAGGTGCACCCCGCGCCGGGAACGGGGTGCAGCCAGCGCGCCGGCGGGGTGCCACCGGCGCAGCCACGGGGTGCAGCGGTTGCACCCGAACCGCCCAGGCAACCACCCACCGAACCGTCCGCCGCCCCCCGCACCCGCACGCCCGGCCACGGCCGGCACAGCAGGCGGCGGCGGGCCGGCCGGGGAGTTCTTCGCCGCCCTGGGGAACGGCTGGAGGCTGACCAAGGCCCAGCGGGCCCGGCTCGCCCCGGCCGGGCAGGCCGCGCTTGCCGCGGGCTGGGTGCCGCAGGCGCTGGCGGCCTTCACCGGCGCGAACACCGCCGGGGTGCGAAGCCCGTACGCGGTACTCACCACCCGCCTCTCGCCCGCGGAGCTGCCTGCGCCCCAGGCACCACCGCCCGCGCGGCCGCCCTGGTGCGGCCAGTGCGACCAGGTCACGCGGCTGCTGGGCTTCGACGGTGACGCGCCGCGCCCGTGCCCGCGCTGCAAACCGGTGACGCGCACAAAGCAGCAGCCCAGCCGGCACGACCCGCAGCCTACGCCCGAGCTGATCCGGCGAGGTCGCCGTCTTGCATCAGCAGGCAAGCTTGACGCTCGCGCGGCCGCGGGCGGAGACCGGCCAAGACAGGGAAGACCTCTACGGTCGCCCGTTCGACCCAGGATCGATGTAGTCACGGGTTCATGGTGACGGTAACGGAAGGTGACCGGGCTCC
>JAFAPY010000376.1 GCA_019246795.1 Streptosporangiaceae bacterium | reverse complement strand
TCGCCACCTGGCTGGCCAGGCGGCCGAGCACGACGTCGGAAGCGTCGATGACATGCCACCGCCGGGTAATGTCCCTGTCCTTCGGGCTGAAAGTGCGCACAGTCTTGAGCCTTCGCGTACGTATCGTGGTCTTCTCGGGCTGCACCGCCGGCGCGGCCTCCTGGGCTGCCCGCCCGGCGCCCCCGCGCTCGAGGCACGCGCGTGCGGACGGCGCGCAGCGTGCATGCCCGTCGCGCATGACGCCCATGCAGCATACTCGGTCTCGCTCGGCGATGCCAAAGCGGCGCCGCGCCGAGCACGCCCGCAAACGCCGGAGAACGACGGGGCGGGTGGGCTAACCTCATCGTCATGGATGACCCGGGCGAGGGATCCGGCCCGCCGACGGACGCAGGCCGCGGTTTCGCGCCGTCCCTGGAGGCCGACGCCGGATCACCGGTACCGGATGCGCGGTGGCGCCCCGCCACCGTCAGGCGGCGCTTGCTCCGCCGTCGCGCCGTGCTGGCCGCGGTGGTGGTGCTGCTGCTCGCCGCCGGCGCCGCTGCGGCGTTCAAGTTGCTGTACGAGCCGCGGGTCAACGCGCCGGTGCCGTCGACGCTGCGGCTGCCGACCACGAACCCCGGGTCCCCCGACTTCGACAAGGCCCTCGGCACCTGGCAGCACATCGGCACCAGGACCCGGGATCCGGAGCCGCTGACGATCACCCAGCTCTACCCGCCGCGGTTCGTGATCAACGGCAGCTCCTACGTCAGGACGGCGGCCAGCGTGACCAAGAACTGCCAGCTGGCCGTGTACGGCACACAGCTTCAGGCGGCACTGCAGGCCGGCCAGTGCAGCCAGGTGGTACGGGCCAGCTACCTGTCCGGGGACGGCGCGACGATGGGCACGATCGGCGTGGCCAACCTCATCTCGGCCGCCGCGGCGAGCAAGGCGGGGAAAGTCACCGGATCCCAGCAGCTCATCGCGCCGCTCAGCTCCCACAGGGGGGCTACCAGCAAACTGGGCAGCGGAACCGGCGTGGTCCTGGCCGAGATCAAGGGCCACTACCTGATCTTGATGTGGGTCGAGTTCGCCGACCTGAAGCCGCCTTCGACGCCGGCCGCCACGCAGCGCCTGGACCAGTTTGCCGCGGACATGCTCACCGGCAGCGCCAACATCGACCTCAGCACCCGGATGCTGACCGGCCACGGCTCAGTCGGCGGCTAGCTTTCGCCCTTTTCCGCCGTGGTGAGCCGGCGGTCAAGGGTGACATGCGGTCGCCGGGGGCGTTTACCCGGGCCGGGACGGTGGTCCGTGGCTGCGGAGGATCGCGGTCTCGCCGGGGTTCCACGCGGTGGTGGTCCCGTCGGGGTGCAGCACCAGGATCCGCCGGAGCACCGCCCATCCGGCCGTCACCTCCCCTCCAGATGCCGCCGCCGACGGCTTCCCTACTGCTTGAGTCATCTTTATGAACTGTAGTTTCGATCTTAGCAGCGATCAACGACATTTCCTTGAACGCCACGCCAAATCATGGCCTAGTCCCGGGCAGAACGATAACGGTTGGCGCCAAGTGACATATTCGCCATACCAGCGAGCCGCGCTACCTATGGCTCGGCTACCTCAAGCTAGCGACCAACTGCCGAAGGTCAGGGACGTAGTCCGTTCGCTGGCCAGCAAGCGCTACCCGTGGGCCGGCCGGTTCTGGCCCATGCAGCCGCTCAGGTCGGCGCGGGACGCAGGGCGCGGGCGGCGGCTGCGCGGGCGGCCAGCTGGTCCGGCGGGGGGTAGCCGACCTCCTCCAGGCACAGGCCATGCGGCGGCATGACCCGCACCGCGGGGTCGCGGACCGCCGCGGCCAGGACCGCGGCCGGCCAGCCGTGGACCTTGCGGCCCTCGCCGACGGCGAGCAGCGCGCCGACCAGCGAGCGCACCATGGTGTGGCAGAACGCGTCCGCGACCACGGTGGCGACCGCGATGCCGGCATCGTCGCGGTGCCACTCCAGCGAACGCAGCGTGCGGATCGTGGTGGCCCCCGGCTTGCGACGGCAGAAGGCGGCGAAATCATGCGTGCCCAGGCAGGCCAGCGCCGCGACGTTCATGGCGGCGGTGTCCAGCGGCCGGAAGTACCACAAGGTCTCGTGCCTGCGCAGCGGGTCAGCCGCGGCCGGGTCGTCACAGACGCGGTAGCAGTAGCGGCGCCACAGTGCGGAAAACCGCGCGTCGAACCCCTCAGCGGCCGGGCCGGCGGCGCGCACGCGGACGTCCGGGGGCAGCACCCCGGCCAGCCGGGACACCACCCGGTCGGCGGCGGCCCAGGCGGCTGCGGGTACGTCCGCGTGGGCGACCTGCCCGCGCGCGTGCACCCCGGCGTCGGTGCGCCCGGCGACGGTCAGTTCAGGCGGCCCGGGGAGCCGCAGCACCCGGCCGAGCGCCACCGCGACGACCTCCGCCACGGTGCGCCTGCCGGGCTGCGCGGCCCACCCGGAAAACCCTGACCCGTCGTAGCCGAGATCAAGACGAAGCCGAACGAGCCGTTGATTTTCCGCCGATGTCACCTCGACCGGTCAGCGGTCAGGCGTCCTCGTCGGCGTCCGCCGTCCCGGCGTCGTCAGCCTCGTCTGGCTCGTCGGCCGCCGGGGCCTCGGCGGCTCCGGCGGTCTCTTGCCAGGGCTGCTCGGTGCCGGTGGCGGCGGTCGCGGCCGCGGGGGCCGGCGCCGCGGTCTCGGCGCGGCGGGCGCGGCGGCGCGGCCTGGCCGTGGCAGGCTCGCCCCGGACCAGCTCGATGACCGCCATCGCCGCGTTGTCGCCCTTGCGCGGGCCGATCTTGGTGATGCGGGTGTACCCGCCGTCCCGTTCGGAGAACTCCGGCGCGATCTCGGTGAACAGCCGGTGCACCACGCCCTTGTCGGTGACGACGGTGAGCACGTGGCGGCGGGCGTGCAGGTCACCGCGCTTGGCGAAGGTGATCAGCCGCTCGGCGACCGGGCGCAGCCTGCGGGCCTTGGCCTCGGTGGTGATGATCCGGCCGTGCTGGAACAGCGCGGTGGCCAGGTTCGCCAGGATGTGGCGCTGGTGGGCCGGGCTGCCGCCCAGACGCTGGCCCCTGGTGGGCGTGGGCATTCGGACCTCTTCTCGGTGAGCGTGGCTAGCGCCGTGTCAGTACTGCTCGGTTTCCACGAAGCTGTCGTCGTCGTCGCTGTAGGCGCCGACCGCGGTGCTCGGGTCGAAGCCGGGCGGCGAGTCCTTCAGCGACAGGCCCATGTCGGTGAGCTTCTGCTTGACTTCCTCGATCGACTTGGCGCCGAAGTTCCTGATGTCGAGCAGGTCCTGCTCGCTGCGCCCGACCAGTTCGCCGACGGTGTGGATGCCCTCGCGCTTCAGGCAGTTGTAGGAGCGGACGGTGAGGTTCAGGTCCTCGATCGGCAGCGCCAGGTCGGCGGCCAGCGCCGCATCCGTCGGCGACGGGCCGATGTCGATGCCCTCCGCTTCCACGTTGAGCTCCCTGGCCAGCCCGAACAGCTCCACCAGGGTCTTGCCCGCGCTCGCCACCGCGTCCCGCGGCCGCATCGACGGCTTGGTCTCGACGTCGAGGATGAGCCGGTCGAAGTCGGTGCGCTGCTCCACGCGGGTGGCTTCCACCTTGTAGGTGACCCGCAGCACCGGCGAGTAGATGGAGTCGATCGGCACCCGGCCGATCTCCTGCCCCGGCTGCTTGTTCTGGGTCGCGGAGACGTAGCCGCGGCCGCGCTCGACGGTCAGCTCCATCTCCAGCTTGCCCTTGGCGTTCAGCGTGGCGATGTGCAGCTCAGGGTTGTGCACCTCCACGCCGGCCGGCGGCGCGATGTCCGCCGCGGTGACCTCCCCGGGGCCCTGCTTCCTCAGGTACATGACAACGGGCTCGTCGTGCTCGGAGGAGACCACGAGCTCCTTCAGGTTCAAAATGATGTCGGTGACGTCTTCCTTGACGCCGGGCACCGTGGAGAACTCGTGCAGGACCCCTTCGATCCTGATGCTGGTGACGGCCGACCCGGGAATGGAGGACAGCAGCGTGCGCCGCAGCGAGTTGCCGATCGTGTAGCCGAAGCCCGGCTCGAGCGGCTCGATCACGAACCTGGACCTGAAGTCGTCTATCTGCTCCTCGGAAAGCGAGGGGCGCTGGGCGATGAGCATGGATCTTTCCTTTCCGCGACGCCCGCTATATGACGCCGCGCTGTATCTCCCCCGGGGGGACGACCCCCCCGGTGACCCCCCGATCTTGGGGGGCTTTCCCAGCCCCCCAAGCCCCCGGGCCCTGGGCGGGGGCCCTGGGTTACTTCTTCGGTTCGGCCCCTATTCGGTGACCGTCACAGCTGGCTCTGGAAGGGGATGGTTGGCGCAACATGCCCCTAGGGTGGGGATGGTTGGCGCAACCTGAGCCTTTTCCGGCCCCCGGTGATGTCCCGTCGTCACTGAGCACCTGCATGATCATCACGTCACGTGAGCCTGAGTTACTTCTTCGAGTAGTACTCGACGATGAGCTGTTCTTGGACCTGGGTGTCGATCTGCGCCCGGACCGGCAGCGAGTGCACCAGGATGCGCATCTGGTCCGGTATCACCTCCAGCCAGCCCGGCACCATCCGCTCGCCTGCCTCGGCCCGCGCGACGACGAACGGGGTGAGCTCCCGGTACTTCGGCATCACCTCGACGATGTCGTCCTCGCCGACCCGGTAAGAGGGGATGTCGACCTTTTTGCCGTTCACGGTGAAGTGGCCGTGCCGCACCAGTTGCCTGGCCATGTCACGGCTCTTGGCGAACCCCGCACGGTAGACCACGTTGTCGAGCCGCCGCTCCAGCAGCTGCAGCATGGTCTCGCCGGTCCGGCCGTGCTTACGGGCCGCTTCGGTGTAGTAGCGGTGGAACTGCTGCTCCAGCAGGCCGTAGATCCGGCGGGCCTTCTGCTTCTCCCTGATCCGGGTCAGGTAGTCGCCTTCCTTGGGCCGGTTCCTGCCGTGCTCGCCCGGCGGGTAGGGCCGGATCTCGATCGGGCACTTCGGCGAGTCGCACTTGGCGCCCTTGAGGAAGAGCTTCATCTTCTCCCGGCGGCACAGCTTGCAGTCCGGGCCTGTGTATCGAGCCATGTGTCGCTATCTCCTTCTCGATCACTCAGACCCGGCGCCGCTTGGGCGGCCGGCAGCCGTTGTGCGGGACGGGGGTCACATCCTGGATCGAGCCGACCTCCAGGCCGGTCGCCTGCAGCGACCTGATCGCGGTCTCCCGGCCCGAGCCCGGGCCCTTGACGAAGACGTCGACCTTGCGCATGCCGTGCTCCATGGCACGGCGGGCAGCGGCCTCTGCCGCCATCTGGGCGGCGTACGGCGTCGACTTGCGCGATCCCTTGAACCCCACCTGACCGGCGGACGCCCACGAGATGACGTTGCCCGTCGGGTCGGTGATCGAGACGATCGTGTTGTTGAACGTGCTCCTGATGTGAGCGTGCCCGTGGGCGACGTTCTTCCGCTCCTTGCGGCGCACCTTCTTCGCGGCGGCCGCGCTGCGGCTTCTCGGCGGCATATCCTGCTTTCGCTTCCTAGGAGGTCATCGTCCGGTGCGCCGGCTCAGGGCCGGCGCGGAACTACTTCTTGCCGGCCTTCTTCTTGCCGGCCACCGTCTTCTTCTTGCCCTTGCGGGTGCGGGCGTTGGTCTGCGTCCGCTGCCCGTGCACCGGGAGTCCGCGGCGGTGGCGGATCCCCTGGTAGCTGCCGATCTCGATCTTGCGCCTGATGTCGCCCTGGACCTCACGGCGCAAGTCGCCCTCGACCCGGTAGGTGGAGTCGATCCAGTCGCGGAGCTTCAGCAGGTCCTCGTCGGTGAGGTTGCTGACCCTGGTGTCGCCGCTGACGCCGGTCGCCTGCAGCGTCTGCAGCGCCCTGGTACGGCCGATGCCGTAGATGTAGGTGAGCGCGACCTCCAGCCGCTTGTCGCGGGGCAGGTCCACGCCGGAAAGCCTGGCCATGTGCGGGCAGTTCTCCTTTGTCTCGCGGAGGTGCTTCGCATCGCCTCCGTGCCCTGCCCGGACACGGCCCCGGCCTCCGTCCGGGGGTTGCAGCCTGGCCGGCTGCCCGCGATGCGCGTACTAGTTGTTGCGAGCTGCAGCGGCGGCCATCAGCCCTGCCGCTGCTTGTGCCTGGGATCGGTGCAGATGACCATGACGCGGCCGTGCCGGCGGATGATCCGGCACTTGCTGCAGATCTTCTTGACGCTCGGCTTGACCTTCACGGTGCTGTCTCCAACAGATCCTGGGTGTGGGTAGTCACTTGTACCGGTACACGATCCGCCCGCGGGACAGGTCGTACGGGCTGAGCTCCACGACGACCCGGTCGTCGGGCAGGATGCGGATGTAGTGCATCCGCATTTTCCCGCTGATGTGAGCGAGGACCTGGTGCCCGTTGTCCAGCTCCACCTTGAAGAAGGCGTTCGGCAGGGACTCGACAACTGTGCCCTCGATCTCGATGGCGCCGTCTTTCTTGGGCATGTCCTCCGCGTTTCGTTCGTTCTGGTCAATGGTCTTTTCGCGCGTGAGCGCGGCTTTGCATGGCCGTTAAAGGGTCCTGAGGGTTCTTGCGAGTCCGCCAGCGGCCCGGGCGCCGCTGCGAGCAACCCAGCAGAACAGGCCGCAGATGAGTGTACTCGACCCGCGGCGCCGACGCGAAACGGCCGACACGTATGACAACGCCGGGGAGGCGGTTATTCCCGGCGGGAACGGCGGATCAGCGCATCCGGCAGCCGGTACAGGTCGATGGCCGGCAGGTCGGCCAGCAGCTCGTCGATCTCGCCGTGCGTGCGGGCGGCCAGCGCCTTGTCCAGGCGTTCGGTAAATTCCCCGGCGGTCAGCCTGCCTGCGGCATGGTGCTCACTCAGCAGCGCCGCTGCGCGGTCGCGATCCGCGTCCGAGGCGCGGATCCGCGGGTCACCGGGCACGTGATACCTTTCTCCTTCCCGACCAGACCGACCCGGCCCAGGCCGGCGGAATGCTCGCAGGTCCGTCTTCCTAAGTATCGCCCAGGCCGGCGCCGATCCGGGCGAGCCCGGAGGCGCCGCCGTCTTCGGCGGTCAGCACCCACGGCCCGGCCGGCGTGATCGCCACCGTGTGCTCGAAGTGCGCGGCCCAGCTCCCGTCCGCGGTGATGACGGTCCAGTCGTCGTCGAGCAGGACGGTCTGGCTGGTGCCCAGCGTCACCATGGGCTCGATGGCCAGCGCCATGCCGGACCGCAGCCGCAGTCCGCGGCCGGCCCTGCCGTAGTTGGGTACCGGCGGGTCCATGTGCATCGCGCTGCCGATGCCGTGTCCCGCGTAATCCTCGATCAGGCCATAGGGTCCCGCCCCGCGCACGCTTGCCTGCACCGCATGGGAGATGTCGCCCAGCCTGCGGTCCGGCCGGGCCTGGGCGAGCCCGTGCCACAGCGCCGTCTCGCATACCTGGAGCAGCCTGGCGTGCTCGGCGGCGATGCTGCCGACGCCCACGGTGACCGCAGCGTCGCCGTGCCACCCGCCGACGATGGCGCCGCAGTCGATGGAGATGATGTCGCCGTCGCGCAGCCGGCCGGAGGGGTCCGGGATGGAGTGCACGATCTGGTCGTCGACCGAGGTGCAGATCGTGGCGGGATAGCCGTGGTAGCCCTTGAAGGACGGGGTGGCGCCCGCGGCGCGGATCTCCCGCTCGGCGAGCTCGTCGAGCTCGGCGGTGGTGACGCCGGGGCGGACCGCGGCGGCGACCGTGCGCAGCGTGCGCGCGACCACCAGCCCCGCCCGGCGCATCATGTCCAGCTGCTCGGGCGTCTTGATCTCTATTCCCACCGGTCTGCCCTGCCGCTGCCGTGTCGCTGTCGCATCGGGTGCCGGTCAGCGGACGAACGGGCGGAGCGCGGCCAGGGCCCGGCTGGTGACCTCCTCCACCGGGCCGGTCGCGTCGATGCCGATCAGCACGCCCTCGTCGGCGTAGAACGCAATGAGCGGGGAGGTCTGCTCGTTGTAGACCTCGAGCCGGTGCCGGACGGTTTCCTCGGTGTCGTCGTCGCGCTGGAACAGCTCCCCGCCGCAGTCGTCGCAGGTGCCGTCGCGGGTCGGCGGGTCGTAAAGCACGTGCCAGACCCGCTCGCAGCGGCGGCAGGTCCGGCGCCCGGACAGCCGCCGCACCACCTCGTCCTCGTCCACCACCAGCTCCAGGACCACCGACAGCCGGGCGTCCCATTCGGCGAGCATCTTCTTCAGCGTCTCCGCCTGCGGGACGTTGCGCGGGTACCCGTCCAGCAGGAAGCCCTCCTGCGCGTCCTCCTCCGACAGCCGGTCCCTGACCATCGCCACGGTGACCTCGTCGGGGACCAGGTCGCCGCGTTCCATGAACGTCTTGGCCATGCGGCCGAGCTCGGTGTTGCTGGTGACGTTGAACCGGAAGATGTCACCTGTCGAGATCCTCGGGATCGCCAGGTGCGAGGAGATGAACTGGGCCTGTGTCCCCTTGCCCGCACCGGGGGGCCCGACGAGGACGATGCGCACTATCGCAAGAAACCCTCGTAGTTGCGTTGCTGCAACTGGCTCTCGATCTGCTTCACCGTATCCAGGCCGACGCCGACCATGATCAGCAGGCTGACCCCGCTGAACGGGAACTGGTTGGCGACCCCGATGGCGGACAGCGCGACCAGCGGGAACAGCGCGACCACGCCGAGGTAGGCCGAGCCCGGCGCGGTCAGCCGGGACAGCACGTAGCCCAGGTACTCGGCGGTCGGCCGCCCCGGGCGGATGCCGGGGATGAAACCGCCGTATTTCTTCATGTTGTCGGCCACCTCGGTGGGGTTGAAGGTGATCGACACGTAGAAGTAGGTGAACCCGATGATGAGCACGAAGAACGCGGCCATGTAGATCGCCGAGCTGCTCTGCTCGATGTAGCGGGATACCCACTGCACCCAGCCCTGCGGGTGGCTGCCGTTGCCGAACAGCTGCGCGGCGAGCGTCGGGATGTACAGCAGCGACGAGGCGAAGATGACCGGGATCACGCCGGCCTGGTTGACCTTCATCGGGATGTAGGTCGAGGTGCCGCCGTACATGCGGCGGCCCACCATCCGCTTGGCGTACTGCACCGGGATGCGGCGCTGCGCCTGCTCCATGAACACGATGAACGCCACGATGGCGATCACCACGATCACGGCCACGGCGGCATAGAACAACGACTTGTCCCGGTAGATGGCCAGGATCTCGCCGGGGATGACCGAGATCACCGTGGTGAAGATCAGCACGGACATGCCGTTGCCGACGCCGCGGTCGGTGATCAGCTCGCCCAGCCACATGATGACCGTGGTGCCAGCCACCATGATGATGATCATGGTGGCGATGTTGAACACCCCGCTGTTCGGGATCACCGGGTGGTTGGCCGCCGAGCCGCACCCGTTGAACAGCGTGCCCGACCTGGCCAGCTCGATGTACCCGGTGGACTGCAGCACCGCCAGGCCCACGGTCAGGTACCTGGTGTACTGGGTGATCTTGGCCTGGCCCGCCTGCCCCTCCTGCTTCAGCGTCTCCAGCCGCGGGATCACGACCGTGAGCAGCTGCAAGATGATGCTGGCGGTGATGTAGGGCATGATGCCGAGCGCGAACACCGACATGCGCAGCAGCGCCTGGCCGGACAGCAGGTTGACGATCGCCAGCACGCCCGCCGTCTTGCTGCCCGCGCTCGTGGCGAGGTTGGAGCAGATGGCCACGTTCTTCACGTCGATGCCCGGCGTCGGCATCGAGGCGCCGAACCGGAACAGGGCGATCAAGCCCAGCGTGACCAGCAGCTTCTTGCGAAGGTCCGGCGTCTGGAATGCCCGCACGAAGGCCGTCAGCATGCGCAGTCCTCGGGTTGGTTAATCGAGCAGTCCACGTATCTTACCCGGCACCCCATCGGTTGTCTGCTTCGCCGCTTCAGCCCAGCTCGGTCACCGTGCCGCCGGCCTGCTCGATCTTCCGGACGGCGGTGGCCGAGAACGCGTGCGCGCTGACCCGCAGCGCCACGCCGAGATCGCCGGTGCCCAGGATCTTGATCAGCTCGCCCTTGCGCGCCGCGCCCCTGGCCACCAGGTTCTCCGGCGTGATGTCGCCGCCGTCGGGAAACAGCGCGGCCAGCCTGCCGGTGTTCACCACCTGGTAGCTGGTGCGAAAGCCGGCGTTGGAGAAGCCCTTGAGCTTGGGCACCCTGCGGTGCAGCGGCATCTGGCCGCCCTCGAAGCCGACGGGCACCTGCGCGCGCGCCTTGCTGCCCTTGGTGCCGCGGCCCGCCGTCTTCCCCTTGGACGCCTCGCCCCGGCCGACCCTGGCCCGGGGCTTGTGCGCACCGGGCGCCGGCCGCAGATGGTGCAGCTTGAGCCCGGCCCGGGGCGCGCGCTGCGCGTCCGCCGTGTCAGCGTTCGTCATTTCCCGCCACCTCCTCCACCGTGACCAGGTGGCGCACGGTCTTGATCATGCCGCGGAACTCCGGGCTGTCCGGCTTGGTCACCACCTGGCCGATCCGGCGCAGCCCCAGCGAGCGCAGCGAGTCCCGCTGCGCGCTCGTCCCGCCGATCTTCGACTTGACCTGTGTCACCTTCAGCTGTGCCATCTCCCGCCTCCTCAGTGCTTTCTGGAGCGCGCGCGTCGGGCAAGCCGCCGCGCGGCCGCTCAGTGCTTTCTGGAGCGCGCGCGTCGGGCAAGCCGCCGCGCGGCCGCTCACACGCCGGCCGCCGCGGCGGCCGCGCGGGCGCGCAGCATCGCCGCGGGCGCCACGTCCTCGATCGGCAGCCCGCGCTTGGCCGCGATCTCCTCCGGCCGGCTCA
>JAFAPY010000327.1 GCA_019246795.1 Streptosporangiaceae bacterium | reverse complement strand
CGGGGCCGAGGTGATCTACCCGCTGGAAGACCAGTTCTACGGCGATCGCGGCGGCCGGCTCCGCGACCCGTTCGGCCAGCAGTGGATGATGAGCCAGCGGATCGAGGACGTCACGCCCGAGGAGATAGCCCGCCGGGCGTCCGCCTTCTTCAACGGCTAAGCTTGTCGTTTAACCTGTGCGTTCTCGTCGTGCCTTGAGCGTGAGCTCTCTTTTGGTCGTTTTGCCCACGTCGTGGCGTGGTGCCGGGTGGCGGTTCTTTGACCCTGGCGGGCGGCCGGGGCCGGGCTTGCCGGGTTTTGGCGCACCGGCGGGACAGCCTGCTGTCGCGTGGATGTTCCGGAATCCGCGGCGGACCCTGGCCGGGGTGAGCCGGCCGGCCGGGGCGGGCCGCTGCCAGGGCAGGCGCAGGTCTTCGGCGAGGGTCCGGGCCAGCCGGAGCTGGGCGTGGGCGGCGATGATCAGCCAGGTCCACCGGTCCGCGGCCGCCGGGTCGCGGAGCTTCGGCGCGGTCCAGCCGAGGACCTGCTTGAAGAATCTGAATGTGTGTTCCAGGTCGAAGCGGCGCAAGAACGACTGCCAGCACTGGTCCACGTCGGCCGGGGTGGCGCCGGTGCGTGAGAACCACAGCCACACCGGCGGAGGGTTGCGGTCGCCGGGCAGCCGGTCCACGGTCAGCCGGATCAGCGTGCCCTCGATGACGGGCAGCTCGCCGTCGTGGTCCAGCCAGGCGCCGCGGTGCGTCAGCCGCGGGTGCAGCCGGTCCCACGCGGCGGCCACCGCGGTGCCATACCGTGAGGTCGCGGTGCTGGTGGTGACCGGCGGTCCGGCCCAGGTCGCCGGGTCGGCCAGCGCGAACTCCGGTCCGTGCCGGACCGGGCGGCCGCGGCCGCCGGCCCGCGGCGGCGCCGGGAAGAACAGCACCCGGTCCGAGCGCAGCCGCCCGGCCACCTCGACCGGGAGGTCGGTCAGCTGCCAGGCCAGCCGGGTCACGTCATAGCCGGCGTCGAAGACGATCAGCATGTCCGGGTCGCCGGCGCGCCAGTGCCCGGCGGCGATCAGCCGGGTGATGACCTGCCGGACCTGGGCGGCGGTGACCTCCGTCTCATCGTCATCCGGGCCGAGCCGGACCGCGTCCAGCACCGCCGTCCAGCTGCTGCGGCCGGGTTCCAGCGCGGCGATGAAGGAGTACGGCCAGCCCGGGATCATCTGCGCGTTGCCCTTGCCGCGCCCGTACACGTGGCAGAACATCCGCTCCGGGCTGGTGACCGCGCCGGGCCGCAGCCAGTTGCTCACATCGGCCGCCAGCCGGATCCGCCCGTCGGGCCAGGCCGGCAGCGGCAGCGCCGCCAGCGACCAGCGCAGCCGCGTGATATCGACCCGGCCGGCATTAACCGCGTCATAGGCCGCGCCGTGCCCGCGGCGGTGCTCCGGCTCCAGGGACAGCGCCGCCAGCGCCCGCACCGGCCCATTCGCACACAGCACCGCATCGGCCAGCTCGAACAGCGCATCGGCCCGCGCCGTCAGGGACCGGTACAGCTCGCCGCGGAAGGCCGCCAGCACGCCCAGGGCCTGGTCTCCGCCCGCCGCGCTCTCGACCTCTGCCTCGAGCCACGCCATACTGACGCCACGGCCACCGCCTCATCTTCAAGTTCTATGGAAGGAACCCGAAGATGATGACGCGGTGGCCGCCTATTATCACCGTGACATGCCGGACGAACCGGCAAAATCCCTGATCAGGACCCTCAGAGGTTAAATAACAAGCTAAGCAATCACATGTTGCCACACTGGCCGCATACGACGTTGCCAACGGGCGGCGACTGCGAGTGGTACATGCGTGGCAGAATGTCAATGTGGCACCCTGCGGGATCAGCCTGACCCTTCAGGTCGTTTTGTTCTCGTGTACAACCTCGACCTGCGTGGCATTGCTCCACGAATTGACCTAGAGTCTGGCACTCTGACTGAACTGGGCCTTCCGTTCGTCCAGTCAGCCGCTGGGCGTCTCCTGGTGATGTTTCGCAGCCCGCAACAGGCGGTGTGTTATGTTCTCGCCGGGCGCCGGAACGCCGTTTCCTGCAGGCGGGCACGCAGCTCACCTGCCTGCGGGTCGCCGAGTCCTTCGAAGATCACCAGCGCGTGGCTCCGGTGGTGCCGGGCTTGGGCGGTGCTGCCGGTATCGTGCAGGAGGTCGCCGAGCCTGAGGTGGGCCGCGGCCGTTCTGGGGCGGTCGCCGGTGCGATACCAGGCGGCGAGTGCCTGCTGGTAGTGGTCGAGGGCGGCGGCGGGCTGGCCGAGGGCTAGGCAGGCGCCGCCAAGGCTGGTCCACGCGAGCGCTTCCACCTGCGGATAGCCGATCTGCCGGGCGATCGCTAGCGCCTCGCGGGCTGGCTCGCTGGCCTGGTCCGGGCACCGCAGCAGCAGATGGGCTTCGGCGATGTTGCTCAGGGCGGCACTCTTGTAGTACTGGTCGCCGCTGCGAATGGCCGCGTCCAGGGCGCGCCGAAAGCAGTCGAGGGCATCATCGAGACGGCCCATGTCGCCGTAGAGGGAGCCGAGGTTGTTCCAGACGCCGCCCTCGCCGCGCAGGTCGCTGGCTTGCCGACGCAGCCGCAACGAGCGCTGCAGGAAGTCCAGTGCCTCGTCGTACCGGTGGAGCCTCTGGTAGGGGGTAGCCAGGCCATTCAGCACCCGGGCCTCGGCCTGGACGTCCTCGACGTGCCGCAGTGCCGCCAGGGCGGCCTGCCCGCATCTGATCATCGTAGCCCAGGGTTTGC
>JAFAPY010000004.1 GCA_019246795.1 Streptosporangiaceae bacterium | reverse complement strand
GCTGTTCCATGGCCCGTTCGACGTGCGGCTGGCCGGTGAGGAACCCGGCTAGCAGATCGCGGCCGCGTCACCGGCGCCTCCCGCCGAACGCTCCTGCACCGCATAAGCGCTGTCGTTGACCCTCAGACAAGGTTCGTTCTGTCCTGTCATGGGTCGTAATGGAGCGCCGGCCCAGATGATCAGGCTGCCCCCGGGGTTAGTACGGCACGCCTTGGGGGGCCGGCATCGAGCCGGACGCGCGGCCGGTACTGTTCGAGACCGTGACGGCCGCCTGGGCCGTGCCGCCGTACAGCCGCCATGAGCCGTCGACCGTGGTGGCGGGCAGGCCGGGCGCTTGTGCGCGCAGCACGGCCGTGACCTGCTCCGTTTCGCCTGTGCCGGTGACCGTCACGGTGCCGCTGACCGTCACCCCCGGCACGAGCTGGTCACCGGCCAGCGTGAGTTCCTGGCCGCTGGTCGCCGCGACGGTGCCGCCGTACAGCCCGTGTCGTGCGTGCCCGCGATCGACACGTAGCGCGACCAGGCGTCCCCGGCGGTCAGTACGGACGCGGCCGCCAGCTTGAGTGTGGCCGCGCTGATGCTGCCTGACCTGAGCCGCAGCGGGGTCACGGTGCTGAGCGAGCTGGCGAATGCGCCCACCGCGCGGATGCTCGGCACGGCCGCCGCGCAGGACACGTTGAGCCCGGGCAGCGCGGCCGGGTCGGTCACGAAGGCCTGGATGATCGACGAGGCGCAGCCGTAGGGGTCCCCTTCGCCGACGACGTGCGTCTCGTTGGCGAACTCGACGAACCGGTTGTCGCCGCCGATCTCGGCCTGCACTTCGGGCACGCCGGCCGGCGGTGTCCAGGTATCCAGCGAGCCGCCGAGGATGAGCACCGGCATGCGGGACGGCAGGAACGGTGGTGGCTGCGGGATGGGCGGCTGCGCGATCGCCGGCCTGGGCCAGTCGAGGCAGGCGGTGTAGTTCTCGGTGTTCTGGTCCATCGCCAGCCACTGGGCTGTGGTGAACGGGGCGAACGTGTTGGCCGGCAGCGTCGCCTCGTCCGCCTTCAGGTCGGTGAGCCGGGCCTGCGGGGACGCGGACATCGGGTACAGCTGCGGGTAATCCAGGCAGGAGACCGCCATGTACAGCTCGACGGAGTAGGTGTCCACGGGCACCCCGAAGTAGGCCTCGTCGATGGCCAGGCGCGAGGCGTACAGGCGCAGTAGCGGAGCCGCCTGGTGGCCATCGAGCAGCGCCCGGGCCGCGGCGTCGAGCGCCGCGTAGATGGCCGGGTCCTCGGCGGAGTCGCTTACCAGGTTGACCAGGCCGACGACGCCCATGCTCACGTGCACGGGTGACCCGTCGGGCCCGGGCACGGTGCCCGAGACCGGTGCCGAGGCGAGCGCGTGCGCGAGGGCCTCGATCCGCGGCCAGGAGGTGCCGCCGGCCGCCGCGCAGGCCGGGGTCTGGGCGCAGACCATGTCGAAGTCGCCCGGCATCGTCGCGATCGTGCTCCGGTACCACGGATCGAGCCCCTGCACCTGGTAGGTCGAGTCGAGCGTGAGGCTGCGTATCAGCGCGGGATAGCGCGCGGCGAATACCTGAGCGAACCAGGAACCGTACGAGTCGCCGTACAGATCGACCCTGGGCACGCCGAGCGCCCGGATCACGGCAGCCACGTCCGCCGCCGCGGGGGCGGAGGTGAACAGGTCCGAGGCGTGCACGTACCCGCCGCCGGGCGCCCGCCAGCGTTTGTTGAGTGCGTCGGCGCAGGTCCCGGTGATGGCGGCTAGCGTCAGGCTGCCCGGCGGACCGGAGTAGTCCTGCAGGGCCGGGCAATCAAGGACGGTGGAGCATCCGGTGCCCCGCAGGTCGATGGCGAGCATGTTGAAATGCCGCAGCAGGGGGCCGTACATGGGACGGTAGCCCTGCGCCACGGACAGGATCGACGGGTAGCCCGGGCCGCCTTCGACCGGGAGCACGGTGCCCTCGGGATGCCCGTCTGTCGCGGGGTACCAGCGGTAGCACACCGAGATGTCGGGGTCGCTGGTGTTCTGCCAGTCCAGGGGGACGCGGAGCGTGCCGCAGTAGCTGGCCGGGGAGGTGGCGCAGCGGGTGAGGACCTGCGAGCCGACCCGCAGGCTCGCCGGCGGGCCGGCTGGCGACCGGGCGGCCGCTGCCGCGACGGTGGCTCCGCTGACCGGCACGAGGCCGGCCGCCACGAGCAGGCACGGCAGGACGAAGATCGGGGAGAGATACCGCAGAGCCCGCTGACCAGGCCGGTTCCGGATCATGGCGGCCACTATAACCAAGGCAGGCCGGCGCCTGGCTACGCCGGCAGCGGTGAATCCGTGCCGACCTCAGCTGGGCCTGGTTCCCTGACCCGGGCCGGCCTGTGGCCCTGGGCCCGGCTCAGCAGCCGGCCGAGCCGTCGATGGCCTCGCGGAGCAGGTCGGCGTGCCCGTTGTGCCGCGCGTACTCCTCCACGAGGTGCTGCCACATCCACCGCACCGAGGTGGTCTTCTCCCGGAACGTGAAGGTGTCGTCCAGCTTCGCGCCCTCCAGCGCGGCATCGACGGCCCGGCACTCGGCCCGGTAGCGGTCGAAGTCTTCTTCGGCGCCGGCCGGCTCTGCCTCGTCGAAGTCCGCGTCTGGGGCATGGGAGCGGTAGTACAGGTCGGGTACCTGCTCACCGCGGAAGACCTGCCTGACCCACCCGCGTTCGGTGTCGCTCATGTGCCGGACCAGGCCGAGCAGGGAAAGGTTCGACGGCGGCACGGCGCGCTTGGCCAGCTGCGTGGCATCAAGCCCCGCGCATTTGCGAAGCAGGGTGGCCCGGTGCCAGTCGAGCCAGTCGCGGAGCATCTCCCGCTCGGGTTCGTTGCGGCGCGCCGGATAGTCCTCCGAACGCTCGACGTCGGGTGCGATCCAGGTCACGTCGGCAGCTTATGCCTGCCTGCTCAAGACGACCTTGCCTGTGGCTTTGCGGTTAGCGATCGTGAGCAGGGCGCCGCGGGCGTCCGCGAAGGGGTAGGGCTGGACGGCCGGATCCTGGAGCATCCCGGCCTGCCGCAGCTTCAGCAGCCGGGCCCAGAGGCCGGCCACCAGTGCGGGCTGCTGCTCGAAGAACTCCCGGGAGGCGGAGCCCAGCACGCCGGTGTTGCCGAGCAGGAGCCGGTTGACCTTGACGGTGGGGATCTCGCCGCCGACAAACCCCACTACGACCAGCCGCCCTCCGGGTGCCAGCGAGCGGAGGCTTTCGGTCATCCGGTCCCCGCCGACTGGATCGACGACGAGGTCGACCGCCCGCTCCCCCACCAAATCGCGCACTGCCGCCAGCCAGCCGTCACTCAGGACGGCGTGGTGCGCCCCGCACTGCAGGGCAAACTCCTTCTTCGCCTCATCGCTGACGACCGCCACCGTGCGCAGCCCCAGCGCCCGCCCGAGCTGCACCGCGGCCGTCCCCACCCCGCCCGCCGCGCCGTGCACCAGCAGCGTCTCCCCCGCCTCCGCCCGCGCCCGCCAGGCCAGCGCGAACAAGGCGGTCAGGTAGTTCAGCGGCAGCGCCGCGCCCGCCTCGAAGCTCATGTCCCCCGGCAACGGCAGCACCCGCGCCGGCGGAGCCGACACCACCTCCGCCCAACAGCCATAGTTCAGCAGCACCGCGACTCGCTGGCCAGCGGCGAGGCTGGCGCCGGACGGGGCGGACCGCACCACCCCGGCGGCGTCCATGCCCGGCGTGTACGGGAGAGGTGGCCTCATCTGGTACGCGCCCTTGGTCTGCAGCAGGTCCGCGAACCCCACCCCGGCAGCGGCAACCTCGATCACCACGCCACCGTCGGCAGCGGGCTCCGCCACCTGGGTCCACCGCAGATCATCAGGCCCGGTAAAACTCACTATCTGATGAGCGAACATCTGCCGCTTCCTGCGTGCGATGAGTTGCTGTGCTTTCCAGCCGTTCACAGGATTCACAAACCCGCCATCCTGACAGCGGGGTGCGCCCCACCTGACCACTTGGCCGACCAGGCGGCATCACAGTCGTCGGCGGGACACTCATACCAGCCTTTACGCCAGCCCCTGCCGACGGCAGCCACCCGCTGAGGAACCGATGACTGCCCGCAGGCCGGACACGGCACGGCGAGAGCCTGCGCCGGCCGCCGCGACGCCTGAGCTGCGGCATACTGCCTGACCAGTGCGGCCCGGATCTTCTCGATGCTGACCTTGACCGCGTCCAGCTCGCTATTGACCGCGCCGAGATGGGCGCGGAGCTTATCCCGGTACTGCTCTAGCCGCTGCTCGTCAAGTTGCGACGGCCGCCAGGCGAGCTGGAGCCGATGCAGCGGGAGCTGATCTCGCGCATCTTCGGCTTCGGCGACGCGACGCCGGAGCTTGTCCACCTCGCCTTCCAGGCGGTCGCGCTCAGCGTTCAGCTCACGGAAGCTGACGGTCAGCTTGTCGACAGCCTCGGGCAGTTCCGGCGGCGGCCCGGGTTCTGGCGGCCGCTGGACGACGCGCTTACCATCGCCGCCAAACCGGGACATTAGCCAACCTTAACGCCCCTACCGGCCGGTGGACCGCCTGCCTCGCCGACGGACTCAGTGACCGCCTGCCTCGCCGACGGACTCAGCCAGCCATCAAGACCTCCGGTTCGGCGTCGTCTCGACCCGGCTTGCTGCGTTTGTGCCCAAGACCGCCGGGTAGCGGGCTGGAGTTGCCCGGAGACGGAGCGAGGGGAACACCAGGGAAACGATGGGAGACGATCGTGGCCAGTGAGTCTGGACCTGAAGCAGGCGTCGAAGGCGCCGTGGAAGACGTGAAGGGCCGAGCCAAGGAAGCGATCGGGGCCGTAACCGGGCACGAGTCGTTGAAGCACGAAGGCCAGGCTCAGCAGGACAAGGCTGCCGCCCAGCGTGACGTGGCTGCCAAGGAGGCCCAGGCGGAGAAGGCCCGAGCGGAGGCAAGCGCGGCTGAAGCAGAGCAGCGGTCGCACCAGTAGGGCTCGAGCCGACCAGAGATTCCCGCTGGGCCGCTTGGCTATCACGGGTGCTCAGCCGCCCACGTGCGGCGGCCGCGGCTGGACCATGAGTCCCATGCCGTCGCCCTGGACCGCAACGAACTCGGCGTCATCCTGGTCGCCGCCGGGCTCGGCCCGCCGCTCGAGCACGCATCCAGGTGCGCTGCGCGAGGTGCTGGTCCACATGATCGAGGAGTACGCCCGCCATTGCGGCCATGCCGACCTGCTGCGGGAGCGGATCGACGGCCGCGTTGGCCAGTAACGCGGCAGGCCCCCGGATTGGCGCGGGCCAGCGCGGAGCACCCGAACGCGGGCCGCAGGGTCGAAGTGAGGATGTCATGGGCGCCGAACAGAACAAGCTGCTTGTTCGCCGACTGGTTGAGGGGATCAATAACGGAAGTCTCGACGTGCTCGATGAGGTAGCCGACGGCGAGTTTGCCCGGGCGGCACGGCTGTGGATCGGGCCGTTCCGGGAATCTTTCCCCGACTTCAGGATGGAGATCATCGCCTTGGTGGCCGAGGAGGAGAAGGTAGCCGCGCATTTCCGGTGCTCGGGTACTCAGCTGGGAGAGTGGCTGGGACATCCGCCGTCGGGCCGGCGTTTCTGCGATGTCGATGAGATCTACCTTTACCGGGTCCGCAGCGGGAAGCTGACATCCGCAACCGGGGTGGAAGATAACCTGGCGAGGATGCACCAGCTTGGCCTTCCGGCGTGACGCCGGCCGCCTTTGGGCAGGCTGCTCGCGGGCCGCGGTTACCGTGGCTGGCGGGGCGACGGGCCGCGGCGGCGGGCTGGCCGCCCTGGGGTGGCTGCGGCCAGTGCGGTCCAGCCGAGCAGGGCGAGCAAGGTGATCGTCTCGAGGGCCAGGGACTGGGTGACGTAGGACGCGGAAACCGATTCGCGGAAGCCGAACAGGCCCACGCTGAGGCTGAGGAGCAGGGCGCCGAGGGTGGCAGCGGTGTAGCCGGCGGCCAGCAGCCCGGCCAGCGGCCGCGGCCAGGCCAGCAGCGCGGCGCCCAGGACGAACCCGGCCACCGCGTCGAGCAGGAACAGCGGCCCGTCGGTGGGGATCTGCCGGTAGCCCTCGGCCCACAGGTGCAGGTGGATGTAGCCGATCCAGGCCAGCAGCGCCGCGCAGGTCAGGCGCAGCAGCAGCGTGGCGGCGCGGCGGGCGGCCCCCTCCGCCGCGTGGTGGCGGCGGGGTGAGGCGAGCTGGCGCAGCCAGAGCGGGGTGGGTTGGGTCATTGTGATCTCTCCTCGGAAGCAGGATGGCTGGATGGAGTTGACGGTGACGCGGCTGGCCGGCCCGGGCCTGTCCGTGCTGTGCGGCCCGGTGGGCCAGCGTTGGTCAGCGGACCTGGTAGGCGGCGACGGCCCGGAGCAGCAGCGGGCTGGCCTGGGCCCAGGTGGCGGCGGGGGCGGCTGCGACGATGACGCTGGCGCTGGTCCGTCCCTGGACCAGGCAGGCGAGCTCCTGGTAGCGGTGGGCGCCGATCCGGGTGACGTAGGTGTCGATGACGCAGGATCCGGTGCCGCCACGGAACCTCACCTCCCGGGCCGCGGCCAGCTCGCGGGCCGAAGCCGCGTCATCGGCGGTCAGCAGCCGCAGCCGGAACGCGGCCCAGCTGCGTGGCTGTTCGTCCCCTTGCCGGGGCGTGGCGTTGAGGTAGAGCTGGAACACCTCGCCGGGGCTGACCTGGGCGGCGGATACGGCGTCGGTGTCGCCGCTGACCGGCCGCAGTGAGGGCGGGTAGGACAGCACCGCGGTCCCGTTGGGCAACGTCAGGTGTGGCCACCCGGCCGGTGCCGGGGCAGGGACGAGCGGTGGAAACGTCCGCCCCGCCGAGCGCCCGGGCAGGGTGAACGCCACGACCGTGGCGGCAATGGCGGCCATGGCGGCGAGCACAGCCAGCAGGTGCCTGCCGCGCAGCGCGGTATGAGCGGTCATCTGGGTCTCCTGTCATCTGCCGGCCGGGCCGGTCCCGGGAGCGGGACCGGCGCCGCGGCTGCAGCCCTGGATGGCCGGCGGCTAGATGTTGCCGTCGCCGTCGCTGGGGCCGCCGTTGTTGTCGGCGTCCTGGTCGCCGCCATTGCCCTGCGGAATGGGATTCGAAGGCGCGGCCGGCGCGGTAGTGGCCGGCGGGGCGGGCGGGGCCGGCGCGGTAGTGGCCGGCGCGGAGCTGGCCGGCGCGGAGCTGGCCGGCGGGGCCGGCGGC
>JAFAPY010000385.1 GCA_019246795.1 Streptosporangiaceae bacterium | reverse complement strand
TGGCCAGGTCGATAGGGGTGGCCGTCTCCCGTGCGAGTTCGGCGAACGCGGCCAGGATCGCAGGACGCGAGTCGATCAGCGTCATGTCCAGGTCGAAGCCCACGGTTGCGGCCACGCACGTGACAGCAACGTGTCTGGCGCTGCCATTTCCGCGGCTCCGGGCGGGCGAAGATCTCTTTTACCAGAACGAGCGATGGCGTTGCGGCACGATACCCTGGAGCCGCGATGAGGTGGGATGACGTGCGTGCCTGCCGCAGATGACTGATGAGCCGCTGCCCGGCATCCCGGTGTCTGCCGGGGCGATGGTCTTCGACCGGGCGGGCAGGCTGCTGATCCTGAAGCCGACGTACAAGAACGGCTGGACGGTCCCCGGCGGGGTCATGGAGGCCGACGGGGAGACGCCGTGGCAGGCGTGCCAGCGCGAGGTCCGCGAAGAATGCGGCATCGACGTGCACGCCGCACGGCTTGCCTGCATGGACTTCCGCCGCCCGCGGCCCGGCAAGGCAGGAGGGATCCGGTTCCTCTTCGACTGCGGCACGATCAGCGACGACATCCTGGCCGACGTCGTGGTCCAGCCCGAAGAGATCTGCGAGTACCGGCTCGCCGCGCTCCCCGGCGCACTTGACCTGCTCAGGCCGCCGATCCGCCGCCGGGTCCAGGCGGCTACCGGCAGCAGGCGCCTGGTGTACCTGGAGGACGGCCGCCCGGTGCCCGGCGTCGGCGGGTTAGCTCGGCCTGGCCGGCGGCGCGCATGGCGTCCAGCGGGGCCGGCGCGATGCCGGTCATCAGCTCTACCTGACGGGCGGCCTGGTGCAGCAGCAGGTCGAAGCCGCCGACCACCGCCGCGCCGGACCGGGCGCCGGCCCGTGCCAGCGGCGTCGGCCACGGGTGGTACACCACGTCCAGGACCCAGGCTGGCCGGAAGGAAGCACCATGGGCTCGTTCGGCATAAAAATCAGCCGCTCCGGCGGGAACGGTGGAAACGAGCAGGTCCCCGTCGCGCACCGGCGATCCGAACGGCCGTAGCTCCACCGCCATGCCCAGCCTGCGCGCGGCAGCCAGCAGCCCGGCGGCCCTGGCCTTGTCGCGGACCTGCACCACCGCCGCGGGCAGGCCGATCTCGGCCAGCGCGGCCAGGGCGGCGCATGCGGTCGCGCCCGCGCCGAGGATGGTGGCGCCGCGCGGCGCGGTCACGCCCGGGGCGCCACGCGCCACGCCGGCCTCGCCCAGGGCCGCCACCATGCCCGGCACGTCGGTGTTGTACCCGCGGCGTTCCCCGTCACCGAACACCACCGTGTTAGCCCCGCCGACCGCGGCGGCCAGCGGGTCGGTGCGGTCGAGCATCGGCAGCACCGCCCGCTTCAGCGGCATGGTCAGCGACAGACCCGCCCAGCCGTCGTCGCACGCGGCGAGCAGGCCGGGCAGCGCCGCCTCGTCGCATTCGATCGCGGTGTAGGTCCACCCGTCCAGGCCCAGCGCGGCGTAGGCGCCCGCATGCAGCGCCGGGGACAGCGAATGCGCGATCGGCGAGCCGAGGACCGCGGCCCGCCTCACCCCTGTCCCAGGTTCCTCGCCAGCTCCTGACGGAGCTGCTGGAACTGCGCATAGCTGGAGGTGAACAGGGTCTCCCGGGTCCGCGGGTTGACGGTGACGAAGTACAGCCACGGTCCGGACGCCGGATGCAGCACCGCCTGGATCGCCGCGTTGCCCGGGTTGTCGATCGGGCCGGGCGGCAGGCCGGTGTGCCGGTAGGTGTTGTACGGCGAGTCGCTGGCCAGCTGCTGGTCCGTGGCGAGGATGCCGTAGGCGTTCAGCCCGAACAGCACCGTGCTGTCAAGCTGCAGCGGCATGCCCAGCGCCAGCCGGTTGTCGATCACCCGGGCGATCTTGGCGTAGTCGGAGATCCGGCCGCCCTCGGCCTGCACCAGGCTGGCCATGATGATCACCTGGCCAGCGGTCAGGTGTACCTGGCTGGCGGCTCCGGGCAGGCCGGCCGCCGCCGCCTCCTGGCGGAACCGCTGCACCATCCCGGTGAGCACGGCGAGCGCGGTCTCGTGCGGGACCACCTCGTAGGTGGCCGGGAACAGGTAGCCCTCGGGGTTGCCGCCGGCGTAGCCGGGCAGGTGCAGCAGCGCAGGGTCTTTGAGCACGGTGGCGTAGGCGCTGGCCGCGATGACGGATCTGGCGCCGAGCAGGGCCACGACCTGGCTGTTCCGCAGGCCCTCCGGGATGGTCAACGGCACCTGCACCAGGTTCTTCGGGTTGACCAGCAGCGCGTACGCCAGCGCCGCGTTCATGTGCCTGTGCATGCCGAAAAAGCCGGGCAGCAGGCCGTTCGGGTTCGAGCTGTGCTCGGCGGCCAGGATGAACGCGCGGGTGCTTGCCACCACGCCGAGGCGCTGCAGCCTGGGCGCCAGGCTGGTCGGCGTGTCCCCCGAGGTGACCTGGACCACCACGTGGCCGGTACCCGGGCCAGAGTAGTCGGGCGGGTGGTACTTGTTCTGGTAGACGCTGTAGGCGTAGTAGCCGCCGATCGCCAGCGGGATCAGCAGGACGAGAATGCCGACGACGGCGATCCAGGGGGCCAGCCGGCGGAAGCCGCCGCGGCGGCGGGGGGGCCGCGCGTGGCTGAGCAGGTCCTCGCCGGGATAGCCGTGGCCGGGGTCACGGTTGTCGTAGCCGTCGTGCTGCTCGAACGGGTAGAACTGGCCCGGGTTCTGCTGCGCCCGGCGCCAGTGCGAGTCCGCGGCGCGGGCGTGACGTGCGGCCCCGGGCTCGTGGTGGGCCGGCCGGTACGCGCCCGGCAGCGGGCGCTGCGGCGGGCGGGCGCCCTGGTTCTCGGTCACGGTGCGGTTCCCGGGAGTGGCAGCAGTTCGCCGGGTGGGCGGCCGGTGGCGCGTTCGGCCTCCAGGGCGGACTGCAGCAGCACGGCGGCCGCCGCGGCGTCGACGACCCGGCGGCGGGCGCGGGAATCCTTGCCGCTGCGGCGCAGCGCGCCGTGGGCCTGCGCGGTGGTCAGCCGCTCGTCGACCAGCCGCACCGGGATGGGCGCGAGCCGCCGCGCCAGAGCCGCGGCGAAGCTGCGCGCTGCGGCCGCCGCAGGCCCCTCCCGGCCGGACAGCGAGGCGGGCAGGCCGACGATGACCTCCATCGCGCCGACGGCCTTCGCCAGCTCGGCCAGCTCATCGGCGGTGCTGGGCCCGGAGCGCAGCACCGTCAGCGGGCTGGCCAGGATGCCGCGGGGATCGCTGCGGGCCACCCCGATCCGGACCGAGCCGGCGTCCACCGCCAGGCGCACCCCGTCCCGCACCGGCAGCCGCACCCCCTCTGGCACCCCCTCTCGCACCGGCAGGCGCACCCCTTCCCGCACCGGCACGGGCCCCGGAACCTGCGGGGGGACCGGCCGGTCGTGGGGTCGCAGCAGCATGCCCATACGTTACCCAGCCGTGGCAGGCCTGTCCCGCAAAGCGGTACGAACGGCCGCAAAGGCCTCATCGATCACACCGGCCCCTCCCCCGGGCCGCTGCGGCGAGATCGGCGCTCCGCCGCCCTGGGCGACGTCCGGCTTGCCGCCGCCGCCGCCGCCGAGCGCCCTGGCGGCGATGCCCACCAGCGCGCCCGCGGACAGGCCCTGGTCACGGCCTGCCTCGTTGACCGAGACGACCACGACGGGACGGTCCGCTGGCACCCCCGCCACCATCACCGCGGCGGGCCGGTCCGGCGGCATCCGGCCGCGCACGTCCAGGGCCAGCCTGCGGATGTCGTCCTGCTCGGTCCCGTCCGGCGCCCGGTGCGCGACCAGGGCTATCCCGCCGATGTGCTCGGCGGCCGCGGCGATGTCCCCGGCGGCTTCTCCCAGCCTGGCGGCCCGCAGCCGCTGCAGTTCCCGTTCGGCCTCCCTGAGCCGGGAGGTAATGCCGGCGATCCGCTCGGGAAGCTGCTCGCGTGGGGCCCGCAGCTGCTCGGAGAGCTGGCTGACCAGAACGCTCTCCCTGGCCAGGTAGCGGAACGCGTCGATGCCGACCAGCGCCTCGATCCGGCGTACGCCCGAGCCGATGGAGGTCTCGCCGAGCACCTTGACCAGGCCGAGCTGGCCGGACCTGGCCACATGGGTGCCGCCGCACAGCTCGCGCGAGTAGTCGCCGACCTCGACCACCCGGACCTGGTCGCCGTACTTCTCCCCGAACAGCGCCAGCGCGCCCATCTCGATGGCCTCGTCCTGGGAGGTGTAGAAGGCGCGCACGCCCAGGTCGTTGACGAGGACCTGGTTGACCTGGTCCTCGGTGTCCCGCAGCACCGAGGCGGGCACCGCGCCGGGCGCGGCGAAGTCGAACCTGAGCCGGCCCGGGGAGTTCTCCGAGCCCGCCTGCGTGCCGAACTCGCCGAGCGCGTCGCGCAGCGCCCGGTGCACCAGGTGGGTGGCGGTGTGCGACCTGGACAGCGCGCGGCGGCGCTCGATGTCGATCTGGGCGAACGCGGGCTCTCCGGCCGTGACCTCGCCGGAGGCGACCCGGCCGCGGTGCACGATGAGGCCGGCCAGCGGGCTCTGCACGTCGCGGACCTCGACCTGGCCGCCGGCGGTCGTGATCGTGCCCGCGTCCGCCAGCTGCCCGCCGCCCTCGGCGTAGAACGGGGTGCGGTCCAGGATCACGTCGACGTCGGTGCCTGCCCCGGCGGCCGGGGCCGGCACGCCGCCGACGAGCAGGCCGAGGATGGTCGTTTCGCCGGAGACCTGGTCATAGCCGGTGAAGGCGACCGGGCCCGACCGCTCCAGCAGGTCCGCGAGCACCGAGATGTCCGCGTTGCCGGTTTTCTTCTCCGCCGCGTCTTTCTTGGCGCGTTCCCGCTGCTGGGCCATCAGGCGGCGGAAGCCGTCCTCGTCGACGGACAGGCCCTGCTCAGCTGCCATCTCCAGGGTCAGGTCGATCGGGAATCCGTAGGTGTCGTGCAGCTGGAACGCCTGGGCGCCGGACAGCGTCCGCTGGCCCCTGCGCCTGCTCTCCTCCACCTCCGCCTCGAACATGGCGGTGCCGGTGCGCAGCGTGCTGCTGAACGCCGCCTCCTCCGCGTCGATGACCGTGCGGATGTTCGCCGCGTCGCGGAGCAGCTCGGGGTACAGCGGTGCCATCGCCTCGATCGCGGTGGTGGTGAGCTCGGGCATGAAGCGCTCGCCCGGGCTGGCCGCGCCACCGCCGCGCTGGGCGCCGGACA
This sequence comes from Streptosporangiaceae bacterium, assembly GCA_019246795.1. Taxonomy (GTDB): domain Bacteria; phylum Actinomycetota; class Actinomycetes; order Streptosporangiales; family Streptosporangiaceae; genus Palsa-504. The sequence goes on along the minus strand of JAFAPY010000385.1, from coordinate 4,454 downwards.
GCAGGCGCAGGTTCCTGATGCTGCGCCGCAAAATGCGCCGCAGCACGTAGCCGCGGCCCTCGTTGCTGGGCAGCACCCCGTCGTCGACCAGCATGACGGCGCAGCGCACGTGGTCGGCGACGACCTTGAGCGCGACGTCGGCCCCCGGGTCGCGCCCGTAGGGCTGCTCGGTGAGCTCCGCCGCCCGGTCCAGGATCTTCCAGGTGGTATCGACCTCGTAGATGTTGTCCACCCCCTGCAGGATGGACGCCATCCGCTCCAGGCCCATGCCGGTGTCGACGTTCTTGAACGGCAGCGGGCCCTCGACGTCGAAGTCGTCCTTGGCCCTGACCTGCTTGAGCTGGTCTTCCATGAAGACCAGATTCCACACCTCGAGGTAGCGGTCCTCGTCTACCGCCGGGCCGCCCTCGCGCCCGTATTCCGGGCCGCGGTCGTAGTAGATCTCCGAGCACGGGCCGCCGGGACCCGGAACGCCCATGTGCCAGTAGTTGTCGGCGAGGCCGCGGTGCTGGATCCGGTTCTCGGGCACGCCGATCTGGTCCCGCCAGATCGCGTACGCCTCGTCGTCGCTGTGCAGCACCGTCGCCCACAGCCTGCCCTCGGGGAACCCGAAGCCGCCGTCCGCCTCGGACCTGGTCAGCAGCTCCCAGGCGAACCTGATCGCCTCCTGCTTGAAGTAGTCACCGAACGACCAGTTGCCGAGCATCTGGAAGAACGTGGCGTGCCGAGTGGTCTTGCCGACCTCGTCGATGTCGTCGGTGCGCACGCATTTCTGCACGTCGGCCACTCGCCGGTACGGCGGGGTCCGCTGCCCGAGCAGATACGGCTTGAACGGCTGCATGCCCGCGATGACGAACAGCACCGTGGGGTCGTCGGCGACCAGCGGGGCCGAGGGCACGATGGCGTGCCCCTGCTGCCGGAAATACCCAAGGAAGCGGCGGGCGATCTCTGCCGACTCCATCAGCGGCCATCCTCTGGTCGGGCGTCGTGGTCAGTGTCGTCAGGTGGAAGGGTAGGCCGCACCGGTGCCGAACGCCCAAGCCGGTAAAGCTCCATGCCCTCGCGCACGTCGCGGGTGAAACGGATCGTCTCCCGGGCCAGCCCCGCCGAGCGGGTTGGCTGCATGCCGCGCCCGGGGCGGCCAGGTTCCATGCTGCCCGCCGGGCTGAGGCTGGCGGAGATCCGCCGGCCCGCGGCGCAGACGCGTCGGTAGCCGATGATCCCGGTCACCGCGCCGACGGTCAGCCAGAAACCCCTGCGGATCACGGGGACATCACCTTGCCCGGCAGCGCGCGGCGGTCCGCCGTGTGCTCTGCTCGGCGCTCTGCCCTCCACTCTGCTCGGCGGTCTGCCCTGTGCTCTGCTCGGCGGTCTGCCCTCCACTCTGCTCGGCGTAGCGCGACGGCCCGGCGCAGGCCGTAGGCCAGCGCGCCCGCGCGGCCGACCGGGCCGCCTGCGATCGCCCGGCCGAGGCCGGCCAGCGCGCTGACCTGGCCGGCCAGTTCGGTCATCCCGGCGCTCAGCTCGTCCATGCTCGCCGTGACGGCCGCGGTCCGGTCAAGCTGCCGGCCTGCCCGGTCGGCCGCGGCCCGGGCGCCGTCGACCGCCGCCTGCGCCTGCCCCAGGACCACGTCGCCGCGGTTGAGCAGGTCGCTTGCTTGTGAGGCGAGCCGACCCAGCCGGACCAGGGCGAACACGCCGGCGCAGGCCAGAGGCGCCCAGAACACGGCGGCGATCAGTGCGGCAACCTCTGCGGCGTTCATGCCTGCTCCTTCCCGTACCGGCGGTTCTTGGTCTCGCCCGGCCCAGCGTTGCCGTGCCCGGTGTTGTCCGGCCCGGCGCTGCCGTGCCCGGCCTGGTCCAGCACGGCCCGGATCCGCTCGGCGCGCTCGGCGAGGCGGCCCTCCAGGCCGTGCCGGGACGGCTCGTAGTACGTGCGCCCCGCCACGGGGTCGGGGGCATAGCGCTGCGCGACGATGCCCTCGTCGAAGTCGTGCGGGTACAGGTAGCCCTTGCCGTGGCCGACCTTGCCCGCCCCAGGATAGTGCGCATCGCGCAGGTGCGCGGGCACTGCGCCAAGCAGCCCGGCGCGCACGTCCGCGTCGGCCGCGCCGATCGCCTTGACGACAGCGTTGGACTTCGGCGCCAGCGAGATATGGATCACCGCCTGGGCCAGGTTGATCCGTGCCTCGGGCAGCCCGACGAACTCCACCGCCTGCGCCGCGGCGATCGCGGTCTGCAGCGCGGTGGGGTCGGCCATCCCGACATCCTCGCTGGCGTGCACCACCAGCCGCCTGGCGATGAACCGCGGGTCCTCCCCCGCCGCGATCATCCTGGCCAGGTAGTGCAGGGCCGCGTCCACGTCGCTGCCGCGCATGGACTTGATGAACGCGCTGATCACGTCGTAGTGCTGGTCGCCGTCGCGGTCATAGCGGACCGCGGCCCGGTCCACCGCCCGTTCCAGGGCCGGGGTGTCGATGCGGCCGCCGCCGGGCAGCCCGAGGGCGGCGGCCTCGAGGTAGGTGAGCGCACGCCGGGCATCGCCGCCGGCCAGCCTGATGAGGTGCGCGGCCGCGTCGTCGTCCAGGCTCACGGCGCCGCCGAGGCCGCGGGGGTCCGCCAGCGCCCGGCTGATCACTTCGCCGATGTCCTCATCGGACAACGGCTGCAAGGTCAGCAGCAGCGACCGGGACAGCAGCGGGGACACCACCGAGAAAAACGGGTTCTCCGTGGTCGCTCCGATGAACGACACCCAGCGGTTCTCCACCGCTGGCAGCAGCGCGTCCTGCTGGGTCTTGCTGAACCTGTGCACCTCGTCGACGAACAGCAAGGTCTGCCTGCCGGTCAGCCCGAGCGTGCGGCGGGCCGCGTCGACAGCCGAGCGCACGTCCTTGACCCCGGCGCTCGTCGCGGAAAGCTCCACGAACGAGCGTTTGGTGACCCGGCTGACCACGTACGCCAGCGTCGTCTTGCCGGTGCCCGCCGGCCCCCACAGCAGCAGCGACATCGGCGCGTCGTTGTCGATCAGCTTGCGGAACGGCGTGCCCTCGCCGGTGAGGTGCCGCTGCCCGATCACCTCATCGAGGGTGCACGGCCGCATCCGGACGGCCAGCGGGGCGGAGGCCGCCGCGGCCGCCTGCTCCGCCGCGTCGAACAGGCTGTCTTCCTGGCCTTCTGCCGCTGTGGCCATCCTTTGACCCTATCTCCGCTCGCAGACAACCGAACCGGGTTATCCACAAGCCGCGTCCGGTGCCGGGCGGTGTGCACAGGCTCCGGCGCTCCGCAGCTGCCCTGCGACCTTTCCGGGACCATGAGACGATGCCCACGGAACCGCATGCGCCAGGCCGCGAACTGCTGCTGGCCCAGGCAGACGCTCTGGCCCGCGGCCAGGGTAGGAGTTTGAGCATCAGCCCCGACACCATGCGGAGCCGGGTTCGCAGCGGCCGGTGGCAGCGACTTCAGCGCGGCGTGTACGCGGCCTATTCCGGAGACCCCACCCGGGAGACGGTGCTGTGGGCGGCCCTTCTCCGCGCCGGCCCCGGCGCCACTCTGAGCCACCAGACCGCGGCCGAACGGCATGGCCTAATCGACGAGCCGAGCGCTGTCATCACGATCACTGTGCCAGCCGGACGCCACCCGGCACAGGCAAGGATCCCCGGCGTCATCGTCCACAGGTCGGACGCGATCCTGCGGACTAGGCACCCCGCAATGCTCCCGCCCTGCACCAGGGTCGAGGATACGGTGCTCGACCTGGTCCAGACTGCGCCGACCTTTGGCGACGCCTACATGTGGATTTGCCGCGCCATCGGTCGCCGACGCACCACCGCGGACCGGATATGCCAGACGATGCATGCCCGGAAGAAGATGCGCTGGCGCCGGGAACTGGCGGCCGCGCTCGGCGATGCTGAGGATGGCGCATTGTCCGTTCTCGAATACCGCTACATTCACCGCGTGGAACGCCCGCACGGGCTGCCAGCCGCCTACCGGCAGGCAAGGATCGGGCAGCGTACAGGCAACAAATATCTCGATAACCTCTACCTGCAGTACCGGCTGTGCGTGGAACTCGACGGGACCGCTGCCCACCCCGCCGATGAGCAATGGCGGGATAAGCGGCGCGATAACGCCAACGCGGTCAACGGCATCGTCACGCTCAGGTTCGGGTTCTTGGACCTGCGGGACCGGCGGTGCGAGACCGCAGGAGCCGTCGCGACGCTGCTGCGCCGTAACGGCTGGCCAGGCGCCGCTTGCCCCTGCGGCCGCGCCTGCACTGCACTCAATCCATGATCGTGGCCAGTTTCTGTCGTATTTCGGGCTGTTGCGGAATCGTTCGGGTCGGGCAAGTGCATGATGGGTGTTCCTGGTCGTGGTGGCTGCTGGCTACTGGGTTGCCGGGCAGGTTGGCGTCCCGGCCAGTGCTGCGAGGGCCTGGCTGGTGAGGTGGCCGGTGTTGATGG
>JAFAPY010000368.1 GCA_019246795.1 Streptosporangiaceae bacterium | reverse complement strand
GGCCGCGCGGCGGCTTGCCCGACGCGCGCGCTCCAGACAGCACTGAGCGGCCGCGCGGCGGCTTGCCCGACGCGCGCGCTCCAGACAGCACTGAGCGGCCGCGCGGCGGCTTGCCCGACGCGCGCGCTCCGGCAGGCACTGGGCGGCGGCCGGGCCGGCTCGGGTTTGGCCTGCCGGCTGCCGGGCAGCCCAGATAGCAGACGGCAGCGAGGCAGGGCGCGATGAATCCGGTCGAGCGGACCATCAGGAACGTCGACAAGTTCCAGCAGCGGCACACCCCCGCCGCGTTCGTCTTCGGGATCATCAAGAAGTACGGCGATGACAACGGCGGCGTGCTGGTCGCGAACCTCGCGTACTCCGGTTTCGTGTCGCTGTTCCCGCTGCTGCTGGTGCTGACGACCATCCTCGGCCTGGTCGCCGCGTCCAGTTCGGCGTTCCGAGCCGACGCGCTGAAGGCGGTGTCCAACCAGATCCCGCTGATCGGCAACGAGCTCACCGGCAACGTGCACGAACTGCGGCGGTCGAGCATCATCGGGCTGATCATCGGCCTGCTCGGGCTGATCTACGGCGGGACGGGGCTGGCGCAGGCGGGTCTGTTCGCCATGGAGCAGGCGTGGAACCTGCCCGGGCCCGCCCGGCCCGGCTACTTCCCGCGCATGGGCCGGGCGCTGCTGTTCCTCAGCCTGCTCGGCGGCGGCGTGATCGCGACCACGCTGCTGGTCATGCTCAACAGCTACGCGCACAACGCCGTGGTGCTCATGGTCGTGTACTACCTGCTGACCGTGGCCGTCAGCGCTGGCATGTACCTCGGCGCTTACCGGGTGCTGACCCCCAAGGGGGTGCCGACCCGCAGGCTGCTGCCCGGGGCGGTCACCGCCGGCATCTTGTACACGCTGCTGCAGCTGCTCGGCACGTACCTGGTGCACCACTTCCTGCACACCGACTCGGTGTACGGGGTGTTCGCAACCGTGCTGGGGCTGATGGCCTGGATCTACCTGACGTGCGAGATCACCGTGTACTGCGCCGAGATCAACGTGGTGCTCGCCAGGCGGCTGTGGCCACGGGCCATCGTGCAGCCGCCGCTGACCGAGGCGGACCGGGCGTCCATGGCGCTGCAGGCGCTGCAGAACCAGCGGCGCCCCGAGCAGCAGGTCGAGGTGTCGTTCAACGACCGTGAGCCCGACCATCCGGTCATGGCGCCGCGCACGCCGGAGGAGGTAGCGCCGCCGGCGAACGCTCCCGTCCCCGGAGCGCGTGGCGAGCCCGACGGGAACGGCTCGGCCGACCGCCAGCAGGGCTGAGAGAAGCGTACTGGTCGCGAGCGCCCCCGCGGTGCCTGCGTAGGATCGTTGCTGAGCGGCCGCGCGGCGGCTGGCCCGACGCGCGCGCTCCGGAAAACACTGAGCGGCCGCGCGGCGGCTGGCCCGACGCGCGCTCCGGAAGGCGCGGAGGCTCAGCGGGAAGGACGGCAGCTATGACCGCCGAACAGCAGGTACCCGAGCCGGCCACCCACGCGCCGGACCGCAACCTGGCGCTCGAGCTGACCAGGGTGACCGAGGCCGCGGCGATGGCCGCCGCTAGGTGGGTGGGCCGCGGCGACAAGAACGGCGCGGACGGGGCTGCGGTCAACGCGATGCGGATGATGATCAACTCGGTGTCGATGCGCGGCGTCGTGGTCATCGGCGAGGGCGAGAAGGACCAGGCGCCGATGCTGTACAACGGCGAGGAGGTGGGCGACGGCACCGGCGCCGCGTGCGACGTCGCGGTGGACCCGATCGACGGCACCCGGCTGACCGCCAACGGCATGCCCAACGCGATCTCGGTGCTCGCGGTCGCCGCGCGGGGCTCGATGTACGACCCGTCGGCGCTGTTCTACATGTCCAAGCTGGCCACCGGGCCGGCCGCGGCCGACGTCGTCGACATCACCGCGCCCCCGGGCGCCAACGTCGCCGCGGTCGCCAAGGCCAAGGGCGGCGGCCCGCAGGACGTCACTGTGGTCATCCTGGACCGGCCCAGGCACGCCGACCTGATCGCCGGTGTCCGTGAAGCCGGGGCCAGGATTCACCTGATCACCGACGGCGACGTGGCCGGGGCGATCATGGCGGCCCGCGAGGACACCGGCATCGACCTGCTGCTCGGCGTCGGCGGCACCCCCGAGGGGATCATCGCCGCGTGCGCGCTGAAGTGCCTGGGCGGGATCATCCAGGGCAGGCTCGCCCCCCGCGACGAAGCGGAACGGCGCAAAGCGCTGGACGCCGGGCTGGACCTGGACCGCGTGCTGACCACCGACGACCTGGTCGCCTCCGGCGACGTGTTCTTCGCCGCCACGGGCATCACCGACGGCGAGCTGATGGCCGGGGTCAGGTACCATCCCGGCGGCGGGGCGGTCACGCACTCGCTGGTGATGCGGTCACGGTCGGGCACCATCCGCAGCATCAGGAGCGAGCACCAGCTGCGGAAGCTCCGCGCCTATTCCTCGGTCAGCTACGGCTGAAGAAGCGGAAGCGGCTCCGCGGCGGCGGCGGGGTGCGCACGATCACCTCGCCGCCGGCCACCAACGCCCGCACCTCGATCACCGGGGCGCCGGGCCCGGCGTGCGTGGTGCCGCCGCGCCTCCTGCCCAGGATGACGTGCCCGGTCACCACCACCGACACCTGTCCGGGGACGATCAGCCGCAGCCGCCCGCCGACCACAGTCGCGTACAGCCGCACCGGGCTGGCCTGGAGTATCGCCTGGGTGAAGTCGAGTTCCACCTCGCTGAACATGGCGGTCACGGTGAGGGTCTCCGGCACCACCCAGCGCCCGTCGCGGCGCGCCGGGGAGCCGATCCCGGCGATCACCCTGCTGCCGTCAAGGCGCACCGGCTGGGCGGACGGCGCCGCCAGGTCGGCCGTCAGCTCTGCGAGCTCGCCGAGCGTGCGCGCGGAACACGCGCGCTGGGCTCGTTCGGAATGCTCGTCCAGGGTGAGCCGCCCGTCGCCGACCGCCTCGGCGAGCAGGGCGAGGACCCGGTCCCGGTCAGCATCGGACGCCCGCAAGTCGCGGGGGGCCTGCCGTGCGCTCATGGGCAGAAAATACCGCGCCGGATTCCGATCCCACCAGGTAGGCAAGGTTGGGTTTCGGCTGTACGGGCGGCCTTGGGCGTGTTACGCATTTTGTGCATGAGCGAGGCAGCGATTGAGGCGGTGGCGGAGCGGGCGGGCCAGGAGGGCATCGGCCTGGTCCGTTTCTTGTATGCCGATCATGGCGGCATCATCCGGGGGAAGGCTTCGGGCACCGAGCGGCTCCGGGAGCGGATGGCGGGCGGTATCGGGCACACGGTGGCGATGATGGCGATGTCGATGCTGGACCAGTTGCAGCCGGTGGCGGGGATGGGGCCGGTCGGTGAGGTCAGGATCGTGCCGGACCCGCAGACGTTCGTCACGCTGCCGTATGCGCCCGGCGCGGGGGCGATGCTGGCCGATCTGGCCTGGCCGGACGGCTCGCCGTGGGACGGCTGCCCGCGGACGTTCCTCAAGCAGGCCGTCGCGGAGCTGGCGGGGGAGGGATACGCGCTGCGGGCCGCGTTCGAGCCGGAGTTCACCGTGGGCCGCCGCGAGGCGTCCCCGGCGGCGCCCACGATCCCGGACCGGCTGGTCCCGGTCGATGACAGCTTGTGCTATTCCGCGACCGGCTTCCATCTCGCGCATGACTTCGCCATGGACCTCGCCGCGGCGCTGCAGGCGCAGGGCCTGTCGGTGGAGCACTACTATCCCGAGCTCGGCCACGGCCAGCAGGAGATGTCGATCCGGCACGCCGGCGCGCTGCGCGCCGCCGACAACCACGTGCTGTACCGGGAGACCGTCCGCGGCGTGGCCTTCCGGCGCGGGCTGTGGGCCAGCCTGGCGCCCAAGCCGATCCCCGACCAGGCGGGCAACGGGTGCCACCTGCATGCCTCGCTGACCGACCTGGCGCCCGATGGCGCGCCCGGCGGGCGCAACGTGTTCGCCGACCCCGCCGATGACAACGGGCTGTCGGCGGTCGGCTATTACTTCATCGGCGGCCTGCTCGCCCACCTGCCCGCCCTGGTCGCGCTGACCTGCGCCAGCGTGAACAGCTACCGGCGGCTGGTGCCGCAGACGTGGAGCAGCGCGTATGCCTGCTACGGGATGGACAACAGGGAAGCGGCGATCCGGATCTGCTCGCCGTGGCGCGGCGACCCGGGCGGCTCGGTCAACCTGGAGCTCAAGCCGTCGGACTCCAGCGCCAACCCCTACCTGGCGCTCGGCGCGTTCATCTACGCCGGGCTGGACGGCATCCGCGGCAAGATCGACCCCGGCGAGGCCGTCAACGTCGACCCGGCCACGCTGTCCGACGCCGACCGCGCCGCCGCCGGCGCCCACCGGCTGCCCGCCTCGCTCAACGAAGCGCTGGACGCGCTAGCCGCCGACCAGATGCTCACCGACGCCCTCGGCCCGCTGCGCACCACCGCCTACCTGGCGGTCAAACGGTCAGAAGCCGCACACTTCGCCCTGTCCACCGACCCCTACTACGAATGCTTCCACCACTTCACCAAGATCTAGACAACGGCATCCTGACCTGTGTGCTCCCCCGCCACTACCCGGCTGACCTGCATAACAACCGTTGCTCAACGTTGGCCCACGTTGGGCAATTGCGGCTCTGTGATCACCCGAGGATCACCCGCCGTGGATTGGGCATTCCGCCAGAGCGAGTCGTCTGCCGCAGTGTTCGTGACGGCCACCGGAATCAGGATCCCGCCGCGCCGGGCTGCCCGCACAGGCAAGGACCTTCGGGGGAATCCCTGACGGGCGTGATGTATCAGCCAGGTCTCCCGGAACCTCTGCCAGGAAAACCCCGGAAACCGCGGGTCATCCGGGGCGGCAGGCGCTTATCCGAGCCTGCACGGGAGGAGAACATCATGAACCGCATCCGCGACATCCGCCTCATTCGCATCGTGGCCGGGCTGGCCGGCGCGCTGGTGGCGCTCGGCGTCGCCGCGCCCGCCGCGTTCGCCCGGGTGGTGCCACCGCCGGGCGGGCAATATCGATTCGGGCCCTACACGGTGGCTCCTGATACGGTGGCTCCAGTCCGGGCCCACAGCCAGGTCACAGCCGCGGTCGGCATGCCGGGCTGGCAGATCACCTTGATCGCGGTCGGGGCCGCAATCCTTGCCGCCACCCTGGCGGTGCTCGTTGACCGGCTGCGGTCGGCCCGGCGCCTCTCGGCCACGGCGGCCGCCTGAACGTTGACCATGGGACGCGAGGTCCGCTGATTCATCTGGGGCACGAGGCCGCGCGGCAGCGACTGCCTGCTGCGCGGCCCGACGCCAGATGGGTGAGCCAGCCGCCAGCGGGGCCGCCAACCCGAGAATGTGCCATTCTCCGGCGGCCTACTGCCTGAGGGCGATCGTCGCGGCTGTCAGGTGCCGTGGCCGAGGTCAGCTGCCCGCGGACGGGCTGAGGCCGCCCGGGCCGCCGACACCAGGCGTCACCTGGGCCGGCTTGCGGACCACCGACAGCGGCGTGGCGACGTCCTCCAGGGACTTGCCCTCGGCGTCGACGGCGAAGAACACCGCGACCAGGCCGCCGACGATCATCGCGCCGGCGCCGAGGATGTAACCCCAGTACAGCCGGTTCGGGTCGTTGCCGGTGCCGATCAGGTGGCCATACAGGTGCGTGCCGAGGAAGCCGAAGCACTGCGCGATCGCGAAGAACACCGCGATTGCCTTGGCCCGCACCTCCAGCGGGAATATCTCGCTGACGGTCAGGTACCCGGCGGAGGCGCCTGCCGAGGCGAAGAAGAAGATCACGCTCCAGCAGATCGTCTGCGTGGTCGCGTTCAGGACGCCACCCTTGAACAGCTGCGCGGTGATAATCAGCAGCACGCCGGACAGCAGGTAGGTGAACGAGATCATCTTGCGGCGGCCGATGGTGTCGAACAGCCGCCCGAGCGTCAGCGGGCCGAGCAGGTTCCCGGCGCAGAACGCCAGGAAATAGTAGCCGGTGTCGGTGGGCTTGACGTGGAAGAAGAACTCCAGCACCAGCCCGTAGGTGAAGAAGATCGCGTTGTACAGGAACGACTGGGTGATCATCAGTGCCGCGCCCAGCACCGACCGGCTCGGGTAATGCCGGAACAGGGTCTCCAGCAGCCGCAGGTAGCCGATCTGCGCGGTGGGCCTGATCTCCAGTTCCCTGCTCGGGTCCACCGGCGGGAGCTTGCCCTGGGTCGCCGCGACGTCCCCCTCGATCTCGGCGATGGACGCCTCGGCCGCTTCCTCTCTGCCGTGCATGATCTGCCAGCGCGGGCTCTCCGGCAGATTGCGCCGAACGTAGATGATGATCAGCGCCAGCACCGGGCCCGCCACGTACGCAATCCGCCAGCCCACGTTGGCGGTCAGGTGGTTCAGCAGGACGATGGTAACGATCGTGCCGATAAACGCCCCGGCCCAGTAGGTTCCGTTGACCGCCAGGTCGACCCGGCCGCGGTAGCGGGCCGGGATCATCTCATCGATCGCGGAGTTGATCGCCGCGTACTCACCCCCGATGCCCATGCCGGCGACGACCCGGGTGAAGTACAAGAAGATGAACCAGTAGCCGCCGCGCGGCGTCGCCGCGGTCAGGCCGCTGCCGATCAGGTAGACGCCGAGCGTGACCATGAACAGGTTCTTCCGGCCGAGCTTGTCCGACAGCTGGCCGAAGAACAGCGCGCCGATGACCTCACCGATCAGGTACCAGGTGGCGATGTCGGCGACCGCGCCGGCGGACATGTTCAGCGTGGTCTTCTGCGTCAGGTCGGGTCCGACGTTGCTGGCGATGGTGATCTCCAGGCCGTCCAGGATCCACGCGACGCCGAGCGCGACCACCAGCCTGGTGTGGAATTTGGACCACGGCAGCCTGTCGATGCGCGCGGGGATCAGGCTTCTGATCCCCGCGCCGCCGACGGTTTCGGGTGTTGCCGCCATCCTTCACCCTCCGTTTCTCGGGCCCCATCGGTCTCGGGAGGTCTCGCAGGGCAGCTCCCCTACCCGTGACCAGCGGTTGTAACCCGCTGTCATCAATCCGCCTGGACTGACCTGATATATTTAGCTCTGTGAAAGACATTTACGCGGACCTGCCGCTGGCGTCCGTGGCGGCGCCTGCCGCGCAGGCGCTCGCGGCCGAGCTGCTCGCCGCGATCAGTGCCGTCAGGCGGGTCGCTCGGCGGGCGGCGCGCTCGGCCTGGCAGCGGCAGCCGCTGCCGCCGACTCAGTCCGAGCTGCTCAGGCTGGCGGCGGCGCACCCGGGCATCAGCGTCGCCGACGCGGCCCGCGAGCTGCGGCTGGCGCCGAACACCGTGAGCACGCTGGTCGGGCGGCTCGCCGCGGCCGGCCTGGTGGACCGGGAGCACGCGGCAGCCGACGGGCGTTCGGTGCGGCTCGCCGTGACCGGCAAGGGATCCCGCCGGCTCGCGGAGTTCCGCGACCTGCGGGCGGACCTGGCGGCACGGGCGCTTGGCCGGCTGCCCGCCGCGGACCGCGACGCGCTGGCGGCCGCGGTGCCCGCGCTGCTCCGGCTGAGCGTGGAACTCGGGGAGGATTCATGACGGCGATCGCCAAGGGCGGGGACAGGCCCGCGGTGGGCCCCGCGGCGGGCAGGGCCACCGGCGATGCGGTGGTGTGCGCCGGGCTGAGCTACCGGTTCGGGGATCACCTCGCGGTGGACAACGTGGACCTGACGATACGGCACGGGGAGACCTTCGGCCTGCTCGGGCCGAACGGGGCGGGCAAGACGACCACGATCCGGATGCTCACCACGCTGCTCAAGCCGGCGTCCGGCCACGTCGCGGTCTTCGGCGTCGACGCCGCCGCCCGCCCGATGCCGGTGCGCCGGATGATCGGCTACGTGCCGCAGCTGCTGTCCGCGGACGCGGCGCTGACCGGCCGGGAGAACGTCCAGCTGTTCGCCAGGCTCTTCGACGTGCCGCGCCGCCAGCGCCCGGCGCGGGTGGCCGGCGCGCTGGACGCGATGGGGCTCGCCGACGCCGCGGACCGGCTGGCCGGCACCTACTCCGGCGGGATGATCCGCCGGCTGGAGCTGGCCCAGGCCCTGGTCAACGCCCCGCGGCTGCTGGTGCTCGACGAGCCGACGGTCGGGCTGGACCCGATCGCGCGCACCGACGTGTGGCAGTACATCACCGAGCTGCAGGAGTCGGCGCAGATGACCGTGCTGATGACCACGCACTATATGGACGAAGCCGACAGCTACTGCGACCGGATCGCGCTGATGCACCAGGGCCGGATCCGGGCCCAGGGGACGCCGGCTGACCTCAAGGCGGCGTTGGCCCGGGGGGACGACCCCCCCAGACCCCCCCGAATGGGTCTGGGGACCGGTGTCACCCTCGACGACGTGTTCCGGCACTACACCGGCGGCACCCTCGACGAAGCGCAAGGAGGAATCCGTGATGTACGCCGCGCCAGGCGCACTGCCCGGCGGCTGGGCTGATACCCCCGTTTCCGCCGCCCGTCGGCTGCTCAGCCGGATCGTGACGCTGTGCTGGGTGGAGCTGCGCAAGATCCGGCACGACCGGACCGAGCTGTACACCAGGGCGATCCAGCCCGCGTTGTGGCTGCTGATCTTCGGCGAGACCTTCACCAGGGTCCACGCGATCCCCACGCCTGCGGGGATTCCGTACCTGGCTTACCTGGCGCCGGGCATCTTGGCTCAGTCGGCCCTGTTCATCGCCATCTTCTACGGCATCCAGATCATCTGGGAGCGCGACGCGGGGGTGCTGGCCAAGCTGATGGTCACGCCGACGCCGCGGGCCGCGCTGATCACCGGCAAGGCCTTCGCGGCGGGCGTGCGTTCGGTCATCCAGGGCGTGGTCGTGGTGGTGCTGTCGGCGCTGCTCGGGGTCGCGCTGACGCACAACCCGGCCAAGCTGCTGGCGGCCGCAGGGTTCCTGGTGCTCGGCTCGGCCTTCTTCTCCTGCCTGTCGATGACGATCGCCGGCATAGCGCTGAAGCGGGACAGGCTCATGGGCATCGGCCAGGCCATCACGATGCCGCTGTTCTTCAGCTCCAACGCGTTGTACCCCACCGCCGTCATGCCCGGCTGGCTGCAGGCGATCAGCAAGGTCAACCCGCTGTCGTACGAGGTGGCGGCCCTGCGCTCGCTGCTGGTCGGAACCAGCACCAACCTCTGGCTGGACCTGGCGGTGCTGGCGGCGGCCACCGTGGCCGGGATCACCGCGTCGTCGCTGCTGCTCCCCCGGCTGGCGCGCTAGGCCCTGCGCCGACCCCGGCGTGAACGCAAAGTGGGCGAGCGACGAGCGGCGGCGCCGCAGCCAAAGCCGGACGCGGACGGGGGCACCGCGTGCTTAGCGTACCTCGCGCGGACGGGGGCACCGCGCGGCGCGGCGCCGCCGCATAGCGTCACGATACAAGCTTGCCCAGGCCTGTACAAGTCGTGACCAGCAAGACACGGAAGTTTGTCTGTGCCGAACTTGGCCGCGGCACGCCTAAGCTGAGCTGCGGATACCGAGCAAGCTCCGAGGGAGGCCGAGGCACGTGCCCGAGTTCGGCTACGCCGACCTGCTGCCGCTAGGCGAGGACGGCACCAGCTACCGGAAGCTGACCGGTGACGGGGTGGAGATCTGTCGATCGTTCGGCAGAAAATTCCTCGATGTGGACCCGCAGCTGCTCACGCTGCTGGCCGGCACGGCGATGCGGGACATCGCCCACCTGCTGCGGCCCGCCCACCTCAGCCAGCTGCGGTCCATCCTCGAGGACCCGCAGGCGAGCCCGAACGACCGGTACGTGGCGCGCGACCTGCTGCGCAACGCGTGCATCGCGGCCGGCGGGGTGCTGCCGATGTGCCAGGACACCGGCACCGCGATCGTGACCGGCAAGCGCGGCCAGCACGTGCTCACCGACGGGCGCGACTCCGAGCACATCGCCCGGGGCGTCTACGACGCATACACCACGCTGAACCTGCGGTATTCCCAGCTCGCGCCGCTGACCATGTGGGTGGAGCGGAACACCGGGACCAACCTGCCCGCGCAGATAGAGATCTACGCCACCGGCGGGGCGCAGTACTCGTTCCTGTTCATGGCCAAGGGCGGCGGATCGGCGAACAAGTCGTTCCTGTTCCAGGAGACCAAGGCGGTGCTGAACCCGCCGGCGATGCTGTCGTTCCTGGAGGAGAAGATCGCCACCCTCGGCACCGCGGCCTGCCCGCCGTACCATCTGGCCATCGTGGTCGGCGGCACCAGCGCGGAATACGCGCTGAAGACCGCCAAGCTGGCCTCGGCGAAGTACCTGGACACGCTGCCTGCCGCCGGGTCCTCGTCCGGGCAGGGGTTCCGTGACCGTGAAATGGAAGAGCAGGTGCTCGGCATCACCCGGCGGCTGGGCATCGGCGCGCAGTTCGGCGGCAAGTACTTCTGCCACGACGTGCGGGTGGTCCGGCTGCCCCGGCACGGGGCATCGTGCCCGGTCGCGATCGCGGTGTCGTGCTCGGCGGACCGGCAGGCGCTGGGGAAGATCACCGAGGACGGGGTGTTCCTGGAGCTGCTGGAGACCGACCCGGCGCAGTACCTGCCGGACCCCGAGGGGCTGTCGGATGCGGATGAAGCGGTCGCCATCGACCTGGGCCGGCCGATGGCCGAGATCCGGGCCGAACTGAGCAAGTACCCGGTCCGGACCCGGCTGTCGCTGACCGGGCCGCTGGTGGTGGCCCGCGACATCGCGCACGCCAAGATCGCCGAACGGCTGGATGCCGGCGAGCCCATGCCCGCCTACCTGCGCGACCACCCCGTCTACTACGCCGGGCCGGCCAAGACGCCGGCCGGGTACGCGTCAGGGTCGTTCGGGCCGACGACGGCGGGCCGGATGGATTCCTACGTCGAGCGCTTCCAGGCCGCGGGCGGCTCGCTGGTCATGCTGGCCAAGGGCAACCGGTCGGCCGCGGTGACCGATGCCTGCAAGCGGCACGGCGGGTTCTACCTCGGCTCGATCGGCGGCGCGGCCGCCCGGCTGGCGGCCGAGTGCATCACCCGGGTCGAGGTGCTGGAATACCCCGAGCTCGGCATGGAAGCGGTGTGGCGGATCGAGGTCCGCGGCTTCCCCGCGTTCGTCGTGGTCGACGACAAGGGCAATGACTTCTTCGCCGCATCTTCCGGGCCGCTGCTGCAGATCGGGGCGCATCCATGACCGGTAGCGGCGTTCGGGTCGAGCATGACTCGATGGGCGAGGTCGAGGTGCCCGCGGAGGCGCTGTGGGGGGCGCAGACCCAGCGGGCGGTGCAGAACTTCCCGGTGTCCGGGGAGCGGATCGGGCGGGACATGATCGGCGCGCTGGGCCTGATCAAGGGGGCCGCCGCGGAGGTGAACGGCTCGCTCGGCGTGCTGGAGGCCGACATGGCCGCGGCGATCCGCGACGCGGCCGCGGCCGTGGCGCGGGGCGAGCACGACGACCAGTTCCCGGTGGACGTGTTCCAGACCGGGTCCGGTACCTCCAGCAACATGAACGCCAACGAGGTCATCGCGACGCTGGCCTCGCGGGCGCTAGGCCGGCGCGTGCACCCCAACGATCACGTCAACGCCTCCCAGTCCTCCAACGACGTGTTCCCGTCGGCGATCCATCTCGCCGCGGTGCGGTTGTTCGCGCTCGAGCTGATCCCGGTCCTCGATCACCTCGCTGCGGCGCTGGAGGCGAAGGCTGCGGAGTTCGCCTCGGTGGTCAAGGTCGGCCGGACGCACCTGATGGATGCGGTGCCGGTGACGCTCGGCCAGGAGTTCGGGGGGTACGCCGCTGCGGTGCGCCTGGGGATCGAGCGCCTTGACGGGGCGCTGCCGCGGCTGGGCGCGTTGCCGCTGGGCGGGACCGCCACCGGGACCGGGCTGAACGCCCCGCCCGGCTTCGCGCCCCGGGTCATCGCCGCGCTCGCGGCGGAGGAAGAGCTACCGCTGACCGAGGCGCGGAACCACTTCGAGGCCGCGGGCGGCCGGGACGCGCTGGTGGAGGCCAGCGGCGCGCTGCGGGGCATCGCGGTCAGCCTGTACAAGATCTGCAACGACCTGCGCTGGATGGGGTCCGGGCCACGGGCGGGGCTCGGCGAGGTGTCCATACCCGACCTGCAGCCGGGCTCCTCGATCATGCCCGGCAAGGTCAACCCGGTCCTCTGCGAGGCCGTCTGCCAGGTGTGCACGCAGGTGATCGGGAACGACGCGGCGGTGGCTTTCGGCGGCGCGGCGGGGAACTTCGAGCTGAACGTGATGCTGCCGGTGATCGCGCGGAACCTGCTCGGCTCGGCGCGGCTGCTGGCCGCCGTGGTGCCGCTGCTTGCCGACCGTTGCGTGTCCGGGATCGTCGCCTTCATCGGTCACATGCGGCAGCTGGCTGAATCGTCGCCGGTCATCGTCACCGCGCTGAACCGCTACCTCGGCTATGAGGCGGCGGCGGCGGCGGCGCACGAGGCGCTGGAGACCGGGCAGACGATCCGTTCGGTCGTGATCGCGCGGGGTCACGTGGACCGCGGCGACATCACCATGGAGCAGCTCGACGCCGCGCTCGACGTGCTGGCGATGACGCGAGCAGGTCAGGAACCTGGGGCGTGACGGCAGGGCCCGGGATCTGGCGACACTTGATCAACGCTCAGCCTCCTCGCAGAGACCTTTCAGCGGACACCGTGTAGGGTCCGCGTATGCACCCTTCGGCGGAGCTCGGGCGGGTCATCGCCGGCCGGTACCGCCTGGAGTCGCCCATCGGCCGCGGTGCCATGGGCGTGGTGTGGCGCGCTCACGACCAGCTCCTGGACCGCGAGGTCGCGGTCAAGGAGGTCCAGATAGCCGAGACTCTCACCGAGACCGAGCAGGCCCACGCCTACCAGCGGACGCTGCGGGAGGCCAAGACCGCGGCCAGGCTGAACCACCCGGCCGTGGTCACCGTCTACGACGTAGCGGAGGACAGCGGCCGGCCGTGGATCGTGATGCAGCTCGTGGCCGCGCCGTCCCTGGACCATGTGCTGGCTGCCTCCGGTCCGCTGCCGCCGCGGCGGGCCGCCGAGGCGGGCAGGCAGCTCCTGTCCGCGCTGGCCGTCGCGCACGCCGCCGGGGTGCGGCACCGCGACGTCAAGCCCAGCAACGTGCTGCTCGGCGCCGACGACCGGGCGGTGCTGACCGATTTCGGCATCGCCACCTTCTCCGGCGACGCGCGGCTCACCCAGACCGGCATGGTGATGGGCTCCCCCGGTTTCACCGCACCCGAGCGGATCCGCGGCGCGGACGCCTCCCCGGCGTCGGACTTGTGGTCGCTCGGCGCCACGTTGTTCGCGGCGGTCGAAGGGCACGGGCCTTACGCCAGACGCGGCGAGGCGATCACCACGATGTCCGCGATCATCAACGAGGACGCGCCCGTGGCGATCTCAGCCGGCCCGCTCGGACGGGTGATCGCCGCGTTGCTGTGCAGGGAGCCCGAGGACCGCCCGGACGCCGCCACCGCCATGCGGATGATCGGCGATGTGCTGCCGCTGCTGCCGGCAGACGCCGCATCCCCGGCCTGTGGCTACGCCCCCGCGGCCATCTCGGCCGTGCCTGGTGCCCGTACCCCGGCATGGCAGCCGGGCGCCGGGAACGCTGCGGGCTCCGGCTCACCGGAACCGCTGAGCCCGCCGGCCGCGGTCGCCGAGCACGCCGGCGCTGCGGCGCAGGCATCGCCGACCAGGCCGGAGCCTGCGCTCGTGGACCGGGGCTCCGGCCCGCCGCCGTTGCCGCCGTCGCAGGCGCCCCCGGACTTTTCCTCCTGGTATGACCCGTCGCCCAGGGGTCCGGCGTCGTATGCGCCGCAGCCGAAGTCGGCGGCGGGGTACGGACCGGCGGAAGGGGAGGGAACCCGCCCGTACCGGGTGCAGAAAGCGCGGCGGCAGCCGGGCCTGTGGTGGCGGATCGGCCTGGCGGCGCTGGCGGTGATCGCCGCAGCGGCAGGGGCGATCACGTTCATGCTGCTCCGGCACGGCACCGCGAGCACGCCGCTGCAGGGTTCGTCCCCGGCGGCGGCAGCGTCACTGCCGCCTGCCTCGCTGCAGCTCACCGACGCGATCAACACACCGGCGCCCCGCGCGCTGCCCGCCGGCTGGACGACGGTCACCCGTCAGGCATCCGGCTCGGAGGCCGCCGGCTTCGCGATCGGCGCGCCGTCGAACTGGACCGCCTCCACCAGCGGGTACCAGACGGACCTGCGGAATCCCTCGGGGACTGCCTACATCCAGGTCGATCTCACACCGCACACCTTCCCGCGCGACATGGTGGCCGAGGCGCGGTACATCAGGACCGAGGCGGTGCTGCAGGGTCATTTCCCTGGCTACGGTCAGATAGGGCTGGCGCCCACCCAGGTACGCGGCACGCCGGGCGCGTACTGGAAGTTCACCTGGGACGACAATGGCGTGACGCAGGAGGCACTGGACCTGCTGTTCGTGCTGCAGACGCCCGCGGGCCCGCAGTCGTACGCCCTGTACTTCACCGCGCCGACCAGCATCTGGATCGCGATGCACCCGGTTTTCGACGAAGCGGCCGAGACCTTCGCGCCGCGGACCTGACCGGGAGCCAGCCGGTCCGGAGTGCCTTCCGCCGTCCCGCCGTACCGCGGTCATAGCGGACAAAACGACCATAACACCGAGGTATCCCGAAGGAAAAGTGCTGTCAGCTATCTACCATGCCGGACCACAATGGGTGCAGTGTCCGGAATCGGGGTGAGTTAAGGCACCGCCATAAGCGATGCTGCGCCGGATACCGGAAAAAGACCGGCGGCCGGGGATTTAAGCTTTGGGCGAACGAGCGGGGAGACCGCTTTGATAACCTCACACCCGCAGCGAAACTTCGCACGGGGTCCGCAATGGGCGGCAAAGCGCGATAAACCGCCGATGATGCCGACGACCGGCGTTACGACACGACAAGCGGCAAATTCGCCTTAGTAGTACCCGTTGCGTAGCTCGAAGCCCCAGGCGCCGCACGGGTCCCCGTACACCTCCTTGATGTAGCCGAGGCCCCATCGGATCTGGGTGGCGGGGTCGGTCTGCCAGTCCGCGCCCGCGCTGGCCATCTTGCTTCCCGGCAGCGCCTGCGGGATGCCGTAAGCGCCGCTGAAGGGGTTCACCGCGTCGTAGACCCAGCTGCTCTCCCGGTTCCACAGGTCGAGCAGGCAGCCGAAGTAGTTTGACGGGCTGAAGCCGAAGCTCGCCATCATGTTGTAGGCGATGGACTGCGCGGTGTTCGGGTCCGGCGGCGTGGACGGGACGAAGGCGGCCCCCGGATTCGACCCGGTCGACACGGTATTCGCGCTGGTACCGGGGTTGGCCGCGGCAACCTGGGCAGGCGACGCCAGCTTGGGCTCGGCTACCACGGTCAGCGTGCGCACCGCGGCGGTCATCCTGACCAGCTGGTCGCGTTCGGAGTCGAGCAGCGCCATCGTCCGGCTGCCCGGCACCGCCTCGATTGCCTCGGCGGCGTTGAAAGCCCCCGATCCCGGAGCCAATAGCGCCGCGCCCACCGCTACCGCGATGATCATTATGACCGCGGCGACCGCGACCGGGAAGACAATGCCGACACGCCGGATCAGGCCTCGCTTGCGCCGACTGCTGCGAGCCCCGGTCCGCTGTTGCGACAAGGCAATCCTTTCCTCGGCTGCCTTCGTTCCGTGCCGGGCTTACGCCGCTGTCAATGTGGCGACGTCCCGGCATTGCGGCTGCCGGCCTGCGCGGTAAACAGGCGCCATCATCCACTCCGCACCTGATCTGGCGCTCCCTATCCGGCCGACCGGTACCGCTGGCGCATAAGAATGCCAGAAAGCGCGCCGGGGCGTCCGGCACTTGCTCCAGAATTCCGGGGAATGTTAACCGGATTGCCGTGCCCGCAATCGCGGGCGCCGACACTGGCGTAACCGACGGCTCCAGCCAGTCACCAGACGGCGCCGGGCGGCGCGCAGCCCGCCGGTGCTGTCCTGCCTCACGCTGGCGATGCAGGATGCCGCGGTCACCAGTCGAAGACGTCGGCCAGGCTGTGGTATTCGAATAGTTCAGCCTGGCCGAACCAGAGGTCCGCCTCGTATTTCGCCTCGTCCGGGTTGCCCGAGGCGTGCACAAGGTTGGTCACCGGCTTGCCGGTAGCCAAGGCCGACGCCTTGGACTGATGGGCGAAATCCCCGCGGATGGAGCCGGGCTGGGCCTCGGCCGGGTAGGTGGAGCCGACCAGCTTGCGGACCGTGGCCACCGCATCCTCGCCCTCGACCACGAACGCGATCACCGGCCCGCGCTGCATGAAGGCGGCGGTGGCGTTATACACATCCGGGCCGAGCCGCTGTTCCAGGTCGAAGTAGTGCTTACGGGCGAAGTCCGCGTCCATCTCGCGCATCTTCATCCCGATGATCTTCAGCGATGCGTCCTCGAACCGCTGGATGATGCGCCCGCACAGCCCGCGGGCAACGGCATCCGGCTTCAGCACGATGAGCGTGCGCTCCCGCGACTCCGCAGACTCGGCCACAGCTGATCCCTTCCCTTGCGAATAGCTGCCAGGGTAGCGGCCTGCCCGCGACCGGGGCGTACCGGGCGGGCGCGATCACGTCACGCTGGAGTGCCGGCTCAGGCCGTCGAGGGCTGCCAGCCAGCGCAGCCGTGTTCAGCCGCTCCGGTGCGGCGCTAGGCCCCGACGTCTTGCGTGCGGACCAGCCCGACCAGCCTGCCGTCCGAGGTGGTGACCGGGGAGTTCTCCAGGTTGCGGTCACGCATGATGCGCCGCATCTCCTCGACGCTGACGAACGGCCGGAACGTGCTGGGCCCGGGGCGCATGACCTGCTCGACGGGCAGGTCCGGATCGGCATGGAGCTCGCTGGCCCGCAGCAGCCCGAGGACCACCCGGTCCTCGCTGACGACGACGCACGCCTCCCATCCGGCGGCGACGGCCCGGTCACGGACATCGCCGAGCCGCTCGTCGAGCGGGCACGTCAGCACGTCCCGCCGGACCACGTCGACCAGGCGCGGGCGCTCGGCGTTGGTGCCCTCGGTGGGCAGGCCCGCTCCCATCCAGTCCTGCTTTCCCGCCCGGTAGTCGTACACCTCGGTGAACCCGAGGGTCAGGAGCCGACACGCGGCTCGGGGGCTGAGGTCTCAGCCGGAGTCCGCGCAGTACACCACGATCGGCCGGTCGGGGTCGAGGATGCGGGCCGCCTCGGCCTCCATCCTGCCGAGCGGGAGGTTGATCGCTCCCGGCAGATGGTCCTCGCCGTACTCCCGGGCCGGCAGCACGTCGATGATCTGCGCCCCCTGCGCCATGAGACGACGCATCCGCTCCAGATCGACCTCTTGCGCCATCGCTACTTCCTCTCACCCCGGGCCAAGCGGCCGCCGCGGCCGTCAGCCACTTACCCTAAACGTAGCGCCCGGTCCTGGTCGTGCCGCCCGGT
Organism: Streptosporangiaceae bacterium; assembly: GCA_019246795.1. Lineage (GTDB taxonomy): Bacteria > Actinomycetota > Actinomycetes > Streptosporangiales > Streptosporangiaceae > Palsa-504. The sequence continues at coordinate 15,317 of JAFAPY010000368.1, read as the reverse complement.
CCTGGTCGTGCCGCCGAGCACGCGTTAGGTTGCTCACAACAGCAGGCGGCACAGCACGGAGCCAGCATGGAGCCAGCATGGACGAGGAACTGAACGGGGAACGCCCCGATCATGAGCCGGTGCCGGAGGATGCGGCAGCCCGAGTCGAACAGCGCGCGGCCACCGCCATCGCCCCGGGCCGGATGCCGTCCATCTATATGGGCCACGGGGCTCCGCCGCTGGTCGATGACCCGTTGTGGGTGGTGCAGCTGGAAGCGTGGGCGCGGGCGCTGCCCCGGCCCAGCGCGATCCTCATCGTGTCGGCGCACTGGGAGGCCGCGCCGCTGACGATCGGGGCGACCGCCGACGCGGCGCCGCTGACCTATGACTTCTGGGGCTTCCCCGAGCGCTACTACCGGGCGACCTATCCGGCTCCGGGCGCTCCCCAGCTCGCCGGCAGGGTCCGGGCGCTGCTCGCCGGAACCGAGACGGTGACCGACCTGCCCCGCCGGGGCCTGGACCATGGTGCGTACGTGCCGCTGACCGTGATGTATCCGCAGGCCGACATCCCGGTGCTGCAGATCTCGATGCCGAGCCTGCAACCGCAGCGGCTGCTGCGGGTCGGCCGGGCGCTCGCTCCGCTGCGCGACGAGGGGGTGCTGATCATCGGCAGCGGGTTCCTCACCCACGGGCTGCCCTACATCCACGACTTCCGGTACAACGCGCCGCCGCCGAGCTGGTCGTCGGAGTTCGACCACTGGGCGGCGCAGGCGCTCGACGCCGGCGAGGTGGACACGCTGGCGGGATTCCGCGGTGCGCCCGGAGCGCGTTACGCGCATCCGACCACCGAGCACTACGCGCCGCTGTTCGTCACGCTCGGCGCTGCGGACGGCCCGCGGCCGGTCACCACGATCTCCGGCTACTGGTTCGGGCTGGCCAAGCGGTCGGTCCAGGTCGCCTGAGGCCCGCGGCCGAAGTCACGCGGACCGCGCCCTGATCGTCATCGATGGGCCGTGTCGCGGCAGCACCGGGGAATGCCGGTCCTGGAGTCCGGTGTTCGCAGTGGTTGACCCGACGGTTGCCGCGGTGCGACCGGTCCCTGCAAGCCGGCCGGCAGCAATAGCCCATTAACGACCTGGAAGCAAGACGTCATGACAACCCCAAGGCGCCGCCCGGCTCCGACATTTCACGAGGTCACCGTGGCGGACATCAGCCAGCTCACCCCGCGCATGCGTCGGATCACCTTCACCGGCGAGCAGCTGGCCGAGTACCCGAACGACGGGCCTGCGACGCACCTCAAGCTGGTGCTGCCGGCTCCGGGGCAGGCGGAGGTGGTGCTGCCCACGCCCGGGGACACCGGCGAGGACTGAGCCGCACATCATCCGACGCGGGTGAGGTCCAGCGTGGTCGCGCGCGGACCCGTGACCGGCGGGCGACCTCGCCCGTGACGCGTCCTTCCGCAGGCCGGACAGCTATCGCCTTGTGTGTCCCTGGCCTGTCAATGCCGCGCCCCGGCCTCGGGAGGTTGCGGGCCTGAATTTCCCGCTGTGGCCGCGGCGGCCAGGGCCAGGGTGGCGTGTACCTGGGCCACAGCGGCCCAGAGGGCTGCAGTGCTCTGCCCGTCCCCGTGGCCGAGGTGCTTGTGAGCCTCGGCCACGAGCTGTTCCGCCGTGCGGTAGTGATCAGAGCCAGTCATCGGCGCTCCAGGTGTGAGGTTGGCTATCACTGCAGTGATAGCCGCTCGCAGCGCACTTAATGCCTGGGCACCCGGCGGGGATGGCGGGGTTTGTGCGGTGCCGGAACCGGCGGTTCGTTCCGTCATACACGATGTGAGAACCTGGCGTCATGGGGGAGCTGCGCAGCGGGCCAGGCCCGGAGCTGGCCGGCCGGCCGCGGCTGGGCGTGTCGAGCTGCCTGCTCGGCGCGGAGGTCCGGTTCAACGGCGGGCACAAGCGGTACCGGTTCCTCGCCGACGAGCTGGACGGCTACGTCGACTGGGTGCCGTACTGCCCGGAGGTGGAGATCGGGCTCGGCGTCCCCCGGGAGGCGATCCGGCTGACCGCCGGCGGACGGCTGGTCAACCGGAGCGGCACCGCCGACCATACCGCGGCCATGGCCGCGCTGCCGCTGCCCGCGGGCCTGGACGGCTACGTGTTCAAGGCGAAGTCGCCGAGCTGCGGAATCGGCGGTATCCCGCGGTACGCGGACAACGGCCAGCCCGCGGATCGCGCTGGCCGCGGCCTGTACGCGGCGCGGGTGCTGGCGGCATACCCGCTGCTGGCCGCCGAGGAGGAGGGACGGCTGAACGACGGGGTGCTGCGCGAGGCGTTCACCGAAAGGGTGTTCGCCGCCGCGCGGCTGCGCGGCTTGCTGTCGGGACCGTGGCAGCCACGGGACCTCGTCGGCTTCCACGCGCGGCACAAGCTGCAGCTGCTGTCGCACGACCCGGTGCGCTACCGGCAGGCGGGCCGGGTGGTCGCCGCGGCGGGCAGCGCCCCGCGCGAGCGGACCGCGGCGGCCTACCAGGACTTGTTCCTTGCCGCACTGGCGGTCCGGCCTACCCGGGGCCGCCACGCCAACGCGCTGCTGCACGCGTTCAGCCGGGTGAGCCGGGAGCTGGACCGGCCCCGCCGGGCCGACCTGGTCGCCAGGATCGGCGCGTACCGGCGCGGCGAGATGCCGCTCGGGGTGCCGGTCGCGCTGCTCGCCCACTATGCCAGCGGCGGCGGGCTGCCCTGGCTGGCGAGCCAGAGCTATCTGGACCCGTTCCCGCCCGTGCTGCGGCCGCGGCACGGCGTCTGACGAGCCGCAGGCCAGTGCGCAGGTTGCATGCGACTCCCGGCAACGGCGACGCTTATCGACGCTACAGCGCCGCCGTCACGGTGCCAACCTGGTCAGCTTCACCGGGGGTGACCCGAGCGGGCAGACGTGCGGCCAGCGCCAGGCCCGGCAACGCGATGGCCGACATGGCGGACAGCGCGAGGTAAGGGTTGCCGATCACCGCCTGGATGATCAGCACGAACACCGTGCCGCCGAGGTTCCCGGCGAGAAGGAGGAACCCGGCGGCGGTACCTGCCCGCTGCGGCCCGGCGTGCAGCTCCGACCAGTCCAGTGACACCGGGAGGCCGGCCAGCAGGACGAACCCCTCCACGGCCAGGGCGCAGCCGATGAAGATGACATTGTGCACCGCCGCGATCGCGAGGAACACCGCCACCGTGACCGCGGTCGTGGTCAGCAGCATGGCGCGCCTGCGGTTGCGCCGCGCCACCGCTGCGGGGAGCACGGCGGCACCCGCGATCCCGGCCACCCAGTCGCATGCGGGCACTTTAACCCGGCGAGGCCAAAATGCGAAAGATTCTCGCGTTAGGAGAGGCCGGTGGGAGGGCCGTTCCATCTCCCGCACGCCGGACCTGGGCGATCGGCCGTTCGGCTGACCCAGCGCGCCCTATGCCGATGACGGTGCCTGCCCCTCATTCGGTAGCCGGCACACCGACCATTGTGCCCCGCCGGGGCACTGGCAGCCGTGGCCGGGGCATTAGTCGGCGGGGGCGGGGAACTGCCCAATGAAACCGCGAAGGCGCTCTTCCACACACTGCCATAGCTGGTCGGCGTGCCGTTGAAATTGGCGAGCATGTTGTCACAGCCGCCAAAATGTGTGTCCCAGACGAACGCCACGGGAGAGATAGCACCGTGATCGGTGCCGTCCATCCAGTCGGCGGCCTGCAAGGGATAGCTGTCGGAGCAGGCGCCCGCGCTCACCTGATCCCCGACCTCAGATGCGATAACCGGCACCTGATCCGCGACCGGCTTAACGTCACCAGTCCAGCACGACAGGGTATGGCATGAGCCGCGGGGATAAACGTGCCAGGCTGCGGCGACATCATGCAGGGGATCGGTGACCTCATAGGTATTCCACAGGTGCGGGTCCTCCTCGGAATGCGGGCCGCCTTCCAGGATGATGTTCTCCGCGCCAGCCTTTCGCACGTCGTCGGTGATGGCCTGCATCCCCGCAGTCGCGAATGGCGCGCACGTTCCGGCAGGGCCGCCATTCTTGACGCACTCGGCGGCGGCAGCGTCGTCTTGCCCATGGTCGGGGCGCGGCTCGTTGTAAAGCTCGAAGATAACGGCCAGGTTCCTACCGAACACCGAGGCCACGGAATCCCACAACGCCGGACCGTGGCTGGCGTCGATCATGGTATTCTGCCCCAGAGACTGAGTGGTGCCCGGAGCGGACCACCCCAGGGTCAGGTCCACTTCCAACCCAGCGGCGTTCGCATCGCTGACTGCCGTCTTTATCGCGTTTCGGTAGCTGGCAGCCGAGTAGTCCCTGGGCAGGTTATTAAGCCCCAGCCAGCAGTCCTCGTTTATGTGGATGCGGATGGCATTGATCCCGGTCCACGTGGCGGGTTGTGCGGCTTCGGCGACGGTACCGTTCCAGTAATTAGGGCTGTTGGCGCAGTCGTTCACCCATGACGACTCATTCACCCCGTGGAGCTGGATGACCGCGCCCGTCTGCGCATTGACTATGTGATTGCCCACCACCTTGACCGGTGGCGCGGCCGTGCTCGTCACAACAGCAGTTGCGGCTGTCAGCCTCGTTGAGGCAAGCCCAGCGCCGCCGCTCAGCAGCACCGCTGCGGCGATACCCGCGATGACCTTATGCTTGGACGTGTACCTCATAAGACCGCATCCTCTAAGAAGGCATCGTTACCACACGTGAGGGCAAGGCCCGCGGTGCGAGAGGAAGCGTTTCGCGTCAAGGGAAACCTACGTATTCAGTTGCGTTTTTAACCCGGACTCCCGGCCGCAATCGCGGCTGGCAGCCGATTGTCCGAGCCCTGCCTGCCTGTATAGTCCACGAACCTGGGGGTATCCTGGGAGTCTTTGCAGAGCCGCATAGGCGGCAGCCGTGTAAGCGGCACGAATACCAGCCGTGAGCCTCGCCGCGGCCGTCTCATCCTCGGTGAGCTCGCGCCGCCGCGCGCCGCTTCGCCGCCGCCATCGGCTCCGCCACCATGACCTCCCTTCATCCTGATATTATCGAACTTGGTTACGATAAAAGCAAGTGGCCAGCATAGATTTCGGCCGCTGTCGCGTATGGGAGCCCGTGGGGGCTGAGCGGCATGCACCGGAACGTCAGCGACAGGGAGGTTCCGGCTGTCTCACAAGCTGAGGTCGCGCAGGGCCGCGCCTTTGGCGCGCGCCTGCGCGGCCAGCTGTTCGGCGAAGGACACCAGCTTGACGCGCAGCGCCTGGCCGTCCGGGCCCGCGGCGAGAATGCGGACGGCGAGCAGGCCGGCGTTGCGGGAGCCGCCGACCGCGACGGTGGCGACCGGGACGCCGGCGGGCATCTGCACGATCGACAGCAGCGAGTCAATTCCGCCCAGGTTGGCCAGCGGGACCGGCACGCCGATGACCGGCAGCGGCGTGACAGATGCGAGCATGCCGGGCAGGTGCGCCGCGCCGCCCGCGCCCGCGATGATCACCCGCAGCCCGCGTCCGGCGGCGGACGAACCGTACTCGAGCATCTCCCGGGGCATGCGGTGCGCGGAGACCACGTCGGCCTGGTAGGGCACGGCGAACTCGGCCAGCGCCTCGGCGGCGGCCCGCATCACCGGCCAGTCCGAGTCGCTTCCCATCACGATCCCGACCACGGCAGAACTGTCGTTCACTGGCCGTCCTCCTTGCCCCAGCGCAGGTAGCCGGCGGCGCGGCGGGCCCGGTCCAGCAGGTCGCCGGGATCGTCGCCGGTCACCGTGACGTGGCCGATCTTACGGCCGGGACGCGGCTGCTTGGCGTACATGTGCACCTTGACCGCGGGGTTGGCAGCCATCACGTGGGCGTACCTGTGGTAGATGGCGGCCCGGTCGCCGATGTCAGGGTCGCCGCCGAGCACGTTGGCCGTCACGGTGACCGGGGCGGTCGGCGCCGGGGAACCGAGCGGCAGGTCCAGCACCGCGCGCAGGTGCTGTTCGAACTGGGAGGTGCGTGCCCCCTCGATCGTCCAGTGCCCGGTGTTATGCGGGCGCATGGCCAGCTCGTTGACGACCAGCCCGTCCGTCGTCTCGAACAGCTCGACGGCGAGCAGCCCGGTCACGTCGAGCTGTTCGGCGATCCGCAGGGCAAGCTGCTGGGCCTCGGCTGCGCGGCCGGGTGCCAGGCCGGGCGCGGGCGCGACCACCTCGCGGCAGATGCCGTCCCGCTGCTCGGTGTGCGCCACCGGGTACGCCGCGCCCTGCCGGTGCGGCGAGCGCGCCGCCAGGACCGCGAGCTCGCGATCGAACGCGACGTATTCCTCGGCGAGCAGCGGGAGCCCGTGCCCGAGCACGACGGCGGCCTCCGCGGGCGTGTGGCACACCCAGACGCCCTTGCCGTCGTAGCCGCCGCTGACCGCCTTGAGCACCACCGGCCACCTGCCCGCGGCGAACTGCTCGACCCCGGCGAGGTCGCGCACGGATGCGAAAGCGGGGCAGGCGACACCCAGGCCGGACAGCCGCTGCCGCATGGCCAGCTTGTCCTGGGTGAAGCGCAGCGCGGCGGCGCCCGGCCGCAACTGGATGCCTTCGCGCTCCAGCGCGTCGAGGTGCCCGCCGGGCACGTGCTCGTGGTCGAAGGTGACCACGTCGCACCCGGCCGCGAAGTCCCGCAGGTCCTCCAGCAGGCGGTAGTTCCCGAGCCGCGTCCCGGCACAGGCCTGTGCGGCGCTGTCGGCCGCCGATCCGGCCAGGACCCGGAACCAGATGCCGAGGGAGATGGCGGCCTGGCACGTCATCCTGGCAAGCTGCCCGCCGCCGACCATGCCCACCACCGGGACATCCGCGGAACCGCTCACGGGCTCTATTATCCGCAACGCAGCGGGCTCGTTCGGGCTCATGGTTTTTCCAACGCTCGCCGGGCAGCCGGCGAGCGTTGCGCCGTTTCCCGCGTGCGCTCAGGGGAAGGTGCAGGCGGCACCGTGCCGCGGCCGGTAGCATGGGCCGGGTCTGCGCGTGCGGGCAGCACCGGGGCGCGCGCGGGCCGCGGGCGCCATCGCGAGGAGGACCGTCTGGTATGGCCAGCATGGCGGGCCTTTACCGCCGCTTCGCCGAGCTGCTCCCCGAGCTGGCCAAGTTCGGCGTCGTCGGGCTGATCGGAGCGGTCATCGACCTCGGCGGCGCGGCCTACCTGCACGTCGCGCTGGGTGTCGGGCCGTTGGTCTCCAAGGGACTCTCCATCGCCGCCGCCACCGTGGCGACCTACCTGGGCAGCCGGTTCTGGACGTTCCGGCACCGGGTCAACCAGGCGCTGCTGCGCGAGGGGACGCTGTTTGTCGCGCTCAACGTCGTCGGCCTGGCCATCGCCGAGGTCGTCATCGCGTTCACCACCTACGGGCTGGGGCTGAGGTCGGCGCTGGCCTATAACGCAGCGAGCGTGGTGGGAACCGGGCTCGGCACGATCTTCCGCTACTTCTCCTACAAGAAGTGGGTGTTCCTGGCCGGAGAGCGGGGCAGCGCGGTCGCTGCCGGGGAAGCGGCGGTCTCCGGGATCGTCGGGGAGGCCGAGGACAGCCCGCTGCCACGCCACGTGCAGCCGCACGGGCAACGGCCCGTGCCGCCGCGCGGGCAGCGCTACGTGCCGCGGCACGGCAACGGCCCGCGGCACGAGCGCCTGTACCCGGCCGATGCCGACACGCCGCGCCGCTGAAGGTCCGCGGCGCGGCAGCCCGGGTCATGCCGGGCCGCGCACCGGCTGGGTGCCGGGCAGCGGCGAGCGCGGCGGGTGCCTGGGCAGGAAGACGCCGAACGTGGCCGGCTGTGCCTTGACCAGCACGACACGGCCGCCGTCGGCGGCGGCCATCGTGCGTGCCAGCGCCAGCCCGAGGCCTGTCCCTTCGGGGCGGCCGCTGACGCTGCGCTCGAAGATGCGGGCGACCAGGTCCGGCGGGATCCCCTTGCCCTCGTCCCTGACCTCGATCACCACCGAACGGGCGTTTTGCGACGTCTGGATCGTCACCGTCCCCCCGCCGTGCATGAGCGCGTTGTCCAGCAGCGTGGCGAGCACCTGGGCCAGCCCGCCCGGCGTGACGTGGGCGTGCAGGCCGCGGGCGCCGATCACCACGACCTTGCGGCCCGCCCGCCGGAACGCGGGCTGCCACTCGGTGACCTGCTGAGCGATGATCTCGTCGATGCCGCATGTCGCGGCCGACGCCGCGCTGGCCCGCCGGGCCGGGGTGAGCAGCTGGCTGACCACGTCGGCGAGGCGTTCGGCCTGGGCGAGGGCCGCGCTGCCCTCTTCCCGGACCACGTCAGGATCGTCGGCGGCCGCGATCATCTCCTCCAGCCGCATGGACAGCGCGGTCAGCGGGGTACGCAGCTGGTGCGAGGCATCCACGGCAAGCTCCCGGTCCGCGGCGAGCAGGCGGGACAGCCGCCGGGCCGAGCTGTCCAGCCCGTCGGCCAGCTGATCCAGGTCGGCGATCCCGTACCTGCGGCCGAGCGGCCGCGGGTCGCCTGCGCCGAGCCGCCCGGCCGCCTCGGCGAGCTCCTCGACGGGCCGGGACAGCCGGCGGGCAAGCACCGCCGCCAGCCCGGCGGCGATCACCGCGGCCGCGGCCATCATCGCGGCGATCACGGCCACCGGGCCGGGCCCGTGCCGTGCGGCCAGCACCAGCGCGGGGACGCCGACGACAGCGATCGCCGCCGCCGCCGCGGCCACGCTCGACAGCCACGCCCTGCTGCGCATCGGCCAGCCCGCCGCGGCACCGCGCGGCGGCGCCGGCGCCGACCCTTGCGCCCGCTGCGCGTCAATCGCCGCGCTCAAAGCGGAACCCGACGCCGCGGACCGTGGTGATGTACCTGGGGCTGTGCGCGTCATCGCCGAGCTTGCGGCGCAGCCAGGAGATGTGCATGTCCAGCGTCTTGGTGGACGTCCACCATTTCGCGTCCCACACCTCGCGCATGATCTGCTCGCGGGTGACCACCTTCCCCGCGCTGCGCAGCAGGATCCACAGCAGGTCGAATTCCTTGGTGGTCAGGTCGAGCTCGGCGTCGCCCTGCCAGGCGCGGCGGGCATCGGGATCGACCCGCACGCCGTGCACCGCCGAGCCCTCCGCAGAGCCGCGGCGCAGCAGCGCCCGGACCCTGGCGAGCAGTTCGGCCAGCCGGAACGGCTTGGTCACGTAGTCGTCGGCGCCCGCGTCCAGGCCGACCACCGTGTCCACCTCGTCGGCCCGCGCGGTCAGGATCAGCACCGGCACGGTGTGGCCGCCGGCCCGCACCCGCCGGCACACCTCGAGCCCGTCGAGGTCGGGCAGGCCGAGGTCGAGCAGGATCAGGTCGACGCCATCTGCCAGGGCCCGCTGCAGCGTCGCCGGGCCGTCCGCGGTGACGTCCACCTCGTACCCCTCCCTGCGCAGCGCGCGGGACAACGGCTCGGAGATCGAGGTGTCATCCTCGGCCAGCAGCACGCGGGTCATAGCTAGATAGTAAAGGAACGGTAAAGAACTTGCCCGGGACCAGGCGGGGATCAGGCCGGCATCAGGCCCGGGTCAGGCCGGGGTGATGCCGTGGCGGCGGCGCGGCGGGGTACGGCGCTTGCCGCCGGCGACAGCGAAGCGGCGCTCCAGCTCCCCGCGCAGCTCGTCGGGCTCGACGATGTCGTCGACGACGAGCTCGGAGGCCAGCCGCATGATGTCGATGTCGCGCTCGTAGTCCCGGCGCAGCCGCTCGGTCTGCTCGGCGCGTTCGGCCTCGCCGGCGATCTGGTCCAGCTTGCCCGCGTACACGGCGTTCACCGCGGCCTCAGCGCCCATTACCGCGATCTTCGCGGTCGGCAGCGCCAGCGTGGCGTCCGGCTCGAAGCCGGGCCCGGCCATCGCGTACAGGCCGGCCCCGTAGGCCTTGCGCACCACGACGCAGATCTTCGGCACCGTGGCATCCGACATCGACGCGATCATCCGCGCGCCGTGCCTGATGATGCCCTGCCGCTCCACGGCGGTGCCGACCATGAACCCGGGCACGTCGGCCAGGAACAGCAGCGGGATGCCGAACGCGTCGCAGGTCTGGATGAACCGGGCCGCCTTGTCCGCGGAGTCGACGAACAGCACGCCGCCCTTGTGCATCGGGTTGTTCGCGACCACCCCGATGACCTGCCCGGCCAGCCTGGCCAGCCCGCACACCACCTCCCGGGCCCACAGCGCGTGGATCTCGAAGAACGAGTCCTCGTCGACCAGGCCCCGCACGAAGCGGCGCATGTCGAACGCCTGCCGTTCGCTGGCAGGCACCAGCGCCCGCAGGCCGGCCGGCTTGGGGTCCCTGGCCGGAGCGGCAGGCGGCGGCTGCTGCCAGTTCTGCGGCATGTAGGACAGGTAGGCCCGCACCGCCTCCAGCGCGTCGCGTTCGGTCTTCGCCAGGAAGTGACCGCTGCCGGAAACCGTGCTGTGCAGCCTGGCGCCGCCCATCTCCTCCAGCGTGGTTTTCTCCCCGACCACCATCTCCACCATCCGCGGGCTGCCCAGGTACATCGAGGCGTTGCCGTCCACCATCGCGGTGAAGTCGCAGAACGCCGGGATGTAGGCACCGCCGGCCGCAGACGGGCCGAACAGCGCGCATACCTGCGGGATCGACCCGGACGCCTGGATCTGGGTGTGGAAGATCCGCCCGGCGCCGCGTCGGCCGGGGAACATCTCCACCTGGTCGGTGATCCTGGCGCCCGCGGAGTCCACCAGGTAGATCATCGGGATCGCGGCGTCGTAGGCCTTCTCGATGATCCGGATGATCTTCTCCACGGTGCGCGCGCCCCACGACCCGGCCTTGACCGTGGAATCATTGGCCATCACCGCGACCAGCCTGCCGCCGATCGCGGCGGTGCCGGTGACGACGCCATCGGCGGGCAGGCCGCCGGACAGGGCGTTCGCGTAGATGCCGTCCTCGGTGAAGCTGCCCTCGTCGGTCAGCAGCGCGATCCGCTCGCGCGCGAACAGCTTGCCGCGGGCGGCGGCGGTCTCGTGGTAGCGCGGCGCCCCGCCGCGCCCGATGGTGTCCCGCAGCTCGGCGAAGCCGGCCAGGGCGTGATCCCCGCCGGGTCCGGTGCTCGTATCGGGCCGGCTCATGCCGGGATCGTCCTGGTGCGCGGGCCGGCGCGCAGCACCTGCGACGGCAGGGTCCGGCCGATCAAACGTTCTGCCTGGCCGGCCACGGCGATCATCGCGTCGGTGTCAATGCCGGTGGCCACCCCCATGTCCTCGGCCATGTACACCAGTTCCTCGGTGGCGATGTTGCCGGTCGCGCCGGGTGCGTACGGGCAGCCGCCGAGGCCGCCGACCGCGGCGTCGAAGTCGGCGACGCCGAGTTCCAGGGCGGCGAGCACGTTGGCCAGGCCGGTGCCGCGGGTGTTGTGGAAGTGCAGGTTCAGGCCGGCGCCCGGGTGGGCGGACCGCAACGCGCCGACCAAGTCGCGGACCCGGGTGGGTGTCGCCATGCCCGTGGTGTCGCCGAACGAGACCGAGTCGGCCCCGTCGGCCAGCGCCCGGCCGGCCACCCACAGCGTCCGCTCCGTCGGCACGTCGCCCTCGTACGGGCAGCCCCAGGCGGTGGACACGATCACCTGCACCGTCGCGCCGCGCTCGTGCGCCCGGGCGATCATCTCCGCGATCTCGTCCAGCGACTGCCCGGTGGACCTGTTGACGTTTGTGCGGTTGTGCGTTTCCGACGCCGAGACCACCGCTTCGAGCTCGGTGAAGCCGGCGTCGAGCGCGCGCAGCGCGCCGCGCAGGTTCGGCGCCAGCGCCGAGTACCGCACCGACGGCTTCTTGGCCACGCGCTGCCACACCTCGTCGGCGTCGCCCATCTGCGGGATCGCAGACGGCCGCACGAACGACACCGCCTCGATCCGCTGTACCCCGGTCCCGGACAGCGCCTCGATCAGCGCCACCTTGGCGTCGGTGGGCACCGGGTCCTCGTTCTGCAGCCCGTCCCGGGGCCCGACCTCGCGGACCGAGATGCGGTCAGGTAGTTCCCAGCTCACGTGTCAAGGTTAAGCGCCCCCGGGACATCGTCCGTCCGGCAGGAAGGGCATGGTTGGCGCAACGTGGCCCACCTGAGGGCATGGTTGGCGCAACCTGGTCCTTATGGCCCCGGCCAGTCCGGCGGCCGATTCTCGGCGAAGGCCGCGATGCCCTCGCGCCGGTCGGCGCTCGTCGCCGCGGTCCGCCACGCGGCGTCCTCGATATCCAGCCCGGCCTCCAGCCCGACCCCCCAGCCGTGCCGCAGCGCCCGCTTGGCCGCGCGGACCGCCACCGGGGAGTTCGCGGCGATCTGCGCGGCGAGCCCGACCGCCGCCGAGTGGCCGTCGGCGCCCGGCGGCACCCGCCGGTCGACGAGCCCGAGCCTTTCCGCCTCGTCGATGCCGACCCTGCGCCCGGTCAGCACCAGGTCCGCGGCCCGCCCCGGGCCGAGCCGCCGCAGCGCGAGCTGGGTGCCGCCGCCGCCCGGTACCAGCCCGACCGTCACCTCGGGCAGGCCGAACACCGCGGTCGGCCCGGCAACGACCAGGTCGCAGCTCAGCGCCAGCTCGCAGCCGCCGCCCAGCGCGAAGCCGTGCACGATGGCGACGGCCGGCTGCGGCAGCCCGAGCACCGCGCCGAAGGCGGCGCGGAAGACCTGGCGCTGGCGCAGCAGGTCCTCATCGGTCATCCGGGCCCGCTCCTTGAGGTCCGCCCCGACGCTGAACGCCCGGTCCCCCGCGGAGCTGAGCACCACCGCGCGGACCCCGGGTTCGGCGGCGGTCTGCGCGCAGGCGCCGATGAGCTCGCGCGCCATCGCGGTGCTGATCGCGTTCATCGCCTGCGGCCGGTTCAGCACGATCTCGGCCACCCGGCCCTCGTCGTGGCGCAGCACCTTGATCGTTTCCATGACCGGAGGCTAACGGCTTCACGGCAGGTTCCGCTCCTGGCGTCCGATCCGCCGCTGTTCTTCGGCCACGAGCCGGAACAGCGTCGCCTGCACGTGTTCCACCTGCGGGATGTCGGTGAGCACGATCTGGCCGTGCTCGGCCGCCGACTCCACCACCAGCCGCCCGGAGCCGAGCAGCCTGTCCAGCGGTCCCTGCTCGAATGACACGTCGTTGATCCTGGCCAGCGGGATGTCGCGGCCCTGCCTGGTGACGATGCCCGTCCGCATGCGCAGCCGCCGGGTGGTCAGCTCATACGTCGTCGCACGCCAGCGCAGCACCGGCACCATCAGCCACAGCATCAAGGCGAGGATCACGATCACGGCGACGGCGAGCCGTTCGGCCCCGGCCGCCGAGCCGGACGGGATCATCGCCTCGATGACCAGCGCGGCCGCCACCACGACGACGGCGAGCAGCGCCGGGCGGATCAGCGTCTTGGGATGCGGGCGCAGCAGCAGCACATGCTGCTCCTCGCCGGCCGGCGAAGGCTCAGTCATACCGCACATATTGGAACGCGACGCGAACGTGGCACAATTCGGCTGGTGAGCGTGCTGGCGGGACTGGCCAGGCGGCACTGGCTTTTCGGGCTGGTGCTGGCCGGCGCGGTCGTGCTGCGGGTGCTGGCCATGCTCGCGTTCCGGCCGATCATGTGGTTCGGCGGCGACTCCGCCTCGTACCTGGCGACGGCGCTTCGGCTGGTGCTGGACCCGAGCCGGGCCGGCGGCTACGGGTTCGTCCTGCTGGCGCTGCGGCCGCTGCGCAGCTTCGCCGCGGTAGCCGCGGCACAGCACCTGGCCGGGCTCGCGATCGGCACGGGAATCTACCTGCTGGCCCGCCGCCGCGGGCTGCCTGCCTGGGCGGCCACGCTGGCCGCCGTCCCCGTGCTGTTCGACGCCTACCAGCTGCAGCTGGAGTCCGATGTCCTGCCCGACGTGGCGTTCGAGCTGGTGGTGTTCGTCGCGCTGCTGGCGGTGCTGTGGTCACCGCAGGAAAGGCGTCCGGTCGTTGCCGGCGGTGCGGGGCTCGCGCTCGGCGTGTCCGCGATCCTGTGGCCGGTGGGGCTCGCGCTGCTTGCGGTGCTAGTGGTGTGGTTGCTGGTCCGGTGGGCTGGGTGGCGGGTGACGGCCGCCGCCGTCGTGGCGGGGGCCGTGCCGGTGCTCGCGTACTGTTCGGTTTTTTACGCCAGCGACCATGAGTTCGCCCTCACCACAAGCGATGGGGTGTTCCTGTGGGCGCGGACCATGTCCTTCGCGGACTGCGCCGTGGTCAGGCCGCCGGCCGGCGAGCGGGCGCTGTGCCCGCCCGCGGGACCGCGGATGGCCGCCTCGCTGTACGTGTGGAGCGGGGACTCGCCGCTGCTGCGCCTGCCGGGCGGCCGGTTCTCGGCGCGGACCAACGCGCTGGCGCGCGACTTCGCGCTGCGCGCCGTCGCGGCGCAGCCGGGCGGGTACCTGGCCGCGGTCGGGCATGACGCCGCGCTGAGCTTTTACTGGGACCGGCCGGTGCACCCCGACGCCGGCATCGTGGACAGGTATTCCTTCGCCGACGCCACCACGGCATGGGTGCCGCCGGACATGCGCGCCCCCGGCGGCGGGACGGTCGCCTCGGACCAGGCCGCCTACGCCGGCGGGCAGCCGGCGCCCACCCGCGCGGTGCAGCCGTTCGCCTCCTGGCTGGTCAGCTACCAGCGTTACGCCTATCTGCGCGGCACCCTGCTCGGCGTGATCCTGCTGGCCGGCCTGGCTGGAATCCTGGTGCGACGGCGCGCGGCGTACGGAGCGGGGCTGGCCTGGGCATTCGCGGTGACGATCGTGGCCGTGCCGCCGATGGTGGTGGATTTCGACCTGCGCTACCTGGTGCCGGCGGTGCCCGCCGCCTGCGTGGCGGCGGCGCTGGCGTTCGCGCCCAGGCCCGCGGATCAGCGCAGGTGCACCACGTCGCCGGCGGACACCGGGATCTCGGCGGCCGGCGGAACCCGGACCAGCAGCCTGCCGCCCGGGTCAACGCCGGCAGCCAGCCCGGACAGCAGCTGACCGCCGGGCAGCTCCACCCGGACCTGGCGGCCGATCGTGTCGCACAGCCGGGTGTATGCGCCGCGCAGGCCGCAGCGTTCGGCATCTCCTTCCGTCTGCCGCCAGCCGGCGTACCAGCGCTCGAGCTCGGCCAGTATCCCGGCGAGCAGCCGGCAGGGGTCCACGCTGGCCGCGCCCGCCGCGCGCAGCGACGTCGCGCTCCCCGGCGCGGGAGACGGAAGGTCCCCCGGGGCGGCGGACACGTTGATGCCGATGCCGATCACCACGGCGTCGCCTGCCGCCTCGCAGAGGATCCCGCCGAGTTTCGAGCCGCTCTGCAGCAGGTCGTTCGGCCATTTCAGCCGGGCATCGACGGCGGTCACTGTGCGCACCGCCTCA
>JAFAPY010000227.1 GCA_019246795.1 Streptosporangiaceae bacterium | reverse complement strand
TGGCCCACATGGGCACGCCAAATTCCAGGCACCTTTACGGCCGGAATGTGCGGGATGCCGCCGAGCGCGGACTGCGGCTGATCGGCTACGACAGACCAGGCTACGGGCAGTCCTCGCCCCAGCCGAGGCGCACTGTCGCCGATTGCGCCGACGATGTCCGCACGATCTGCGCTGAGCTCGGCATCGATCGCCTGGCGACGTGGGGGATCTCGGGCGGCGGTCCGCATGTGCTCGCGTGCGCCGCCCTGCTCCCGGATCTGGTGACTGCTGTCGCCTCGCTTGCCTCGCCGGCCCCCTACGGTGCCGAAGGCCTTGACTTTTTCGCCGGCATGGGCCAGGTCAACATCGATGACACCCGCCTATTCCTTACTGATAAGGCCGCGGCCAGGGCAAAGATGGACAAGGACCGGGACGAAATCCTGGCCACGTCGCCGGACGATGCGGCCAGGGGGATTGAATCGCTCCTCACGCCCGCAGATGCGGCGGTCCTGCGCGGCGAGCTGGCTGAGTACCTGGTGTCCTCAGAGCAAGACGGACTGGCGCCTGGCAGCGAGGGATGGTGGGAGGACAACTGCATGGTCAGACCATGGGAATTCGACCTCGCCGAAATCTCTGTTCCGGTCCTGCTGCTACACGGCAGGCAGGACATGTTCGTGCCGTTCGGCCACGGCGAATGGCTGGCCAAGCACATTCCCGGCGTCGAGGCCCGGCTGCTCGACAATGACGGGCACCTGACGCTGATGCAAAATCGCGTACCCGAGGTGCATGCCTGGCTGTCCGAACACCTGTAGCGCGCCAGCCAGCCTGCCTTCAGGCCGCTCCAGATACGACCCGGACACGTGTGAGCCCTCCATGTGAGCCCTCCGACGCCGTCGACTGCGCCGTCAATGCCTGGCCTCACTTGGCGCTTTACCTTCTGGCCTCGCTTGATCCTTTCCACGCCCTAGGCAACTTTGCGCCCTTGCAGGACATAGTCTGCTTGGCGACCATGATGCTGCCGCGGCCAGAGACCCGCCGCGCAATGGTGACCGGGCCAGCTGGCCGGGTGGGGATGAGGGCGCTGCGGGCGCCGCGCAGCCGGTGCCGGTCTGCTGGCGGGACCGGGCAGGGCATGGTGCGGAGCTGGGTGCCGGTGGCGTCGATGAGGGTCATCAGCGGTCCGTCCAGGCGCAGCGTGATGCGCTGCCCGGCGAGCTGGGCCCCGACGTTGAACTGGGCACCGGCCAGGCAGGTCAGGCCGCAGCCGTTGACCATCCGGTCCACCTCTCACGGCCGCGGCCGATAGCGGCAGCGGGGCCGGGCCGGCCGGGCGGGCGCCGAGGTTAGCCAGCCGGGCCAGGTCGGTGCGGCTCAGCCGGGAGGGCAGGGTCTTGGTTCGCGCCCCGTCCAGCAGCACATGCAGGATTCTTTGTCGTAGGCGCCAACGCCGCTGATGCGCTCGCTCCTGTCGTCGCCGAGCTGACCGGACACTGAACCGCAGAAGGTATAGCCGTTATGGGCGAAACGGGCGGCTGGGATGAAAAGCGCCACGCGCCGCTGGCAATCGCGGCTAGCCCCGCCGTGGCAGCCAAGGCACGGAGGATGAACGCGGCTGGATTCCGTCGCGACCCTGCGCCAGCTGTCGCCCCGCCTGCGACATCAGGTCTGCACGCTCGATGCGTTGGCCGCCAAGGTCGCCCGTGCCCGCAGGCGGGTCCTCTTGGGAGACGCGCTTGACTGCACGCAATCAGTTCTCGGGGGACTCGGGAATATCGGGCGGATACGGGCCGGGCCGTGCAGGACTGCTCGTCCGCCGATGAGTTTGGGCGGCCCGCTAGGTCGAGCCTTCAGGACGTCCGTGCGTGGCGTACCGGGAAGGAGAGCCTTGTGCCGGGGAATGAGCGCATGTTCATGATTAACGGAGCGGCGAGCTGCCTGGAGGTGCAAGGCGGCGTCGACGGCCCGATTGTGCTGCTGGTCGGATCGTCGATGTTGAGCTGGCCCAACGAGCTGTGCAAGCGGCTGGTGGCCGGCGGACGGCGGGTGATCCGTTACGACGTCCGTGACACCGGCCGCTCGGAGTCGTACCCGCCAGGCGAGCCCGGCTACTCCCTCGCCGACCTCGTCGACGACGCAGTCGGCGTGCTCGACGCGACCGCGACCGAGCGCGCCCACGTCGTAGGGATGTCGACCGGCGGCTGGATTGCCCAGCTGCTCGCCCTCGGCCACCCCGAGCGGGTCGCGACCCTCACGCTCATCGCTAGCCGACCGAACGCGCCCGGCCCGGTCGACGACGACCTCCCTGAGCACGACGAGGCGCTCATGGAGGTGATCATGAACACCCCCGCCCCGGACTGGTCAGACGAGCGAGCCGTGGTCGACTACCTTGTGCTGCAGGCCAGGACGTTCGCCGGGGCGGGCGCGTTTGACCAGGCCTCCGCTCGGGCTCACGCCGAGGCCGAGGTCGCCCGCACCACCGACGTCCAGTGCGCGACGACCAACATCGCCTTCGCCGACCACGGCCCGCGTTGGCGCGAACGGCTCGGCGAGATCACCGCGCCGACGCTCGTGCTGCACGGCGAGGACGACCCGTTCTTCCCGATCGGCAACGGCGAGGCGCTCGCCGCCGAGATCCCAGACGCTCGTCTCGTCCGGCTCGGCCGCGCCGGGCACCG
Organism: Streptosporangiaceae bacterium; assembly: GCA_019246795.1. Lineage (GTDB taxonomy): Bacteria > Actinomycetota > Actinomycetes > Streptosporangiales > Streptosporangiaceae > Palsa-504. The sequence continues at coordinate 3,943 of JAFAPY010000227.1, read as the reverse complement.
GCTCCCGGCCCACGCCGTCCCAGTCGTCGCGGACGAACTACTCGCGCACACATCGGACTGATCCGGTTGATCGGGCGACCGTCGAACCACGACTGGTCCGTACGCTGATCGATCCCTGATTGAGACGTCTCCCCGGTCGCTGAGCCCGTCCAGTCGATGGCACGCCATTAGTCTCTCGGCTCAGCGACGTCATGGGCGAAGGAGGAGGAGCCGGGGCGGGGCCTGCTGTCCTGCTTCCTGATGGCCGCAGTCGCCAGGCCCGGCTTAAGTCAAGATCTCACCGGTTCCGCCGTACCCAGCTGATGTCGCTTTGCTGCTCTCTCATCGTTACCGGTTCCGCTCATGAAGCAGTACAGCGGCGGTGTCATCCAGCGTCAGGGAGCTGTCGGCGGATGGAACAGCTCGATGTCTCCGGAGTTGTAATTCGCCACCAGCACCTGACCGGTTGCGGCGTCGTAGCTGATATCGCGGGGGAACAACCCGGCGGGAATGGCGCCGATCAGCGCGCGCCGGTGAGCCAGCGCGGCGGCGGTGCTGATTACGCTGACTGTCTGCGGGGTGCTGGCCGGGACCCCGGACGGGGGAAGCGGTTGGAGTTGTCGACCAGCGCCAGGCGTCCGTTGTCGGCCAGCAGCAGACCCACCGGCTGCTCGTTCGTATCCGTCCGCTCGTACGGCGTGACCTGGCTCGATCGTCCAGCGCCATCCGCGCCGCTGGCAAGGTTGTTCGTCCCGGTGGCTCCCACGTTGGCTCCCAGCCGAGTGGGTAAGCTAACCGGTCCATTCCTCCATGACGGTCAGGTCCACGAACTCCGGCGGGCCAGCCATCATGTCTTCCATCATTGCCCGGACAGGTTGCAGCCTTTCCTGGCGCTGCGGATCCTGCTCACGCGCGCGCGCCTTCTCCTCGCTCTCGAACACCACCAAGCCGTAGACCTGGCTGGGGTCCTTCTGGTCGTGCATCAGGATCGACCGCACCAGGCCCGAGCCGGGCTGCTCAGCTGCCCGGATTTGCCTGTCTAGCTCGGCTGCGTCCTTGCCTGGCTTCAACTGCATCTTGATGAGCTGCGCCCACATAACAATCCCTCCCTAATCCGAGCCGGGCATCTCCGCGAGAGCCACGGCGAGGAACCGACAGATCATGAACCGGTTACGGTAAGCCTTTCTGGTCCGGCCCGCGATCGGTATCCGCGTCGTGGGCCTTGCCCTTGCACCGGCCGGGCCGCGGTCAGCCGGGCTGGAGTTCCATCGTCAGGTCGATGAAGGTCGGCTCGGTGGCCTCCACACCAGGTGGCAGGTTCGGCTTGACGGTGCCGTCATACCAGGCCCGCCAGTCATCTGGGCTTTCCCACAGCTCGATCACCCGGTACCCCGAGCCCGTCGGCCCGCTCCAATGCCCCTTGAACCCGGGCGCCGCCTTGAGCCGGTCAAGGACGCCCGCTTGGCGCATTTCCTCCATCATGTCCGGGGTCGCGCCCGGGACATCGCTGATCATGATGACAGCCATTTCCCCTCCTTGTCCTCGCTGACCGTAACGAAGCCTGCTCAGCCCTGACTGTGCTGGAAACCTAGCGGTCGCGGCGGTAGTCCGCCAGCTGCTCCGGCGGCGGGAAGCCCTGCGCGAGGTCGATACCGTGGACTTCGCTTATCTTCTCGCGGGACCAGCGGTCATACGGCTCCTGAGAGGTGGCAAGCCCGGCGAAGGCTGCCTGCAGGTCGTCGGCCTCCATGTAGATGATCGCCATATCCCCGGCGGGAGTCTGCTGGAGCCACGCGGCCTCCCGGCTGATGCCAAGCCGCTCGCGCGAGGCTGCGTGTTCCAGCCTGCGCGAACCCTCAAGACGCATCCAGTCGCGGAAGGCTTCGGTCTTGCCGGGAAGTATCGGGGCCGCAAAAGCCACATGCTGCATCTGAATCTCCTTCAGGTTCCATCCCAGTCCGCCGCATCGCGGCGGCGGGAGAACTGCTACCGGCCGTTATTGTCGCGAGCGGAGGTCCTCGGCTGAGAAAGCTCACCGGTCCGCCTTGGCCGGTCTGACGGTGGCGTCGGGTCAGCGGCCGCCCGCGTGTCTCACGCCTGTCAGCCGGTGGCGTACCTCTCCAGGCCAGCGGACTGGAGGTCCTCCGGCGACATCGCGACCCGGTAATGCACAGACGCGTTGAAGCTGTGCATCAGCGGCTCGGTCACGTGCGGGGCCTGGGCCGCGCTGTCCAGGTCGACGATCATCATGGCGCCGCGTCCTACGCCGTTGTCGGTGAAGTAGATGACCTCGGGCTTGATAGCGCCAAGCACCTCGCCGATCTTCTCCCCGGCCGTGCCCTGCCGGACGTAGGTGGTGAACGGCTCGTGCGGAAAGTCGACTTCGATGATGAACTTCATGATCCCCCCACGGGTCAGCGGCAGTGCTGATATTGCCCAGACCCTAACATGGCGTTTGAAGGCCGCGCTAGATCACATCGGCGGCCGTGAACGGGCGCTCTCTTGCGCTCCTGCGCTGGCGCGCAGCCCGTGGGTTCGCCGCCCCGGGGCCGCTGCCCCATGAGGACTAAATCGCCCCGTGGCGACTTCCCTTGGAGCCTTCCGCAGGCAGTGGGCTGGCCGGGCTCGCGCACCCTTTTTCCGGCGGCGGCAGCCCGCATTCGGTTCCAGCGCGGGAAACGTGGGCGATGACGGCATGACCGAGGAACATGCAACAGCCTCGACTGGGCTCTGGTCCGGGGATGGCCCGCTCAGTGTGCGGCGGCACCCCTCCTCCGTCAATGGCGCTTCACGTGGTTTCCCTTCGGAAATGGCTTCCAGCACGATCTGATGACCTAATAGATCATTCGCCTCGCCGGTGAGGGGCTCGCGGCAGGGGCCCTCGTCCTCGGCTTCGATTGTCCTGCTTGCGGCGGCTGCCTCAATGCCGCCTGCGGCGCCGCTGGCGCGGTCGGCTTCGCCGAGCATTGACCCGGCTGCCACTCTCCAGGAGATTCCGCGCCTGCGAGGACAAGGGAGAGGTCCAGTCGGCCGGGGTCGGGATCCAGGGGCGGAGGTGACCTGCAAGTGCCTGATCAGGATTGCTTGCGGGTGGTGAGCAGCAGATATTCCCAGTCCATTACCGTTGCCTGGGCGCCGTGGTCGTGGCGGCGGGCGAGGTCGGCGAGGGCATGGTCGAGCGCGGCGGTCTGCTGCGGTCGGCGGCGATGTTGCGGTAGGCCGCGATGGTGGGGCCGTAGCAGGCCTTGAAGTAGTCGCGGAACTGTTCCGGGCTGGTGAACGTGTCCACGCGGACTGTCTGTCGGCAGGCGGTGATGGCGGTGACCCGGTCGCCCAGCAACGCGCGGACGTGTCCTCACGGCCCCACATCGGGGGCGGCTGGGAACCAGGCGGTGGGGGCGGGGCGTAGGGCTTCATGGTGGCGAGCATCTGGCCGAGGAAGCCTTCGGGAGTCCAGCTGAGCAGGCCGATAGTCCCGCCCGGGCGGCAGACCCGGACGAGCTCGTCGGCACTGGCCTGGTGGTGCGGGGCGAACATCACGCCGAGACAGGACATCACGGTGTCAAACTCGTCGTCGGCGAAGGGCAGCGCCTCAGCGTCAGCCTCCCGCCATTCCAGTTCCGCGTGTCGCTGCCTGGCCCGCTGCTGTCCCGCCGTCAGCAATTCAGGGGTCAGATCGCAGGCCACTACGCTGGCTCCGGCCAGGGCTGCGGGGATGGCGGCATTGCCGGATCCGGCGGCTACGTCCAGCACCCGGTCTCCGGGGCGCACCCCGCACGCTTCGGTCAGTACCTGGCCGAGGTCAGGGATGATGCGGTCGGCCAGAGCAGGGTAGTCCCCGAGCGCCCACATGGCGCGATGCTTGGCCTTCAGGCCGCCGTCGGCCTGGTCCGGGCTGGTCGCTGTGGTCATGACAGTGCTCCTCCATGTCGCTCGCGGCTCCGCCACTGGCGCCGCCATGAAC
>JAFAPY010000168.1 GCA_019246795.1 Streptosporangiaceae bacterium | reverse complement strand
TGCTCGCATTTGTGCCAGCCTGCGCAGGTCAGGCGAAGCAGCAGGCGCCCAGGACGGGCAGGCCCTCAGCCTCGGTCAGGCCGAAGCCGAGTGCACCCGCTTCCGTGCCCGCCGCAGTCGGCGGCGACGGCAGCTACCAGGTCGGTGTCCGGCAGGTGACGTTCACCGAGCCGGCCCAGGCCGGCGCGGGCGGCCAGTCCCGTGGCGCGCGCACGCTGGCCACCCAGGTCTGGTATCCGCTGACCGGAGGTCTGGCTGGGCCGTTCCCGCTGCTGTTGTTCGCCCCGGGGTTCCTGCAGTGCGCCGGCGCGTACTCGGACCTGCTCCGGACCTGGGCCAGCGCGGGCTACGCGGTCGCCGCCGTGAACTTCCCGCGGACCAACTGCCACCTCGGCGCCGCCGCATACGAGCCGGACCTGGTGAACCAGCCAGCGGACATGTCCTACGTGCTGAGCACGCTGCTTACGCTGAGCGCGCGACCCGGTGACATGTTTTCCGGCATGCTGAATCAGCACGAGATCGGCGCGGCCGGCCACTCTGACGGCGGTGATACGGTCGCCGCCCTGGCGGGCAACACCTGCTGCATCGATCACAGGCTGAAGGCCGTCGCCGTGCTGTCGGGGGCGGAGTGGCCGCCGCTGCCCGGACGGTACTTCCCTGGCGGTGCACCGCCAGTGCTGTTCGTTCAGGGCAGTGCGGACACGATTAACCCGCCGTGGCTGAGCGTGCAGCTGTACCGCGCGGACAGCTCCGGCGTCCGGTATTACCTGGACCTGTTCGGAGCAAGCCACCTCGCTCCGTACGAGGGGACGGATCAGGTGGCGCGGCTCGTGGCCCGGGTGACGCTCTCCTTCTTCGACCGGTACCTGCTGGGGCAGACCCGCGCCCTGGAGACAATGACCCGCGACGGCAACGTCGGCGGCACCGCCGCGCTGGTGAGCGGCGGCGAGCTTCCGCCGTGACCTCCGCAGCCCTGGCCCGATCCGCAGGTAGATTTGGATGTCGTGAGAGTGCTGGTCGCCGAGGATGATGAGGGTCTGGGCGAGGTGCTGGCCCGCGGGCTGCGGGAGCAGGGCTATGTGGTGGACCTGGTGCCCGATGGCGAGACCGCGGCGGCGTACCTGCGGTTCTACTCTTACGAGGCCGCGGTGCTCGACTGGCGCATGCCGCGCCTGTCCGGGTTTGACCTGGTCCGCAGGCTGCGGCGCGGCGGCTCCGGCACCCCGGTGCTCATGCTCACTGCCAGGGACACCCCGGCGGACCGGATCGCCGGGCTGGACGCGGGCGCCGATGACTACCTGGTAAAGCCGTTCGACTTCGGCGAGCTGCTGGCCAGGCTCCGGGCCCTGCAGCGCAGGCCCTCGTTCAGCCAGGCGCCGCTGATCATGATCGGCCAGCTTGAGTTCGACCCGGCAGCGCGTGAGGCTCGGGTGTGCGGGCAGCGCCCGGCGCTGACCGTGACCGAGCTCGGCATTCTGGAGATCCTCATGCGGCGTTCCCCCGGCGTCGCCGACCGCCGTTCGATCGCCCAGCATGTGTGGGACAACGAGGCGGACGCGTTCGGCTCGAACACCATTGACGTCCACCTGGCCAGGCTGCGTTCCAAGCTCGTGGGCGCCGGGGTCCGCATCGAGACCGTCCGCGGTATCGGTTACCGGATCGTCGCGTCATGAGGGCCAGCCCCGCGGTACGGGTCGCCGCCATCGCAACGGTGGTCGTCGCCGTGGTCTATATCGTGGCCGTTGTCGTGCTCAACCTGGTGGTCTCCGCCCGGCTGACCCAGCAGAACGACGACCGGCTGGCTGCCCGCCTGGCTGCGGCCAGCCACGACCCGAACGTCCTCAGCCAGCCGATGGCACAGACCGGGATCTACAGCAGCCCTGAGGACGCCGACGCCGACACGGCACCGGTTTTTTACTGGCTGCTGAACGCGCGGCAGGCGGTCATCGCGCACAGCCCGGGTGCCCCGGCGCTGCCGGGCCGCCCGCTCGGCGGCCACGCCCGCGACGGGCTCGCGGTAACGGTCAGCGCCGGCCGCGCAGACCCGTTCCGGCTGGAGCTGGCCGCAGACGGCAGCGGCTGGCTGGTCGCGGGCCAGAGCCTGGCCGGCGTCGCGCACACCAAGCGCCTGCTGGCCTACGCCGAGGTCTTTGCGGGCCCGTTCCTGCTGCTGGCCATGTTCTTCGGCTCGCTGGTGGTCGGCCAGCGCGCGCTGGCCCCGGTCGAGCAGTCGCGGCGCCGCCAGCTCGAGTTCACCGCGGACGCCTCGCATGAGCTGCGCACCCCGCTCAGCGTGATCCGGGCCGAGGCCGACGTCGCGCTTGCCAGCACGCGCGATGCCGCCGCCTACCGCGACGCGCTGGTCCGCATCCAGTCGGAAACCGCCAGGCTGCGGCAGCTGGTCGACGACATGCTGTGGCTGGCCAGGTTCGACTCCAGGCCGCCGCCGCCCCGCGACGAGCCGGTTGACCTGGCGACGTTGGCGCAGGCCTGCGCGGACCGGTTCCGCGCGGTCGGCCCGGCGATCAGCGCGGAAACCGCCGCCGAGCCGGCACTGATCAGCGCGCCGCCGGAATGGATCGACCGGCTGGCCGGGGTGCTGATGGACAACGCGTGCCGCTACGCCGGGCCGGACGGCCAGGTACGCATCAGCGTCACGTCGCACGGCAGCCGGGTCGGCCTCGCCGTGGAGGACAGCGGCCCCGGCATTACCGAACCGGACCGGCCGCGGCTGTTCGACAGGTTCCACCGCGCGACCGAGCACGGACCGGGCGCGGGGCTCGGGCTCGCCATCGGCGACTCGATCGTGCGCTCCACCGGCGGTCGCTGGCACATCGGTGACTCACCGCTCGGCGGGGCGCTGATGATGGTGACCTGGAAGGGTCATTCCGCCCTGCACCGCCCCTCGTCGCGCCTGACGGCCAGCAGCGCCTGACGGCCAGCAGCGCCTGCCGCCGCCCCGCGTGACGCAGCTCCTGGGCCACTCTGTCCCCGGCAGCCACAGCAGTCACGCTGAGCGCTGCGCATGACAATCAGTGCGAAGGATTTGTGCTGCACGTAGGAAATGTGGTCGAATACGGCCGCTTTTCTTACCCGAAGCACCGATCTTACGTCCTAAATCTGGCTGGCACGTAGTCCATAAGGCCGGTGTGGCCGGTAAGGCATGGGGCCCGGCGCGTTGCCCCCTTACGGGCCTGGGGCGCTCGGCGGGGAACCGAGTACTCTCAGATGTATGCGCCTTATGCCGAAGCTGTCCCGGCGGGCCCGGTGGGCGGTACCCGCGGCCGCGCTGGTCGTGACCGGCGGCGTGATGGCGGCCTCGCTGATCCCCGCCGCGCAGGCCGCGCCCGTGCTGCCCCCGCGCACGGCCGCCGAGCTGCTGGCGATTGCCGCGCAGGACAGCGTGCCGCCGCTGTCCGGCACGGTGACCGAAACGGTGTCGCTCGGCCTGCCCAAGCTTCCGGATACCGCCGACCCGACCTCGATCTCCTCGATGCTCACCGGTTCGCACACCGTCGGAGTCGCCTACGCCGGTCCGCGGCATTTCCGCCTGGCCCTGCCGGACGCGCTGAGCGAGACCGACGTGATCGCCGACGGCAGCACGCTGTGGCTGTGGCAAAGCACCAAGAACGCGGTCACCAAGGTCACCGTGCCCCGGCACCACGACGGGACCGTCCCGCGG
>JAFAPY010000082.1 GCA_019246795.1 Streptosporangiaceae bacterium | reverse complement strand
ACCGCTGTGTGATTCCGCCGGCTCGTACTGCACCGCAAACGTATTGCCCTCGACGGTGAAGGTGTAGGGATGCTCCAGATGGTAGCGGCTCACGGCCCGGATGCCGTAGTCGCTCAGGAACTCCTCGGGGTCCAGCATCCGCCGCAGCATGGCCCGCGCGCGCTCCTCCCCCACCAGCGCCAGCAGCCCCCGCGCGCCGCCGCCCGGGTCGAACGTGCGCGGCACCAGCGCCGCCAGATCGGGCCGGTAGGCCGCGAAGCGCTGCATGCGCGTGCGGAACTCCGGCAGCGCCTGCCATACCTCGCCCTCGATCGTCGCCGCGGCGAACAGCGGCGCCAGCCCCACCAGCGTCCGCACCGTCAGCGGCCGCAGCGCGCCGTCCGGCAGCCGCAGCACGTCGTAGAAGAACTGGTCCTCCTCGTCCCACAGGCTGATCCCCGCCCCCCCGATGTTGTTCATCGCCCCCGCGATGTACAGGAAGTGCTCCGCGAACTTGGCGGCGATGTCCTCGTAGACGGGGTCCACCGTCGCCAGGATGGCCGCGATGCCCAGCATGCCGGTGCAGTAGATGGCCATCCAGGCGGTGCCGTCCGACTGCTCCAGGTGCCCCCCGGTCGGCAGCGGCGCGCTGCGGTCGAACACCCCGATGTTGTCCAGCCCCAGGAAGCCGCCCTGGAAGATGTTGCTCCCCTCCGCGTCCTTGCGGTTCACCCACCAGGTGAAGTCCAGCATCAGCTTGTGGAACACCCGCTCCAGGAACTGGTAGTCGTCCTTGCCCGTCTGCCGCTTGGCCAGCACGTTGATGCGCAGCGCCGCGAAGGCCATCACCGGCGGGTTGGCGTCGCCGAAGGCCCACTCGTAGGCGGGGATCTCCCCGTTGGGGTGCTGGTAGCGGTCCTGCAGCAGCAGCAGCAGCTGGTTCTTGGCGAACTCCGGGTCGACCAGCGCCAGGGGCAGGGTGTGGAAGGCCAGGTCCCAGTTGGCGAACCAGGGGTACTCCCAGCTGTCCGGCATGGAGATCACGTCGCTGCAGGTGAGGTGGGGCCAGGCCGCGTTGCGGCCGTGCTTGCGCTGCGGCGGCGGGGGCGGCTCCCCGGGGTCACCCTCCAGCCAGTGGGTGATGTCGTAGTGGTAGAACTGCTTGCTCCAGAGCATGCCGGCGAAGGCCTGCCGCTGCACCCGGCGCAGGTCCTCGGTCAGCCCCTCCGGCTGGACGTCGGCGTAGAACTCGTCCGCCTCCCGCTGCCGCTGGGCGAACACCGCGTCGAAGTCGGCGAAGGGCGCCGCGCTGCCCCCTTTGGCCAGGCGCAGGCGGATGGTCGCGGTCTCGCCCGCCCCCACCGTGCGGGCGTACAGCGCCGCCGCCTTGGTCCCCTCCTCCGCCGCCTTGACCGCGTCCTGCCGGCCGCGGATCAGGTACTCGTGGAAGGCGTCCTTCACGCAGGAGGTGGGGTTGGGGGTGCCGTACAGCCGCTCGTTGTTGGTCTCGTTCTCGGTGGACAGCAGCCGGTCGGCGCACTCACAGGCCAGCACGTAGCTGCCCAGTTCGGACTTCTCCGCCCGGATCACCCGCCAGGGCTGGCCGTTCGCGTCGTCCGCCCATAGCTGCGGGCGCTCTTTGCTGCGGCCCCACGACCAGGTGTTGCGGAACCAGAGCGTCGGTAGCAGGTGCAGCGGCGCCGGCTCCGGCCCACGGTTGACCGCGCTGACCCGCACCAGGATGTCGTCGGGCCCCGCCTTGGCGTACTCGATAAACACGTCGAAGTAGCGCTCGTCGCAGAACGCCTCAGTGTCGATCAGCTCGTACTCCATGTCCAGCTTGCCGCGCTGCCGGTTGACCCGCACCAGCTCCTCGTAGGGGTAGGGCCGCTGGGGGTACTTGTAGAGCATCCGCATGTAGGAGTGGGTGGGGGTGCTGTCCAGGAAGTAGTAGAGCTCCTTGCAGTCCTCGCCGTGGTTCCCCTCCGAGCCGGTCAGCCCGAACAGCCGCTCCTTGAGGATCGGGTCCCGGCCATTCCAGAGTGCCAGGGCGAAGCAGAGGTGCTGCTGGTCGTCGCAGAGGCCGCCCAGGCCGTCCTCGTTCCAGCGGTAGACCTTGGAGCGGGCGTGGTCGTGGGGGGAGAAGTCCCAGGCCTCGCCGGTGGCGCTGTAGTCCTCCCGCACCGTCCCCCAGGCCCGCTCGCTCAGGTACGGCCCCCAGCGCGTCCACGCCGCATTGTCTGCCCGCAACCGCTCGCGCTCGCTCGACATGCAGCACTCCGTGAGGGACGAAACAAAGAGTCATAGAGC
>JAFAPY010000422.1 GCA_019246795.1 Streptosporangiaceae bacterium | reverse complement strand
CCGGTGCCGCGCGGAGCGTATCGAGCCGCCGTCGGCCGGCCGCTGTGACCGGATCATCCGCTCGGCCCTGCATCAGGCCGAGCAGGCGCTGGCCCAGCAGGTGACCGCGCGGCTTGGTCCGGACGTCATCGGGCGGCTGGCCGCCCTCCTGGCCCGCTACCTGCGCGATCGGGACCTGCAGCGCGAGATCGGCGAAGGCCTCAATGTCGTCGAGTCCTGGAACCGCGCCAACAGCGTGGTCTTCTTCGGCAAGGGCGGCGACATCGCCACCAACCGGCGAGATGAGCAGGAACTGTCCGTGCTGTGCCTGCGCATCCTCCAGACCGCCCTGGTCTACGTCAACACCCTCATGGTCCAAGACGTCCTCGCCGACCAGGCGTGGACCGATCGGCTGACCGCCGAGGACAGGCGCGGGCTGACCCCACTGTTCTGGGCACACATCGCACCCTACGGTGAGGTCAGGCTCGACATGGGCCGCCGCCTAGCCCTGCACGCCGACGCCCCGGGAAGGTCCGGTGACCCCCGCCGCACCGGGCCCGCCGCGGACCCCGGCCCGGCGCAAGGCCCGGCAGCTCGCCAAGTACCTGCGCGGCGAGCGGCCCGACTACGCCTACCTCAAGGAAGTGTTCCGGCGCCTGCGCGACGAACTGGGCATCGAAGTCACCCGCGCGCCGAAGAAACTGCCCTACGTCCCCACCGAAGCCGAGATCAGCGCGTTCTACGACGCCGTCTGGAAAGCCCGCCGCGCTGGCGACGTCGTGCTGGTCAAGACCCTGCTCTACACCGGCGTCCGTGTTGCCGAACTCGTCCGGATCCGGCTCGCCGACGTCGACCTCGACGCCTGCCGCATCCGCATCACCCAGGGCAAGGGCGGTAAGGACCGCGTCGTCCCCTTCCCGGGTCCGTTCAAGGAAACACTCGCCCTGCACATCGACGGCCAGCGCCGCGTCGGCGCGGCATACTTGTTCGAGTCGAGCTGGAAGAAGCCCTACAGCGACCGCGGCGTCCGCAAGATCCTCGCCCGCTACACCCAGGCCGCGGGCATCACCGCCTCCATCAGCCCGCACAAGCTCCGCCACTTCCTGTTCACCTGGCTGAAGACCCAGGGCATCGATGACGCACTCATCCAGCCTTATAGCGGCCACGCCACCCGCCAGTCCCTGGAGATCTACTCCCGCCTCGCCCTCGCCGACGCCCAGCAGCGCTACGACGACGTCATCGGCGACTTCCCAGTCTGACCAGCGCGGTCACGCTCGTTTGCGGCTGGTGACACGTTTCTTACTGGCACCCCAAGCTGTAGAGGCGCTGCGGGGTCATCCGTAGCCAGGCCGTTGCCCAGTTCAGGGTGCCGGCTCGGTTGCGCTGCCTGGTGGCGCCCTGGACGTCCCTTGGGGCGGTGGCCAGCACCTCGGCGGGTCCCTCGGCGAGAACCGCGGCGTGGGTATGGTGTTCACCCTCGATGATGGACAGCGCGAGCCATGGATGGGCCCGGACGTTTGCGAGCCGGGTCGCGCCATCGACCGTGGGGAGCCAGAAGGCGCTGGCGTAGAGCGAAAACAGCGTCGGCGCGGCGTGCGCGCGCCCGTCGGGCCGGGTGGTTGAGGCGAGCGCGTAGGTCCGGCGTTCGAGGTAGCCGGCTAGCTGGGGTCCGGTCATCCGTCGCGCCGGCGGGTATGCCTTGCGCACTGCCGGGCCAGCCTGAGTGAAAGACGCATCCTGTAGCTGGCTGAGCCAGGCCGCCGGTGCCGCATCGCCGCCCCTTGCTCCGGCCGCGTCTTGATGGCTGCTGGGCATGGCTGGTCGCTGTCGTTTGGTGGCGTCGGGTCAGATGTGCCGCGCGTCACGGGGACGTGGCGCGGGCTGCGCTGGTGGTGGCCGCTTCCCAGGCAAAGCCGTCGGGATCGGTGAACGGCGTGCTGGCGCCGGTGATGACGAGCCGGTGTGAGCCAGTGCCGTCCGCGGCGATGCCGGCGTCTTTGGCGGCGGCCCGGCGGCTGTACAGCGCCAGCTTCACCGGCGAGCCGGCGGAGTCGAACTCGACGTACTTGCTGCCGAAGCTCTTGGCGACCGGCAGGCCGTGGTCAAGGTAGAACTGCTTGGCCGCGTTGACGTCGGCCACGCCGAGGAGCAGCACGAAGTCGTCGATCTGGCGGGTCGCCGGCCCGGAGTTCTTCTTCGCGGACGACGCGATCTTCCAGATCGCCCCGTCCGGTGCCTGCAGGACGCCCCCGTAGCCCCAGAAGCTCCTGGTGGCAGGCTTGAGTGTTGTTGCGCCGCGCCGCGAAGCCGCGTCGATCAGGGCGTCGACGATGTTCGGCTGAGCGGCGACAAGGGAGAGGATGAAGCCGCGGAAGCCGCTGGCCGGCGCATCGGCCGCGCGGACCTGCAGCTGGTCGCCGAGACCGAAGGCGGCGCTGTAGAACCGCTCGGCGGCCACCGGGTCGGGTGTTTCCAGGATGACGGATGCGATGCGGGTCATGGCTTGTCCCTTCCTTGGCATGCGGGCGGTGGCCGCCGGCAGCTGGCCGGTGATCCCTAAATCGGGAGTGGAACTATCGTTTTGATAGTGCTACTATCACTATTGTGGATACAAATGTCAAGGCCGGCCCTCGCGCCGTCCGCGCCGCCCCGCAGGCGCGCACCCGGCGAACCCGGGCTGCGGTCATCGAGGCGGCGCGCCGCCTGTTCCTCGAGCGCGGGTACACGGCCACCACGATCGAGGCGATCAGCGAGCTGGCCGACACGCCCCAGCCGACCGTGTACCGGCTGTTCTCCTCCAAGCTCGGGATCCTCAAGGCCGTACTCGACGTCTCGATCGCCGGCGACGAGGAGGCGGTTGCGATGGCCGACCGGCCGCAGGTCCGCTCCCTGCTCGCCAACCCGGATCCGCGCGACACCCTGACCGGGTTCGCCGCGCTGGTCGGCGGGCTGATGGTCCGCACCGCGCCGGTCCACCACGTGCTCGAAGAAGCGGCACGATCCGACCGCGGCGCCGCTGCGGCGCTCGCCGAGATCGCCCGGCAGCGTCATGGAGGTCAGCGCCGCATCACACGCTCGCTCGCGCGTGCCGGCGCGCTGCGTCCTGAGCTCACCGAACGCGACGCGGCTGACATCGTCCATGCGCTCGCCTCGCCCGAGGTCTATCGCCTGCTCGTCACCAGCCGAGGCTGGAGCCGTGAACGGTACCAGCAGTGGCTCGCGTCGATCCTCATCGATCAACTCCTGCCCGCAACGACGAAAGGGGAACGGGATGAAACGCCGAGACGATGACGCCGGACACCGGCAGCGGGTACCCAGTGGGGTGGTGCACAAGATGCCTGCCGACCTGCGCACCGCGCTGATCGCCAACACGACCGCGCTTGCCGCGTGGACCGACATTACGCCGCTGGCCCGTAACGAGTTCATCTGCTGGGTGCTCGACGCCAAACAGGCCTCGACACGAGAACGTCGCATCCGCCGCACGCAGGAAGAACTCCAAGACGGTCAGCACCGGCCCTGCTGCTGGCCCGGATGCAAACACCGTGATCGCAACGGCAAGTAGCGCGTTGGCATCCCACAGCGCGGCGTGCGAACCACCACCGGTTTGGACTCCGCCTGTCCGCCAGGTCACGCGATGGTGTGAGGTTTCCTCTTCTCGGTTTGGGGATCCGCAAGCGGGCGGGTCAGGCTGCCCAGTGGGGGTCCCGGCCGAGGTAGCGCAGCAGGGCGGCGGCCGGGTCGTCGCCGGGCTGGGCGGGGAGTGCGGCCGCGTAGGCGAAGCCGCGCAGCGGTTCGGCGGTGGCGCGAGCGGCTGCGTCGAGCTGGCTGGCCAGCCCTGCGGTCAGGGGCGAGGGTTGCCCGGTGGCGACAGCGGCGTCCCAGGCGTGGATGGCCGCGTCGAGCGCACAGGCGGCAGCGGCGAGCTCGGGCGCCATGGCGGGGATGGGCGGTAGCGGGGTGGGCACTGTCTGGGCGGCCGGGTCGACGCCGGCCCAGGCTATCGTGGCCGCATCGATCGCGTCGGTGATGAGCTGGCTGATGTCGCGGCCGGGCTGGCGAGGCGGCGTGAACGGGTCGTAGCCGGGCGGCGAGGCCGAGCCGACGATGGACGCCCAGGCGTGCTGGTCGCCCGCGGCGTGCAGCAGCACCTGGGCGACGGTCCACTGCGCGCACGGGGTGGGGGCATCGAGCTGGTCTGCGGGAACGCTGGCCGCAACGCGGTGCAGCAGGTCCAGCGAGCCAGTGAGTACGGGGAAAGTCATGGCCGGGTCCTTTGCGGGAGGCTGGTGAAGAAGGCGCGGATGTCAGCGGCGAGGACGTCAGGGTGGGTGTGGGCGGCGTAGTGACCGCTTCCTCGGCGCTGAGGCCGTCCATCTCGCCGGGCGCGCCGCAGGGGAACGAGTACAGCTGGGTGACGTGCACGCCGGCGACGTGCTCGGGGTCGTGGCGGCCGACCTCGGGCGAGATCATCGAGTCGGCGTCGTTGCCGACCGCGCCGTAGCGGTCGTAGCCGAGCCGGGTCATCAGCTAGGCCCAGGCCCGCGCGGTGCGCTGCGTGGCCCCAACCCGGGGGAACTGGCCGGCCCGGAGAAGCCGAAACCGGGCAGCGACGGGATCACCACGTCGAACGCCTGGCCGCCCGTCTCGCCCGGTTCGGTCAGCGGCCGGATCAGGTCCAGGTACTCGACGACCGAGCCCGGCCAGCCATGGGTGAGGATCAGCGGCACGGCATCGCCGTCGCCGCACCGCACGTGCAGGAAGTGGACCGGCTGCCCGTCGATCTCGGTGACGAACTGCGGGTAGGAGTTCAGCCGCGCCTCCTGCGCCCGCCAATCATAGCCCGCTAGCCAGTAGCCGGCGAGCCGGCGCAAGCGCGGCAGGGCAAAGCCATATTCCTCGCCGGCCGACGCGGCCCAGCGCGTCTGACTGAGCCTGGCCCGCAGGTCGTCGAGGTCGTGTTGCGGGACGTCGATCCGGAACGGCCGGATCCCTGCCGGAGTCATCGGCTGCCTCCTGTCGGAACGGAACGGTGTTGCGGGCGCATCGCCGCCGGGCGGTTTCAGGGACGGGGGCCGGGTGCCGGCACGGTTGCGATGCCCAGGGTCGACTGAAGCGGCAGCAGGCCGGACTCAAAGGCGCCGCCGAGGAGCGGCCCGGTCAGCTCGGCTAGCCGCTGGGCGCGGCCAGGGCCCAGCGCCCGCCACGGGGCGTCGGCCAGCCGGTCGGTGCGCCATTCGATTTCATCCCGGCCGTCCCGGCCACGTTCCGTGACCTTGCCCGCGGCATCGATCCACCCGCGGGCCGCCAGCCGGTCCCGGGCCGCCGACCATTCAGCCGCGGCCCAGCCGCGGCTGGCAAAGACCTCCTGCGGTGCGGCGCCGATGGCGGCGAAGGACACCAGCGCCTCGCACGGGTCCAGCCCGGCCGCCTGCAGCGCGGCGATGTGCCCGTCGCCGCGGTGCTCGCGCAGCACGTTGATGGCGTGCCACAGCACCAGGTGCGGCTGGCCGGGCCAGGGCAGGTCCGCGTTGGCGGCGGCCAGCGGGCGCCCGGCGGTACCGGCCGCCAGCGCCGCCTCACGGGCCAGGGCCGCGGCTTCGGCCAGGCCGGGCGAGCCGATCAAGCCGCCGAACAGTTCCCGGTAGGCCCGGTCGACCGCGCGCTCGCGCGCCGCCAGAATCTGCGGCGGCGCGGCTATCGCCCACGCGGCGGGCACGTAGGCGGCCACCATGTCCGGGCTGAAGCTGTAGCAGGCCGACGCCGCCAGCCGCGGGCCCGCCGCGCCCAGCGGCGCCAGCCGCCAGGCGAAGTAGCTCGGCCAGCGGGTGGCCACCTCGTACCCGAGCCCGGCCGCCTCGGCGAACACCTGCGGCGCATACCAGAACACCGCATGCACCGGCTCCAGCTGGTGCCACATCCGCCGCGCCAGCCCGTAGTCTTCCGTTGCCATCTGTGCTGTCCTTCCTCCAGGACGCCCGCGGGCGTCCCGGGCCGCTAGTCCATAGCATCGCTTTGCCGGCTGCGGCCGGGGTTCTGCTGGCCCCGCACGGGTGCTTTCATCTGCTCCCAGGTCAGGGGCAGGTCCGAACCGGGGACCTGGAAGAACTCGAAGCAGGTCTGCTCCATCAGCGGCCGCAGCCGGCGGATGATCGCCCGGTGCGGGTCGGCTGCGGCGAAGGCGTCCAGGCTGGCCTGGTCCTGCCAGACCGAGAAGGT
The DNA here is from genome assembly GCA_019246795.1 of Streptosporangiaceae bacterium. Lineage (GTDB taxonomy): Bacteria > Actinomycetota > Actinomycetes > Streptosporangiales > Streptosporangiaceae > Palsa-504. Next base: position 3,018 of record JAFAPY010000422.1, on the reverse strand, counting down.
CCAGAACGTCTTGCGCGCCAGCTCGGCATCGAGCGCGTAGCCGACCAGCCCGTCGGCGCGGGCGAGCTGGCGGCGGATGGCCAGGGTGTCGCGCAGGAAGCCGGGGATGGAACGGCGGCGCTTGAGCGGCAGCCGCGAGGCCATTGCCAGGTACTGGCGGTCTGGGTCGGCCGGCTGCCGCTGGGCCCAGGACAGTGCTGGCATGGGAGCCTCCGTTCATGACGTGATCTAACCAGTGGCAAGATAATCTGTCCAGTGGTCAGATGTCAACTATGATGGGATGATGCCGCCGCAGCCGACCCGCCCGTACCATCACGGGGACCTGCGGCCCGCGCTGCTGCGCGCGGCCGTGGAGGCGATCGGGCACGCCGGCCCAGCCGCCACGAGCCTGCGGGAGGTTGCCCGGCGGGCCGGGGTCAGCCACGCCGCGGCGGCCTACCACTTCGGGGACAAGGCCGGGCTGCTCACCGCGGTCGCCGTGGAAGGGTACCGCCTGCTCACCGAGGAACTCCGCGGCGCCCGCGATGCCGGTTTCCTGGAAATGGGCGTCGCCTACGTGCGGTTCGCGGTCCGCCACCGCGCCCACTTCGAGGTCATGTACCGGCCCGAACTATACCGCCCCGACGACCCGCAGGTCCGCCAGGCGCGGGCCGTCACCGCCGTGCTCCTCTACGGCACCGCCAGCCCCGACGCCGGGCGACTGGCCGCCGGGGCCGCGGCGTGGTCACTGGTGCACGGGCTCGCCACGCTGTGGCTGAACGGGAACCTCCCCGAAGGACTCGGCGCCGACCCGGAGGAAATCACCCGCCTCATCGCCCCCTACCTGAGCATCCCGGAACAATAAGAGCCGCCCTGACGCCGGTGAAGGCGCCAGGCCAAGCGGACCAGCCCATCCGGCTAGATAGCTGGCGCGGCATATTGCCGGCCTGCGAGGAACACCGGACCGAAGGGTTACGCCCGGGTGCCTGAGTCTCAGCGAGAACTCCAGCGTCACTACGACTCCTGCAGCCTCCAGAGGCTGCATACCTGCCCGAGTCGGTTCCGGCGGTGACATCGCCGGCAGTCGTGCGGGTGCCGTCATCCTGCTGTTCAACAGCGTGATCGACCGACAGACGTGTCCGTGACAGGATCGATCAGCGTACGGACCTGTCGTGGTTCGGCCGGTCGCCCGGTCAGCCCGCCGTGTGTGCGATGAGCTCCTAGGCGACGATCGGGATGGCGCGGGCTGGGAGCCGGTGTCCGGTGCGGCCGAGCCGGGCGAGACGAGCGTCTGGGATCTCGGCGGCGAGCGCCTCGCCGTTACCGATCGGGAAGAACGGGTCGTAGCCGGGCGGCGAGCCCGAGCCGACGACAGCCGCCCAGGCGTGCTGATCGCCCGCGGCGTGGAGCAGCACCTGAGCGACGGTCCACTGCGGGCACCGGGCATAAGGTGCTGCTGCCGGGCGTGACCGCGCTGGTGCGGCTGGTCGGGTGCGTTAACGAACGTGTCACCGGAGTGGCCCACGGCTGCCCATCCTCGTCGGCCGCGCCGAGGACGAGGTAGCGACTCGCCGCCAGCAGGCGGTCGACGTCGGAACGGTCGATCATGGTGCGCCTCCAGATCGAGGAAGTGGGTCAGGCGACGCGGCGGACTTTGAACCGCAGGTGCAGCACACGCTTGCCTTGGATGACGACGTGCGGATCGTCGAGCAGGTGCTGATCCTGGATGCCGCCGAAGTAGCGCTTGCCCGAGCCGAAGACGACCGGCACCACGTCCATGGCGACCTCGTCCACGAGCCCGGCGGCGAGGATCTGGCTGCCGACGTCGCCAGCGTTCACGGCGATGGTGCGCTCGCCGGCCAGGTCCTGGGCTTTCGCGATCGCGGCGGTCACGTCATCGACGAAATGGTAGGACGCCTCGGGGTGCCAGCCTTCGGGCTTGGGCCGGTGGGACACCACGACCACGTGGTCGCCCGCGGGCGGGTCGCCCTCCCACCCGTTGACCAGGTCGAACAGGTGACGGCCCATCACGATGACGCCGATCGAGGCCCACATGGACCGGACATAACCGGCCGAGGCGCTCGAGACCGCGAACCGCGCTCCGGCTCCGGAGTGGTCGAAGTCCGGGTCGTTGCGGTCCGTGATGGGAGTGTCCCCGCTGAAGTACCACTCGTGCAGGGATCCGACGTCATCGTCCTCGTCGGCGATGAAGCCGTCGACCGACACGACGTTGTGCATGATCACGGTGCCCACTGCTACCCCTCGGTCTGCCTGCGTGTGTCTGATGATCTTGGCGCAGCCGGAACCCATCGGGCTTGTAGAAAATCACTCGGCGGGCATCGGACCGTTGTCCGGCGGGAACCCGGCCTCGGCCGGGAACCGGCGCCGCAGTGCCAGGTAGGCGGTCGGAGTGTGGCCGGTGAAGTCCCTGAACTCCTTGCTGAAATGCGCCTGATCGAAGTAACCCGCGGCATGGGCGAGCTGCGCCCAATCGACCGGACGCCGGGCATCGACGCTGAGGATCGCCCGCGCGAAGCGGTAGATCCGCGCTACCCGCTTCGGCGTCAATCCGACGTGCGCCTTGAACTGAGCGGCCAACTGGTTGCCGCTGACGCCGGCGGCCTCGCTCAGCGCCCCGACGCGCACCGCGCCCCACGAGGCCTCCATGCGCCCGGCGACGTGGCCGACAAGCTGGAACCCGGGCGGCAGCGCCGGGACGAGCCGCGACCGCAACTCGCCCTCCATCATCTGCAGCATGTCGCCGGTCGACGATGCGCCAGCGAGCCGGTCGCGCAGCCGATCGACGCACCGACCCCAGACCGCATCGACCGGCACCGACCGGTCCTGCAACTCGGTCAACGGCAGGCCGGCAACGGTGCGAGCCCCCACGGTTTGAAGTGCACGCCGACCACGCGCACCGGAGCCTGGTGCTCGATGACGAAGCGCCTGCTCCACACGCCCGTGAACCAGCCGTCACACAGCACCGCGGGCGGCATCGCCGCGTCGGAGTCGTACAGGTACACGGGTTCGGCCAGGTTG
>JAFAPY010000393.1 GCA_019246795.1 Streptosporangiaceae bacterium | reverse complement strand
CCGCAACAAGGCCCGCGGGCCGTTGCTGATCACCGCCGGCGGCCGCGACCACACCGTCCCGGCGGCCGTCAGCCACGCGACCCGGCGGCTCTACCACAAGTCGCCCGCCGTCACCGACCTGCGTGAGTTCCCCGACCGGGGCCACTCGCTGACCATCGATCACGGCTGGCGCGAGGTGGCCCAGACAGTGCTGGACTGGCTCAAAGAGCGCGTGCCGTAGCGGGACGCGGCGACATGGCTCAAATCCGCTGGCAGACGGGCGCTCGCAACCGCCCGGGCCTTGCCAGTCAAACTGAGCCACCCCAGGTCAGGGTCCTGACCATAGCTCAGATCCGATGGCACAGGACAAGAGACGTTTGTTGCCAATTACATGAGTCATTGGCAACGTGTCTGAGCTATTGCGGGGTTCGCCAGCCATGAGCCACGACCTGCACCGCCCGGGCGCTTGCGGGTGTAATCTGCCTGCCGCTTGAAATGTGTATGCATGTCGCGTCAAGAAGTACGGGCAAGATCTAGCAGGAGAGCCTTATGAGCCTGCTTCGTACCTCGGTGTCGGCCGGGGAATACGGACCACTGATCACGTTGTCCGGCGAGGCCGACATAACCACTGCCGCGCAGCTGAGCGAGCTGCTTACCGCCCAGATGTCCGGCGGCACCCCGGCACCTCGCCATCGACGCGGCCGGGCTGACTTTCGCTGATTCGATGTCGATACGCGTCCTGGTCCTGGCCGCCAGGACGCTGCACGAACGCGGCGGCAGCCTGCTGCTGATGCGGCCGCAGCGACCCGTCGCCAGGGTGCTGGACCTGACCGGCGCGAGCAAGCTGATTACCATCCGGGCAGAAACCGAGCCCGAGCCCAGGCCATAAGCCTGGCTGCGCGTACGGACACAGCCCGGCCAGCACGCAAGAGCACCTGTGCTAGCCGGTCACGGTCACCCGGCACGTCCGGCATCGGCAGAGTCGCTCCTGCAGGTGATGGCTTGGGAGGCTCGGCCATGACTGACCGTCCATGACCATCCGTTGCCGCTCGATCGGGCACGGGCAGCACTTGGTCCGCAGCTCAGTGGGCCATGTCTGCCTTGTCCTGGCGTTTGCCATCGGCCACGCCGGTTAGGTCACCGTTGGCCCGCGGCGACGTCACGGGAGGCGTCCTGATTGGCTAGCAGATGCGGCCCGTAGTCGGTTGCCCATTCCCGCAGGGCCGCGACGGGTGGCACGAGCGTCGTCCCCAGGGTGGTCAGGGCGTAGGTGACCCGGATCGGCTTGGTGGCGTGCACGGTGCGGCTGACCAGACCATGGCGTTCGAGCTTGCGCAGGGTCTGGGCCAGCATCTTGTCACTGATGCCGGCCGTCGACCGGCGCATCTCGGCGTAGCCGAGCGGCCCGTCGGCCAGGATCGTGATGACGAGGAACGTCCACTTGTCGGTGATGCGGTCCAGGACATCTCGCACCACGCAGCGAGGGTCGTCGGCTGATGGGATGGAAAACCTCTCCGCGGGATCGGCGGCGCTCACCGGCCGGTGAGTGGCTGACGGAAAAGTGCGTTCTTGCATGTTTCCCTCCCGGCTCCTAGCCTCAGAAAGGCGCTCACTAACAGTAAGTTAGCAACCAGCAGTTAGCAACTCCTGGGAGGGCACACCGAGAACTTAAGGAGGACGCCATGACCACCAGCCAGCCGCTTGATGACCTCGAAGCTCGTGCTCCGGGCGCCGGGCCGTCGGTGACCGATTCGGAGGGATTCGACCGGGGCACCGGCACCGGAGAGCCGACCAAGGAGGTGGCGCACCTGCTGCGCCTGATGAAGAGCGCCGATGACACCTACAACTCGCGCGACTACGACTTTTTCCTGAACAAGCGACACCACCAGGACGTCTGGGTGCACCAGATCGGCTCCCCCGACACGGTGGGGCTGGAAGCCCACCGCGCGGACATGGACAGGTGGATCAGTGCCGTCCCGGACATGCGGGTGCACAACGACCCCTACGACGTGCAGTTCGGGCAGGGCGAGTGGACGGTCGCACTCGGCAAGCTCAGCGGCACCTTCACCCAGCCGCTGACCCTTCCGGACGGGACCCAGATCCAGCCGACCGGCAAGTCCTTTACCACGTTCTTCACCACCATCGCCCACTGGAAGAACGAGCAGATGGTGCAGGAATACGTTCTATTCGACCCGCAAGACATCATGGCCCAGATCGGGATCAGCCGCTGACGTAGCGGACGCCCACAGACGTACGGGGCAGGTCAGGCATAGTAACAGCGGTGGTAGGCTCCCGGGTCGGATTCGGACGAAGAGGGCCGCTTGCTCTGCCAGGCCTAGCCGTGAGTTCCTAAGGCGACGTGCGGCGGTGTTCGCGGCCGCGCGGGAGGCTCCCATCGCGTGGTATCCGGTTCTGGAGGCCGAATCGCCACCACGCGGAAGGAATGCTGAGAGATCGCCCGCGATTAGGCTAACTTCGCCGGCACCAGCGAACCGGCGAATGAGCATGGCGCCCGCCGGGAGTTCAACGTCTCCGCCGACGCGGCGGCGCGGCGGACCGTACGCATCACCGAAGACATGCTCGCCGTCGAACACGGGGTAACGAGACGACACCAAACGGCCTGGGCGCGCCGACGCCTGTCAGGCCAGGCCGAGGACCTTGAACGCGTTGCCTTTAAGGATTCCCGGCAGGTTCTGCGGGCGGATCGGCAACGTGGCGAAGTCGTCCAGCCAGCGTTCCGGGGCGATCAGCGGGTAGTCGCTGCCGAAC
>JAFAPY010000356.1 GCA_019246795.1 Streptosporangiaceae bacterium | reverse complement strand
CCGCGGGCCCTGGTCGTGGTGCCGACCAGGGAGCTGGCGATCCAGGTCGCGGACGACCTGCGCACCGCCGCGGTCAACATGGGTGTCCGGGTGCTCACCGTTTACGGCGGGCCGGCCTACGAGCCGCAGATCGACGCGCTTGCGGCCGGCGTCGACATCGTGGTCGGCACCCCCGGCCGACTGCTCGACCTGGCTGAGCGCCGCCACCTCGACCTCAGCGCCGTGCAGGCGCTGGTCCTCGACGAGGCCGATAAGATGCTCGACCTCGGCTTCCTGCCCGACGTCGAGCGGATCATCGGGCGCACCCCGGGCGACCGGCAGACCATGCTGTTTTCGGCCACGATGCCTTCCGACGTAGTCACGCTGGCACGCCGGCACATGCGGCGCCCGACCCACGTGCGGGCCGAGGGCCACGATGAGTCCGGGACGGCTCCTGGCACCCGCCAGCACGTGTTCCGGACCCACCACCTGGACAAGATCGAGGTGCTCGCCCGAGTGCTGCAGGCCAAAGACCGCGGCCTGACCATGGTGTTCTGCCGCACCAAGCGCACCGCTGATCAGGTGGCCAGGGCGCTGACCAGCAGGGGCTTCGCGGCAGCGACCGTGCATGGCGACCTGGGTCAAGGTCAGCGCGAGCGCGCGCTGCGCGCGTTCCGCGGCGGCAAGGTGGACGTGCTCACCGCCACCGAGGTGGCCGCGCGGGGACTCGACGTGGACGACGTGACCCACGTGGTCAACTACGAGTGTCCCGATGACGAGAAGATCTACCTGCACCGCATCGGCAGGACCGGGCGCGCCGGACGGCCCGGGGTCGCGGTCACGTTCGTGGACTGGGCGGACATGCACCGCTGGAGGCTTATCAACGCTGCCCTGGGGCTGGGCCAGCCCGAGCCTGAGGAAACCTACTCGACGTCTGAGCACCTGTACACGCAACTGGACATCCCCCGGGAGGCGACAGGGACGCTGCCCCGCGCGCTGCGCGCCCGTGCCGGCCTGGAGGCAGAGGCCGTCGAGGACATCGGCGAGACCGGCCGGGTCAGGTCGGCGCAGGTCGGAGGCCCGGGCCGTGCCCGTTCCGGGCAGGGACGGAAAAACCCAGCAGCGCAGCGGAACCGAAACCAGGCCGCCGGAAAGCGGGCGGGGAACCAGCAGGCCGGCGCCGCGCGATCGCCCGCGGCCGGAGACCAGCTGGCCAAGACCCGGCGCCGCCGCCGGACCAGGGGCGGCCGCGAGCTCGGCCCCGAGGAAATCCAGCGCAAGGCGTCCTGAGCCCGGCGCAGTGAGCACGCCAACCTCCATCGACCTGCCCGACGGAGTCCGGCGCACCACGATCCGCACCGGGCGCGGCCCGTTCGCGGCGCTGGAGGCGATTGCGCCCTCGGGGGTGTGCGAGCGGGAAACCGCCCTGCTCGTGCCCGGCTACACCGGCAGCAAGGAGGACTTCCTCGCCGTCGTGGACACCCTCGCCGACGGCGGTCGCCGGGTGATCGCGATCGATATGCGCGGGCAGTTCGAGACGCCGGGCGCCCTCGGCCCGGACGGCTACGCCGCCGCTGCGCTGGCATCGGACATCGCCGCGGTCATCCGCGCGACCGGTGCCAGGCACCTGCTCGGCCACTCCTACGGCGGCCTGGTCAGCCGGGATACCCTGCTCGCCGACCCCGCCGGGGTCCGATCGCTCACGCTGATGAGTTCCGGCCCCTCGGCGCTGACCGGCCCGCGCGCCGCGGAGCTGCGCGCGATGCTCGCCGCGCTCGGCGTCGGTGACGGCAGCATGCCGGACGCCGGCGAGCTCCGGGCCAGGGTCGCCCGATTGTGGCGGGCAACGCTGCGGCCGCAGGCGGTCGCTGCCGGGGTGCCGGACCACATCGTCGCGTTCCTGGCCAAGCGGATGCTGGGCAACGACCCGGCCGCCCTGGTGCTGATGGGCCGCTACCTGCTCAGCGCCCCGGACCGCACCGCCGACCTGGCACGGGCCGCCGACGTTGCCAAGCTGGTCATCTACGGCCAGGATGACAACGCGTGGCCGCCGGACGCGCAGGAGGACATGGCCATCCGGCTGAGCGCCAGCCGGGTGTGCATCCCGGGCGCCGCGCACTCCCCCGCCGTCGAGGCCCCGGCCACCACGGCCAGCGTGCTGACCCGCTTCTGGGACGCTGCCGAATCGGAGCTGGCCGAGGGCGCCGCCGCCGGATGGCCGGCACGGTAATCCTGCCGGCGGCGAGCCCTCCGGCGCGGTTGCCCGGTCAGGGAACCTGGGCGCTGCCCTCGGGGCGCTCGCCGACAGCGCGGAACGGGCCGCCGACCGCATCGAGCACGGCCGGGTCAGCCGCTACCCGGACCTGCTCGCCGGTGTGCTGCGCTACCGCGCGGCGACGGTGCGGGCGGACCGGGCCCGGGCGCTGCTGGGCGATGCCGTCCGCAGCAGCCAGGCCGGCATGGACAACAAGCAAGCCGTGGCACGCACGGCCGGCATCTCGCGGGAGTTCCTGTACCGGGTGCTGGCGGGCCAGGAGTGGACCTGGCCGCGGGGCCGGCAGGTGCGTCCCCCGGGGTCGCGGCGGCCGCACACGCCGGTCCGCGAACTGGCCGCCTGGACGGTGGACGACAGCCGGTACTGCCTGGTCAGCTACCGGGACACCCAGGGCGGCGCGTGCGTGGCCGTCGACCGCGGCGGGGAGCCCGGGATACCGCTGTGCGACGTGAAGGTCAGCGACCGCCATCCGGTCGGCGCCGGGATGACGATGGCGACCATGGGGCACGGCACCGCGGTGGTGTACGGCCGGGTCCACGACCGCGTCACCGGTATTTACACGGTGATGAACAACGGCGAGCGGGCCGACTGGCCGATCTGTGCCGACCCGGAGAACGGGCAGCGCTACTTCGCCGTCATCGCCGACAGCGGCTCGCTGGCCGACATCGTGGCCACCGGGAAGGCCAGGAACACCTCACTGGCGGACCGCTTCGCCATCTGGTTCCGCAGGGCTCCCTGAGATCGGGGACAGGCCGTCCCAGGGACGGCGGGCCGGCGCGGCAGCCGCGCCTTCCGGGCAGTGCCGCAGGTAGTCACACCAGCCGCAGGCCGCGCTGGGACGGGGCGGGAACACCTCGTCGTTACGGCCGGCGGGCAGGCCGGCCCGCATCTGGTCGTCCGCCGCGGCGCATTCGGCGGCGATGTCCTCGGCGCGGGCCAGGTGCCTGGCCAGTGACGCGTCGGTGTGCGACCAGGTCAGCACCTCGCCCGACGGCAGGTGGTGCAGCTCGACCCGGCAACAGGGCCGCCGCAGCGTCTGGGCGGCGGCCAGCGCATACAGCGCCAGTGCCATCGAGCCGCGGGCGTCGTCGACGGTGAGCAGGTGCCGTCCGGTTTTGTAGTCGACGACGACGAGCTCCGTCGCTCCGTCGTTAAGCCGGGCGTCCAGCCGGTCGATCCGGCCGGAGACGGCGATGGTGGGCGTGCGGGTCGCCACGGTCCGTTCCACCCCGGCCGGTTCGTCGGCCGGGTCCAGCCCGGCGACGTACCGCTGCACCATGGCGACCGCGCGCTGCCGCCACTGCGCCGACTGGGCAGCGTCGGCGAAACCCTCATCGATCCAGCCGCGTCCGACCAGGCCGCCGGCGGCCGCGACGGTCCGCTGTGCCAGCGGCAGCCGCCACCAGCCGGCCAGCGCGTTGTGGATGCTGGCGCCGAGGCTGTTGTGCGCCCACGGCGGTCCTTTCGGCGGCGGGGGGCGGTCCAGGTAGCTCATCCGGTAGCGGCGTGGGCAGTCCAGCCAGGCGGAAAGCCGCGTCGGCGTGCACGGGTACAGCCGCCGCGGCATGCCCTCGAAGCCGAGCTGTTCCATTAGGAGGGGCCGGCCGAGAACCAGGCGTCGAAGTTCTTCTCCGCCGCCGCGATCGTGGTGTCCTCGCCGTGGCCGGGAAACACGCGGGTGCCGGGCGGCAGGATCAGCAGGTGCTCGCCGATCGCGGTCAGCTGGCCGGCGAAGTCGGGGAACTCGCCGTCATGCGGGACCGGCCCGTCGGCGGCCAGGGCATCCCCGGTGAACACGGCGCCGAGTTCTTCGCAGTACAGGCACACCGAGCCGGGGGTGTGGCCGGGCGTGCCCATGACCTCCAGCGACACGTCGGCGACCTCGAAGGTCCCGCCGTCTTCCATCTCGATGTCGGCGTCGGTATCCGGATGCGCCTCCCGCCAGGCCAGCCGGTCCTGCCGGTGCAGCGCTACCGGCACCCCGTCCCGATCGGCTACCGGCACCGCCGCGGCGACATGCCCGGCGTGGCCGTGCGTGCAGATCACCGCGAGCACCTCGCGGTCGCCGACCGCGTCCAGCACGCCGGCGGCGTCGCTGCCCGGATCGATGACGATGACCTCATCGTCGTCACCGACGATCCAGGCATTAACGGCCCCCGGGGAGGCCACCCGTTCGATCCGCGCGGTCATGCGCTCTTCCTACCACAGCGGTCTGTCAAACGCTGCGGCCGAACGCGATGGCCGAGTTGGCGATGAGCTGGACGGCGATGGCGGCGAGCAGCAGCCCGGAAATCCTCGTCACAAGCTCGACGCCGTTGTCGGTCAGCAGCCGGCGCGCGCCCTCGGCGAAGCGCATGGCGAGCCAGACCGCCAGCGCCACCGCGACCATCGCCCCGGCCAGGGCGAGCCCGTCCCCGATGCCGTGCACGCGCTGCACGAACAGCATCGTGGCCACGATCGCGCCAGGGCCGGCCAGCAGCGGGGTGCCGAGCGGCACGAACGCCACGCTGGCCCGCTCCATTTCGGCGGCGGTCGGCTCGGTGCCGCTGCCGGTGAGCAGCTCCAGCGCGACCAGGACCAGGAGCAGGCCGCCCGCGCCCTCCAGGGCCGCCAGGCTCACCCCGAGGTAGTCCAGGATGCCCCGGCCGAACAACGCGAACACCACGATCACGGCGAAGGCCACCAGCGTGGCCTGCCAGGCCAGCCGGTGCCTGTCCCGCTCCGACCGTCCCCTGGTCAGCGCGAGGAACAGCGGGACCGTCCCGGCCGGGTCCATGATCACCAGCAGCGTGACGAAAACATCGAGAAAAAACTTCACCGAACGATCCTCGCGCACCGGCGCACGGTTCATGCCGGGCGGCACGATATCGGCGCGGCACCGGTGGCCAGTGACACCAGCGCGTGGTACGCACCGGCCGGTGTGGTTTCGGTACCGATGCGGTCACCGGTAAAGGAGCCATGATCGTCACTGCCGCCGGTGGCCACCAGGCCGAGATCGTGGCCCAGGGCAAGCAGGAAGGATCGTTCGGCTTCATCATGATCGGGATGGAACACCTCCACCCCGGCCAGCCCTACGGCGGCCAGCCCGGCGATCTGGTCAGCGGAGACCCGCGAGGGACCGGGGTGGGCGAGCACCGTGATGCCGCCGGCCGCCTGAACCAGGCCTATCGCGCGGGCCGGGTCGAGCGCGTACCTGTCGACGTAGGCGCGCCCGCCTTCGCCGATCCACTCCGCGGTGAACGCCTGGTCCGGGGACGCGACGGCGCCACTGGCGGCCATGGCGCGGGCGATGTGCGGGCGGCCCACCACGGCCGTTCCGGCGATCGCGGCGACCTGCTCCCAGGTGACCGGAACGCCGAGGCCGGCCAGCTTGTCCACCATGGCGCGGGCGCGGTTGACCCGGTCCTCGCGGATGAGCCGGGCCTGGGCGGCCAGTTCCGCGTCCGCCGGGTCGAACAGGTACGCCAGCAGGTGCAGGCTGCGTTCTGCCAGCCGGGCCGACAGCTCCATGCCGGGCAGCAGCGTCAGCCCCTCCGGCAGTGCCGCGGCCGCCGCGGCGACCCCGGCCACCGTGTCGTGGTCGGTCAGCGCCACCGCGTCCAGGCCGGCCGCGGCGGCGCGGCGCATCACCTGCGCGGGGGGATCGGTCCCGTCCGAGGCGTCGCTGTGGGTGTGCAGGTCGGCGCGCATATCACGGCGGGGTCAGCGGGCCGGCAGCCGCGGGGACTCGGCGCCGAACGGCAGGTCGAGATCCTGGCCCGGGTCCCGCAGGTCACGCAGCGCCAGCGGCTCGACCAGCAGCACGCCGGCGGTGTCCGGCCACAGCACCAGCCACAGCCAGCGGCCCTTGATCTCCCCGGCGAACACCGCCCGGTCCGGGGATCCCACCTGCCACAGCGGGAAGTCGTGCTTGCCGAACGACACGGTGGCGGCCGGCGGCGCAGACGCGAATCCCGCCCCCGGGTCGACGCCGTCCAGGCCGGCCAGCGCCGCGCCGAGCCCGACGCCCGGGTCCTCGGTGACGACCAGCATGTCGGCCGGGCCGCCGAGCGGGTTGGGGCCCGCCACCGCCACGGCTGCCGCGCGGGTGCCGGTCCGCTCGTCGCCGGCGCCGGCGAACCCCGCCATCAGCCAGCCCGCCGGGAGCGGCCACGGCGCCAGGACCGGGACGCCGGGGAAGCGGAGCAGGCCGTCCAGGCCCTCACGGGACGGGCGGAACGGCGGCAGCAGCGGGTGGACCTCCCCGTGCACCTCGCAGCGCCACGCGCTGGACCACGCGGTCGGCTCCCGGACAGGCGTGCCGCAGCGCGGGCACAGATGCAAGCGACGGCGACGGTCGTGAGCCACTCGGACCTCATGGAAACCGGATGGAAAGTGCCGGCGAGCCGGCGTGAGCCGTTCTTACCCGTTCCGGAGCGAGCCATGCCGGCACCTTCCGTGGGCACGGCGACGGCGCCGGTCCCCCTGCGGAGACCGGCGCCGCCTATCGGTCATGGCTGTGCCTGGGTGTTACCCCAATCCTCAGCGGACCGGGCCGATGAACGCACCCCACAGCTGGTTCTGTGCGACGTGCGGGTAGTTGGAGTACGTCTGCAGCTCGGTGACGGTGAGCTGCGGCCGCGGCCTGTCGGTCGGGTAGCCGTAAGCCGGGTAGGTCAGCACGTACGGGTGGGTGAAGTTGGCGTTCGACCCATTGATCAGCGGCACGGTGCCGCCGAGGAACGTGTCAGCCCTGTCCACGATCCAGACGGTGTTCGCGGACACGCCGCACGGCTGCAGGCTGACCGGCTCGCCCTGGCCCGCGGTGGCCTTGACGCCCACGCACAGCCCGCTGTCCACGCCGTACGGCGCGTACTGGAACTCGTACACGTCGTCGTAGCCGTACTGCACCAGCGTGGCCGGCGAGAAGATCGGGTCGAGCGCCTGGAGTTCGTTAACCGTCATCGGACGGCCCTTGACCACCAGGTCCGAGGCTGTGAAGTCCTCCGCCGGGTCGATGTTGCTGGCCTGGAACAGGATGATCGGCTGGTTGACCCGCTCGCCCTGCTGGAAGGTGTCCAGCAGGAAGTTCCTGCCGAACTGGAAGTTGTAGATGTTGATGCAGCGCTCGGCGAAGCCGTAGCCGCACGACGCCGTGGCCGCGTTCGCGGGGGACGCGGCGAGCGCACCTGCTGCGCCGACGCCGCCGACCAGAGTCAGCGTCGCCGCCGCGGCGAGCACCTTGCTCTTGATGGACATGTACCGTTCGTTCCCTTCTTGGAACTCCAGCCGCGCCCTGCGCACGGCTGGCCGAGCTGGCCCCCGCAGCGTGCGTGTCGGAATCGTCCGACCCGCCCGGCACGCTGCCGGTGAGCGGTGGCCTGATCACGTCAGGAACGGCTGACCTGATCGGTCGTGCTGGGTTGAGAGGGGAAATCCCGGCTAGCCGGGAAGCTCGGTGGGTACTGATGGCCGCACAGGGCACAGGAGAGCGCGCGCAGCCGTTACGTTGCGGCCACGCGCTGACAGCACACGGGACTTACGACCGCGACGACGGTTAGCATCGTGCACAGATCCTCGCCCTCCCTGCGCAGGCCGGGGGTCAAGGTCCGGCCCGGTGAATTGCAGTCACCGGGCTGGACCGCCAAAGCCGTCTAGCTGCTTCGGTTCTGTATGTAAACAGCGGCCGCGCGGATCCTGCGCCCCGCTGGATGGCGGTGAAGGGGCCCTTTCCCCTTCACCCGATACTGAAGACGCGGGACATGTTCGCGTGGTTGACGCCGATTGCGAGCAATTAATCCGGCGTGACCAAACCGCAACCTTAATCTCGCGCTCCCCATAAGTACGGTGTCCTCGGATACCGGCCCAAACCGTACCACATTTGCCGACGCCGCGCGTGTCGTTCATACTGAAACGTGTCGTACGGCGATGCCGAGCCGCCTCCGGGCCCGGTTATCCCCTGCGTCGGCGCCGTGATCAAAGACTCTGCCGGGCGCCTGCTGCTGATCAAGCGCGGTCATGAACCGGGCGCCGGGCTATGGTCACTGCCCGGTGGCCGGATAAAGCCGAATGAAACGGACATAGAGGCAGTCCAGCGCGAAACAAAGGAAGAAACCGGCCTCGTTGTCAAAACCGGACGATTGATTGGCCAGGTGCAGCGGCCCGGCCTGGCCGACGCCGTCATCGACATCAAGGACTACGCCGCTACCGTCACCGGCGGCACGCTCACCGCAGGTGACGACGCCGCCGACGCGCGCTGGGTCGCGCCCGGGGACCTGCGCGCCCTCCCGCTGACCGAGGGCCTTGCCGAGATCCTCGCCGACTGGGGCGTCATCTGATATCGCGGTGCCGCAGCTGCTCGCGTCGGGTCTGGCGGGAAGCTCTGATTCTCCCAGCGACGCCGGCTTTGCAGAATGCCCCGCACCCGGATTGTCCTATTCTGCGCCCATCCTATCTGTCTGCAACGAATAGGGCGCGAACCCGGCCGTATTTCCGTGGCGGCCGCATGGATGTTCAGTTACCGGCACCCGATCGCAGCAACGGGACGCTGCGCATTCTGAACGGGACGGCCCGTGGCCGGGCGGGCCGCTTTTCCCCGGCGGAGCCGGAGTGCCGGAGACTATCCGGCAAATGGGCGACCGGGTGGCAGTTAGGGGCTACCCAGGCGCCGGGTAAATCCGCAAGCCAGTGCAGCCAGGCTCCGTGACCGTCGGCGAATGCCAGCGGGGTCCGGCCGTCCCGGGTGAGCAAAAACGGGAAACCCTGGTGCGCGGGCACGGGCGCGCCCGGGACCACGCCCGGCGCCTCGTTAGACAGCCAGGCAGCCGGCAGCCCGCGGACCGTGGCGGCGAACCGGCGCCGGTCCTGCGGCGTCACGTAGGCCAGGACCGCGGAGTGGTACACGACCAGGGTGGCCTCGGCGGGGGCCTGGGCCGCCAGGGCGGGCAGGTCGGTGCGCAGGTCACCGCGGTGCACCGCCGGAGGGTCACGCCGGGCGCAGGCGATCGCGGCGGCCAGCCGCCGCGCGCGGTCGCCTTCGCCGGGCCACACCAGGCACGACAGCCAGCGGACGTCATCTGAGTCGGTGACGTCGAGCGGGTTGAGGTCCAGCCCGGCCCGCCAGGCGATCGCCGGGACCCGGTCCGGCAGCGGCGCCGGCCCGCGGGGCGTGCAGCGCAGCGTCGGCGCCAGCGGGTCGGCGCCGGCGATCCGGTGTCCGGCGTAGTCGTAGCAGTAGCGGTCGAACAGCAAGGTGAGCCCGGCGCTGGCGCCGACCTCGATCAGCGCGAGCGGGGGCGGCAGCTGAGCCAGCGCAGGCAGCAGCGTGGCGCAGCGGGCCGGCTCGTTGGTCTGCGTCCGCCTGGCCAGCATCACCTGCGCCAGCTCCGGTGAGCGCTGGCCGACCAGGGCCCGCAGCCGGCCGATGTCGGCCGGCGCGCCGAGCAGGTACCGGGCGGCCGCGAACAGCAGGTTCGGCTGGCGCTTGTCCGCCGACAGCGAATCGAGAAAACCCAGGATCAGGCTGTCGCCGGCGACCGACGCGGCCAGTGACTCATACATCGGGGAGCGGCCCCGGGCCTCGGCGGCGAATGCCCGGTAGTTCTCCGCGACGCTGAGCGCCGGGTCATGGCCACGTATCCACACGTGCGCAACGCTACCGGCCGGCTGCCGCCGGACCTGCCGACCGGGCGTTTCGC
The DNA here is from genome assembly GCA_019246795.1 of Streptosporangiaceae bacterium. GTDB lineage: Bacteria > Actinomycetota > Actinomycetes > Streptosporangiales > Streptosporangiaceae > Palsa-504. Next base: position 1,172 of record JAFAPY010000356.1, on the reverse strand, counting down.
CCTTTTACGTGTGACCCATCGTGCCCGCGGCGTGCTGCTGGTCAATCGGACAGATGCGCGGCTGCCCACGATGCGCTGACCGGCTCACCGGTCGACGGGTTGAGGTACAGCGGCGGGTTGTAAGACCCGAAGTCGAACATCGGCAGGATCGACCCGGCGGCGGCGTCGGCCGCGCCGTTGGCCAGCGCCGGGAGGTTCCAGTTGTACTCAATGAACTTCACCACGGAGCTCTGGTCGATGAGGATGTTGTCGACGTAGTCCGACTTCGCCCACGGGGAGATGACCAGGAACGGCAGCCGCGGCCCGAGACCGCACTTGCCCTGCTCCGGCTTCCCGGCCGAGTTGACCGGCACCTGGCTGAGCATGCTGCCGCACTGCCCGGCCCCGGTCAGCGCGTCCAGCGAGGTCTGCGACTCTGTGATGAGCGGGGCGAGCACGTGGTCGTACCAGCCGTCGGAGTCGTCCCAGGTGATGACGACCGCGGTGGACTTCCAGGTGGGCAGGGTCTCCAGGTGGTTGACGGTGCCGACCAGCCAGGTCTGCTCGTCGAGCGGGTCAGAGTAGCCCGCGTGGCCGTCGGAGTACGCCGGCGCCTTCAGGTAGGAGACCGAGGGCAGGTTGCCCGCGTCGGCGGCCGCCCAGAAATCGGCGATGTCGTACTGGTGATTGGCCTGGTCCGTGTGCCCGATCATGGCCACCGACGTCGGCGGCTTGTGCATCGGGTTGGCGGTGGATGCGTAGTACTGGAACGGCTCGTGGTGCGGGATGTAGTCGATCACGGAAGTGCCGCCCACGTTCGTATGGCTCTCCGAGCAGATCTGCGCCGTCGTGGGGGGCTTGCCGTGACCGGGGACGTACCCGTTGTCAAAGCCGCCCTCGAGCCATCCCCATGTGACGTTCGAACCGGTCAGCTCCGCACCGAGACGGCGCCGTAGGTCTGGGCGGAGGACACGTTGAGCGCGCTGAGAGTCGACGGCCCGTAGGTGGTGCCGTAGTTGTTGTCGCTCAGGGAGTACCGCTGCGCATAGTTCCACAGCGCGGTGACCGTGTTGCCTGCCGTCACAGTCAACGCAAAGTGGGCTGGAGGGTAAAGAGATGGTGAATTGTCGCAACTCGTGCGAAAAGGTGCTTTGATGTGCTTCTGCACTGCGGTGGCGATGGCGGCCGCGGCC
>JAFAPY010000411.1 GCA_019246795.1 Streptosporangiaceae bacterium | reverse complement strand
CGGCAAGCCCATCGGCCACGGCAAGCCCGTCGCCCACGCCAAGCCCGTCGACCTCGACCAGCCCGTTCCCGCCGCCGCCGCCCGCGTTCATCACCGCGCCGCCGTGCGGCACCTACTACGGGCAGAAGACCACGACGGTCACGCCGCCGTTCGGTCACGGCTACCCCACAACGGTTTCGGATCAGGTGTGCGGCTATAAGCCCGGCCAGTTGCGGTCGGCCTACAACGTCGGCTCGACCAGCACCGGCAAGGGCGTCACCGTGGCCATCGTCGACGCCTACGGGTCGGCCACCATCGTCAGCGACTCCACCCGGTACTTCGCCATGAACGACCCGGGCAACCCGTTCGCCAACGCGCACTTCAGCCAGCTGCTCGCGACACCGTTCAACAACCAGACGGTGTGCGACGCCTCCAGCTGGCTGGTCGAGCAGGCTATCGACGTCCAGGCGGTGCACTCGATGGCGGGCAACGCCCACATCCTCTACGTCGGCGCGCAGAACTGCCTCGACACCGGCTTGCTCGCCGCCGAGCAGACCGTGGTCGACAACGGGCTGGCCAACGTGGTCACCAACTCCTGGGCCGACACCGGCGGAGACCTCCTGGACGACGTCGCGACCAGGACCGCGTTCGACGACGTGTTCCTGCTCGCCGACGCGACCGGCATCACGGTGCAGTTCTCCTCCGGGGACGACGGCGACAACTTCAACCTTCTCGGCGTCTCCGCCGCGGATTACCCGTCGTCGAGCCCGTACGTCACCGCCGTGGGCGGCACCACGCTGCAGATCGGGGCGAGCGGGCAGCGCACCGGCGAGCTCGGCTGGGCCACCGGCCGCTCGTTCAAGTGCACGGCCAACGTCGAGAACAAGCTGCCCGGCTGCACCGCGTCGACGCTGAACACCTGGCTGCCGGTGACCTACGACGGCGGCAGCGGCGGGTTCACCAGCTACGTCTACCCGGAGCCGTTCTACCAGGTGCCGGTGGTGCCGTCCTCGCTGGCGCTGCGCAACGAGCCCGTCGTCGGCCCGACGCCGATGCGGGTGGTCCCCGACATCTCGATGGACGCCGACCCGGCGACCGGCTTCCTCATCGGACTGACCGAGACGTTCCCCGACGGGACCGTCGCCTACGGGCAGACCCGGTACGGCGGGACCAGCCTGGCCTCGCCGCTGCTGGCCGGCGTGGTCGCCGACGCCGACCAGGCCGCGGGCGCGCCCCTCGGGTTCCTCAACCCGGCGACCTACCGGCTTGACACGGTGTCCGGCGCCATCTACGACATCGTGCCCGGCGGCAAGCAGGCCCAGTACCGGGTGGACCACGCGTTCACCTACGTTCCGGGCGCGAAGGGGTACATCGACTCCTTCCGCGAGATCACCTATGAAGGCCCGATCACCTACTGTGACGAGACCGGCAACTGCGCCACGCGGCCCAACACGCTGAGCACGGCCCCGGGCTACGACAGCATGACCGGGCTCGGCTCACCGGGGACCGACTTCGTCGCTGACCTGGCCGGTTCCTCATCCTGAGGGCTAAGCCCCATCACCGCTGCCTGGCGGGCACACCCCGGGGTGTGCCCGCCAGGCGCGTGCATGAAGGCCGCCACGGGCCTGCCCCGCGGCGCAATCTGACCCTCGGGCCCCGGCCGGGCATCTCGCCCTCAGCCCCGTGCGTCTCCTTCGTTACCCGTAGAACAGGGGTTCCATCACCGCGCGGGCGCGGCGGGCGCAGCGGCGGTAGTCCTGCTCCAGCGCCTGGGCGGCGTCGCCGGGCGGGTAGCCGAGCAGGCGGGCGACCGCGGTCAGCTCGCCGTGCCTGGCCGGCAGGGTGTCACCAGGCCGTCCGCGGACCAGCATGACCGCGTTCCTGATCCGGGCCGCGAGCTGCCAGGCCGCCGCGAGCGCCGCCGCCTGCTCCGCGGACAGCAGTCCGCCCTGCACCGCGGCCGCCATGGCGGTGCCGGTGCGGGTGGTGCGCAGCCCCGGCAGCGCGTGCGCGTGCCGCAGCTGCAGCAGCTGCACCGCCCACTCGACGTCGGACAGCCCGCCGGGCCCGAGTTTGACGTGCCGGGCCCGGTCCGCTCCACGCGGCACCCGCTCGGCCTCCACCCGCGCCTTGATCCGGCGGATCTCGCGGACGGCGGCGGAGGAGATCCCGCCCTTCGGGTAGCGGAACTCGTCGATCATCGCGGTGAACTGCGTGCCGAGCCCGGCAGCGCCGGCGGCGGGCTCGGCGCGCAGCAGCGCCTGCGCCTCCCACGGTGCCGACCACCGCCGGTAATAGGCCCGGTAGGCGGCCAGCGTACGCACCAGCGGGCCCTGGCGTCCTTCGGGCCGCAGGTCGGCGTCCACCCTTAGGGCCGGGTCGGACACCGGCAGCGCGAGCAGCCGGCGCAGTTCGGCCGCCACCGCGTGCGCGGCGTCGGAGGCCAGCTTCTCCGGCTGGCCGGGCAGCGGGTCGTGCACGAACAGCACGTCGGCGTCACTGGCGTAACTGCACTCGTGGCCGCCGAGCCGGCCCATCGCGATCACCGCGAACCGCGTCGGCAGCGGCTGGCGCAGCTCGCCGCCGACCTTCCGCTCGGCCGCGGCCAGCGCGGCCTCCAGGGTGGCCCTGGTAATCGCGGTCAGCGCCTGGCCCGTGGCTTTCAGGTCCGCCGCTTCGAGCACGTCGGCGGTCGCGGTGCGCAGCAGCTCACGGCGCCGCACCGACCGTACCGCGGTCACCGCGGCCTCCGCGTCGTCCCAGTACCGCTGCGCCGCCGCCATCATCTCCGAACGCAGCGCTGCCAGGCCCCGCGGCACCAGCTCGGCGTCGTCGCCGAACATGGCGACCGCCTCCGGCGCGCGCAGCAGCAGGCCCGTCGCGTAGCGGCTGGATGCCAGCACGTGCGCCATCCGCTCAGCCGCCTTGGTTTGGTCCCGCAGCAGCCTCAGGTACCACGGGGTCTGCCCGAGAGCCTCGCTGACCTGCCGGAACGCCAGCAGGCCCGCGTCGGGCTCGGCGGCGTCGGCGAACCAGCCGAGCAGCACCGGCAGCAGCGTCCGCTGGATCGCCGCGCGCCGGGACACGCCTGAGGTCAGCGCGTCGATGTGCCGCAGCGCTCCGGCCGGGTCCGCGTAGCCGAGCGCCTCGAGCCGCGCCCGGGCCGCGTCCGGGGTCAGGCGGGCGGCTTCGGTCGGCAGCCGGGCCACCGCTTCCAGCAGCGGGCGGTAGAACAGCTTCTCATGCAGCCGCCTGGCCTGCCTGGCGTGACGGCTCATGAGCTCGGCGAACTCCGCCGCGGGGTCGGCGCGGGTCACCGGAGGAGGAAGCGACGGCTCGTTCGGCTCATCTGAAATTCTGATCGCCCGGCCGAGCCTGCGCAGTACGGCGGGATCCTCGGGCAGGGTGTGCGTGCGGCTGACCCGGTGCAGCTGCAGCAGGTGCTCGGTGCGGCGCAGGAACCGGTACGCGGCGGCCAGCTCGGCGGCGTCGGCACGGCCGACGTACCCGCCGACCGCCAGCGCCGCCAGCGCGGGCAGCGTCGCGGGCGCGCGCAGCGTCTCGTCGGTGCGCCCGTGCACGAGTTGCAGCAGCTGCACGGCGAACTCGATGTCGCGCAGGCCGCCGGGGCCTAGCTTGAGCTCGCGGCCTGCCTGCCTGGCGGGCAGCGACGCCTCGACACGGCGGCGCATCGCCTGCACGTCGGCCACGAAATGCTCGCGGCGCGCCGCCTGCCACACCATGGGGCGCAGCGCGTCGGCGTAGGCGGTGCCGAGGCCCAGGTCGCCGGCCACCGGCCGGGCTTTCAGCAGCGCCTGGAACTCCCAGGTCTTTGCCCACCGCTCGTAGTAGGCGCGGTGGCTGGCCAGCGTGCGGACCAGCGGGCCTGCCCGGCCTTCCGGCCGGAGGTTCGGGTCCACCGGGAAGATGCCGCCCTCGGGGGTGGACCGCGCGCACACGCCGATCACCCCGGCGGCGAGCCTGCTTGCGGTGGCCAGCGCGGCGGTCTCCTCCGCCGCCCTCGGGCTGCTGGGGTCCGGCTCGGCGACGAAGATCACGTCGACGTCGCTGGCGTAGTTCAGCTCACGGGCCCCGCACTTGCCCATGGCCACGATCGCGAGCCGGCACGGCGGCGCTGCCGTGGGCAGCTCGGCCCGGGCGACTGCGAGCGCCGCCTCCAGCACCGCCGCCGCGACGTCGGCCAGTTCCTCCCCGACCTCATCGATGGTCGCCGCCCCGGTCACGTCCCGGGCCGCCAGGTGCAGCAGCCTGCGTCGGTAGGCCGCCGCCAGCGCCGCCGCCTGGTTTGCCGTTCCCTGCACGGCGGCGAGCATCTCCCCGGTCAGCGTTTGCGGTTCCGGGCGGCTGACGGTGCCGCGGAGCACGCCCACGTCGCCAGGATGCCGGGTGAGGTGATCGGCAAGGCCGGCGCTGACGCCGAGCACCGCGGTCAGCCGGCGCCGGAAGTCCGGCTCGTCGCGCAGCGCCGCCCGCAGGGCCCCGGGATCCTTCGCGGCGCCGAGCACCCGGGCCAGCCCGGCCAGCGCGAGGTCGGGATCGGCCGCCTCGGCCAGCGCGGCCACCACCGCGTCGCCGTCCAGCCCGTCGGCCGGGCCGGTTTCCGGACCGGTGTCCAGGCCGGCGGCCGGGCCGCCGAGGCCGGCGTCGAGCAGCAGGCCCCCGGCCCGGGCGGCGTCCGCGAAACCCATGCGGGCCAGCCGCCCGGCCAGCGTGGTCCGCGAAGCGCTCACCCCAGCAACTTAATTGATGTCTACAGTGAGCGTGAGGAGGGCAAGCGGTGAAGCAGCTTTACATAGCGGGGACGTGGGTCCCGGCGGCGGGTGAGGGCACTTCGCAGACCATCAACCCGTTCGACGCGAGCCCGCTGGCAGACCTCGCCGAGGCGGCCCGCGCGGACGTGGACGCGGCAGTGGCCGCCGCGCGTGAGGCCTTCGACGCCGGGCCGTGGCGCCGGTCCGCGGTGACCGAACGGGCCGCGCTGCTGATGCGGGTCGCCGACCTGCTGCAGCGGGACCGCGAGCAGCTCGCGCACACCGAGAGCCTGGATACCGGCAAGACGCTGAACGAGGCGCGCGCCGACGTGGACGACTCCACCGCGGTGTTCCGGTACTACGCCGGGATAGCCTGCGCGCACGCCGGGCGGGTGGTCGATCCGGGCAGGCCCGGCGTGACCAGCCGCGTAGTCCACGAGCCGGTCGGGGTATGCGCGCTGATCACGCCGTGGAACTACCCGCTGCTGCAGATCTCCTGGAAGCTGGCGCCCGCGCTGGCGGCCGGCAACACGGCGGTGATCAAGCCGAGCGAGCTGACGCCGCTGTCCACCGTTGCGCTCGTCTGCCTGGCTGAGGAGGCGGGGGCGCCGCCCGGCGTGGTGAACCTGCTGCTCGGCAAGGGCGGCACGGTGGGGCAGGCGCTGGTCGCGCACCCCGGCGTGGACCTGATCTCGTTCACCGGCGAGCTGGTGACCGGGGAGACGATCATGGCCGCGGCGGCGCGCGGTGTGCGCCGGGTCGCGCTGGAGCTCGGCGGCAAGAACCCGAACATCGTCTTCGCCGACACCGACTTCGACACCGTCGTCGACAACGCGCTGACCGCAGCGTTCTTGCATTCCGGGCAGGTGTGCTCCGCGGGTGCCCGGCTGATCGTGCAGGACAGCCTGCATGACAGCCTGGTCGCGGAGCTCGCCGCCCGCGCCGACCGGATCCGGCTGGGCAGCGGCCTGGATCCGGACACCGAGTGCGGGCCGCTGATCTCCGCCGCGCACCGGGACAAGGTGGAGCGGTACATCTCCTCCGCCCTCGCCGAGGGCGCGTCGCTGGCCGCAGGAGGAAGCCGGCCGTCCGAACCCGCGCTGGCACGCGGCTTCTTCCTGCGGCCGACGTTGTTCGCCGGATGCCGGCGGGACATGGCCGTGGTGCGGGAGGAGGTGTTCGGCCCGGTGCTGACCGTAGAACGGTTCGGTACCGAGGACGAGGCGATCGCCCTGGGCAACGACACCGGGTACGGGCTTGCCGGCGCGGTGTGGACCTCGGACGCGGGCCGGGCCGAGCGGGTGGCCGACGCGCTGCGCCACGGCACCGTGTGGATCAACGACTATCACCCGTACCTGCCGCAGGCGGAGTGGGGCGGCTTCGGCAAGTCCGGCATCGGCAGGGAACTCGGCCCCTCCGGCCTGGAGGAGTACCAGGAGAAGAAGCACATTTACCACAACGCGAACCCGGCCCCCTCCGGCTGGTTCTCGGGCTAGGGCGGCTCGTTCTCGGGCCCGCGACAGCGGATCCAACCGCGCGCCGGCAGCACCACAGGTAAATCACTGTCACTCACGCGGCTGGCCCCGCTTAAAGATCTTGAAGGATTTGTGCTCCGCGTAGGAAAAGGGGTCATATTCGGCCGCTTAATTTACGTGAGGCACAAATCCTACGCGCTAATTGTTTCAGCGGAATGGCAGGTGGCCGGTGTGACCTGAGTTACCGAGAGGCCCGGTACGCCTGCGGCGAACCGGGGCGGCCAGCGGGACCGGGCGCTGCTCGCGGTGTGGTAGGCAGAGGGCATGGTCGAACTCATCCCGCGCGAGGTGCTCTTCGGCAACCCGGAGCGGATCAGCCCCCGCATTTCCCCCGACGGCAGCCGGCTGGCCTGGATCGCTCCCCGCGACGGAGTGCTCAACGTCTGGGTCGCGCCCGTCGGCGCCTCCGGGGTGGACTGGGACGCCGCCACGGTGGTCACCGACGACACCGACCGCGGCATCCGGGTGTTCGCCTGGGCGAGGGACGACAGGCACCTGCTGTATCTGCAGGACAGCGGCGGGGACGAGAACTGGCGGCTGTACGACGTGGACCTGGACACTATGGCCCGGCGGGACCTCACGCCGTACGACGGCATCCAGGCGCGTATCCTGGCCACGCGCAAGAGCCACCGCGACGAGGTACTCGTCGGGATGAACCGGGACAACCCGCAGCTGCACGACGTGTACCGGCTGACGCTGTCCACCGGTGAGCTGGTCAAGGAGATCGAGAACCCCGGGTACGCCGGCTGGCTGGCGAATGAGGACCTGGTGGTCCGCGGCGCGCTGGCTCCGCTGCCCGAGGGCGGGTTCGACCTGCTGGTCCGGGACGACGCGGATGCCGAGTTCCGGAAGCTGCTGACGATCCCGGCCGATGACGCACCTGCCAGCGACGTGCTGTCGTTCACCGGCGACGGGACCGCCCTGATCGCCATCAGCTCGATCGGCGCCGACACCGGCAGGCTGGTCCGTCTCGACCTTGCCACCGGCGAGGAGCAGGTGCTGGTTGAGGACCCGGAGGCGGATGTCACCGGCGCCCTGCTGCACCCGGACACGCGGGAGCCGCAGGTCGCCGTGGTGCTCAAGGACCGCGCGGAGTACCACGTGCTCGACCCGGCGGTGGAGCCCGACGTCAAGGTGATCCGGGCGCTGCACCCGGGCGACCCGTCGTTCGCCGGACGTGACGAGGCCGACGCCATCTGGCTGATCGCCTTCACCGACGACGCGGGCCCGGTGCGGTACTTCGCGTATGACCGGGACAGCCGCACCGGCAGTTTCCTGTTCGACAGCCGCCCCGGACTGTCCCGTTACCAGCTGGCCCGGATGGAGCCGTTCTCCTTCACCGCGCGGGACGGGCTGGCCGTGCACGGGTACGTCACGTTCCCGCCGGACGGCGGCGGGTCCGGCCTGCCGGCGGTGGTCGACGTGCACGGCGGGCCGCAGGCCCGCGACGTGTGGGGCTGGAATCCCGAGGCGCAGTGGCTGGCGAACCGGGGCTATCTGTGCATCCAGGTCAACTACCGCGGTTCGACCGGCTACGGCAAGGCGTTCGTCGCCGCCGGCGACCGCGAGTGGGGCGGCAAGATGCACGACGACATACTGGACGCGGTCGGCTATGCGGTCGCGCGCGGCTGGGCCGACAAGGACCGGATAGTGATTTACGGCGGGTCCTACGGCGGCTACGAGGCCCTGGTCGGCGCGGCGTTCACGCCAGAGGTGTTCCGCGCCGCGGTGGACATCGTGGGCCCGTCGAACCTGAAGACGCTGCTGGATACGATCCCGCCGTACTGGAAGCCGGTGGCGGCTCAGCTATACAAGCGGGTCGGCAACCCCGAGACCGACCAGGAGTTCTTGTGGTCGCGGTCGCCGCTGTCCCGGGCCCGCGACATCCGCATCCCGCTGCTGATCGCACAGGGTGCCAACGACCCGCGGGTCAAGCAGGCCGAGTCGGAGCAGATCGTCGCCGCGCTCGCCGACGCCGGGATCGACTATGAGTACATGCTGTTCCCCGACGAGGGCCACGGCTTCGCCAAGCCGGAAAACAGGCTGAAGTTCTACGCCGCCGCCGAGCGCTTCCTGGCCCGGTACCTTGGCGGTCGCTTCGAGGACTGACCGCGCGGCCGCTAGAGCATCGGCAGGTAGCGGTTCAGTTCGTATTCGGTGACCTGGCGGCGGTATTCGTGCCATTCCTCGCGCTTGTTGCGGAGGAAGAAGTCGAAGACGTGCTCGCCGAGAGTCTCCGCGACCAGCTCGCTGTCCTGCATCGCGTTGATCGCCTCGTCCAGGTTCTGCGGCAGCGGGTTGATGCCGAGCGCGCGGCGCTCCGCCGGCGTCAGCGCCCACACGTCGTCCTCGGCGCCGGGCGGCAGCTCGTAGTCGCTCTCGATGCCCTTCAGCCCGGCGGCCAGGATCGCCGCGAACGCCAGGTACGGGTTGCACGCGGCATCGACGGACCGGAACTCGACCCGGGTGGAGTTGCCCTTCTGCGGCTTGTACATCGGCACCCGGACCAGCGCCGAGCGGTTGTTGTGCCCCCAGCACACGTACGCCGGCGCCTCGCCGCCCGCGCCTGCGGTGCGCTCGGCCGCGCCCCACAGCCGCTTATAGGAGTTCACCCACTGGTTACACACCGCGGTGATCTCCGGCGCGTGCCGCAGCAGCCCGGCAATGAACGCCCGGGCGACCTTGGACAGCTGGAACTCCGCGCCCGGCTCGTAGAACGCGTTTTTCTCGCCCTCGAAAAGCGACACGTGCGTGTGCATGCCGGAGCCCGGATGGTCGGTGAACGGCTTGGGCATGAACGTCGCGTAGACGTCCTGCTCGATCGCCACTTCCTTCATCACCAGCCGGAACGACATGATGTTGTCGGCGGTGGTAAGCGCGTCGGCGTAGCGCAGGTCGATCTCCTGCTGCCCCGGGGCTCCCTCGTGGTGGCTGTATTCGACCGAGATGCCCATGGACTCCAGCATCGTGATCGCGGTGCGGCGGAAGTCGTGAGCGGTGCTGTGCGGGGTGTGGTCGTAGTAGCCTCCGGTGTCGATGGGCTGCGGCCTGGCTCCCGGCTCGGGCCGTTCCCGCAGCAGGAAGAACTCGATCTCCGGGTGCGCGTAGAAGGTGAACCCCAGGTCGGAGGCCTTGGCGAGGTTCCGCTTGAGCACCCAGCGGGGGTCTGCGTACGACGGTGACCCGTCCGGCAGCAGGATGTCGCAGAACATCCGGGCCACCCCCGGGTACTCGCCGCGCCACGGCAGCAGCTGGAAGGTGGCCGGGTCCGGGCGCAGGATCATATCCGCCTCGTAGACCCGGGCGAACCCCTCGATCGCCGACCCGTCGAACCCGATCCCGTCGGCAAACGCGCCCTCCAGCTCGGCGGGGGCGACGGCCACCGATTTCAGCGAGCCGAGCACGTCGGTGAACCAGAGCCGGACAAACCGGATGTCCCGCTCCTCCAGGGTGCGCAGCACGAACTCGACCTGCCTGTCCACGGCTATCACCTTAGACGCCCACCACCCTAGGCTGGATACATGGCTAGGGTGCGGATCGCGATGGCGCAGGTGAATGCCACGGTAGGGGACCTGGACGGGAACGCCGGGCTTATCGTGAGCTGGACGCGGCGCGCCGCGGAGCGGGGAGCGCAGGTGGCGGTGTTCCCGGAGATGATGCTCACCGGGTACCCGGTGGAGGACCTCGCGCTGCGGGGCTCGTTCGTGGCGGCGTCGGTCACGACACTGCACCAGGTGGCGGAGCGCCTGGGCGCCGAGGGGCTGGGCGGGGTCGCGGTGGTGGCGGGATACCTGGACCACCGCACCGACCTGGCGCCGCGCCGCGGGCTGCCGTACGGGGCGCCGCAGGACGCGGCGGCGCTGCTGTACGGCGGCCGGGTCGTCATCACCTCAGCCAAGCACCACCTGCCGAACTACGGGGTGTTCGACGAGTACCGGTACTTCGTGCCCGGCGACACGCTGCCGGTGTTCCGGCTGCCGGCGGCCGACGACGGGACCAGCGTGGATGTGGCCGTCGCGATCTGCGAGGACCTGTGGCAGGACGGCGGCCCGGTGGCGGTCACCAGGCATGCCGGGGCGAGCCTGCTCGTGGTGCCGAACGCCTCGCCCTACGAGCGCGGCAAGGACCAGGCCCGGCTGGACCTGTGTGTCCGCCGGGCCCGCGAGGCGGGGGCCGCGCTCGCCTACGCCAACCTGGTCGGCGGCCAGGACGAGCTGGTGTTCGACGGTGACTCGATCCTGGTGACCGCGGACGGCGCGCTGGTGGCCCGCGGGCCGCAGTTCACCGAGACCCTGGTGGTCGCCGACGTGGACCTGCCGGCCGCGCCGCCGGGTGAGCTGCCGGACGGCGAGCCCGTGGGTGCCCGGGACGGCAGTGCGATCATGATCAGGCGGGTGACGCTGTCGCCGTCCGGCACGGTGACGGCCCGGCCGGCCGGGCCCGGCGGCGCAGGCGGGCCGTTGCCGCCGCGGCTGTCCGACCCGGCAGAGGTGTACGCGGCGCTGGTGACCGGCACCAGGGACTACGTGCGCAAGAACGGGTTCCGTTCGGTCATCGTGGCGCTGTCCGGCGGAATCGACTCGGCGCTGACCGCGACGATCGCCGCGGACGCGATCGGGCCTGACAACGTGCACGTGGTGCTGATGCCGAGCCGGTACTCCTCAGAGCACTCGGTGGCCGACGCCGAGGACCTGGTGCGGCGGCAGGGACTGCACGCGGTGACGATCCCGATCACGCTGATGGTGGACGCGTTCGGCAAGGAGCTTGCCCCGGCCGGGTTCCCCGACGCCGGGCTGCCCGCGGAAAACCTGCAGGCGCGGGTACGCGGCGTGGTGCTGATGGGCCTGTCCAACTCCGGCGGTCACCTCGTGCTCACCACCGGCAATAAGAGCGAGCTGGCGACCGGCTACTCAACGCTGTACGGGGACTCGGCGGGCGGGTTCGCGCCGATCAAGGACGTGCAGAAGACGCTGGTGTGGCAGCTGGCGAGGTGGCGCAACGCCGAGGCCGAACACGCCGGCGCCGGCGCCCCGATCCCGGAGCGTTCCATCACCAAGCCGCCGAGCGCGGAGCTCGCGCCGGGCCAGATGGACACCGATTCGCTGCCGCCTTACGACGTGCTGGACCCGCTGCTCGACGACTACGTGGAGAAAGACATGGGGACCGCGGAGCTGGTCGCGGCCGGATACGATCCAGCGCTGGTGGAGCGGGTGGTGCGGCTCGTCGACGCGGCGGAGTACAAGCGGCGCCAGTACCCGCCCGGCCCGAAGATCACCCAGCGGAACTTCGGGCGCGACCGGCGGCTGCCGATCACCAACCGCTGGCGGGAGGCTCTCCCCGGCCGCTCAGATCCGGACGTGGAGCGCGGCGGCGCGCGCCCGGACCTGGTGTGAGCTTAGCGGCGCTCAGCCGGAGCCCTCGGGCTTCTCCGGGTTTGCCGGGGTTCCAGGGACCCCAGGGGTTCCAGGGACTTCAGGGGCCAGGCCGAGCATCACCGCGTCGACCACGCGGGCGGCGAAGTCGCCGCCGAGGGGCGCCTCCCTGGCCATGACGGCGCCGGTCAGCGCAAGCGCGGCCACCTCGACGTCGGTGTCGGCGCGCAGCTCGCCGGTGGCGATGCCGCGGCGGATGACCGACCGTATCGCGGCGCGGCGCGGCTCGACCACCGTCTCCTTGTACCGCGCCATCAGCCGCGGGTACTTCTCCCCCCAGCCCAGCAGCAGCGCGTACCGGCGGGCCTTCCGCGGGTCGGCCTTGTCCGCGCACATTACTTCGAGCATCGCGACCAGGTCGTCGCGGGCCGAGATGCCCTCGGGCTCGGGGAGCGGCGACTTCAGCGAGCCGAGCGCGGCGAGCAGCAGATCCTCCTTGCCCGGCCAGCGGCGGTAGATCGTGGCCTTGCCCACCCCGGCCCGGGCGGCGACCTCTTCCACGCACACGCCGTCGAATCCCTGCTCGGCGAACAGGTCGAGCGTCGCCTCGATGATCGCCTGCTCGGCCTGCTCGCTGCGCGGGCGGCCGGGCCGGCGGCCGGAACCCACGGACGCGGCGTCCTTGAGTTCCGGCGCTTCCGTGGTCACCAGTCCTCACCCCTCCAGGTCCGACGTCCCTGCCATGCTCCTCTCCCCCAGTATGGCAAGTTCGTCGGCGACCGCGGGCTCGCGCACCGGCCGCGGGCGGCCCGGCATCCAGCGCAGCACCACGAACCCGCCGGCGAACGCGATCAGCGCCGCGACCAGCGTGGTGATGTGCATCGCGTGCACGAACGCGTCGCTGGCCGGCGCCAGCAGCGACCGCCCCGCCGTGCCGAGCTGCTGGGCGACCGCCTGGGTGGCGGTGATCGAAGACGACGCGGCGCCGCGGGCCGCCTCAGGCAGGGCGGACAGCGACGGGCTCAGCGCGTTCCGGTAGAACATGGCCAGGATCGAGCCCAGGACCGCCACGCTGAGCGCGACCGCCACCTGCCGGGAGGTGTTGGTCAGCGCCGACCCCGCGCCGGCCCGCTCTCGGGGCAGCACGTCCATCACCGCGGCGGTGGCGGCCGGCATCACGACGCCGATCGCCGCGCCCTGGATGCCGAACAGCACGGCGAGCACCCAGATCGGCGTCGCCGTGCCGAGCGCGGCGTAGCCGGCGATGACGGCGGCCATGACGAACATGCCCGCCGCGCCCGCCGCCTTGGCGCCGTACCTGCGGACCAGGGCTGCGCTGCGCGGCGATGCCAGCAGCTGGCCGACCGCGAAGGGCACGGTCAGCAGGCCCGCGGCCAGCGGGGAGTAGCCACGGACGTTCTGCAGGTAGAAGCTGGTGAAGAAGAACACGCCGCCCATGCCGAAAAACGCCAGCGCGATCGCTCCGACCGACGCGGAAAGCCGCCGGTCACGGAACAGCCGGACGTCGAGCGACGGGTGCGCGATCCGCGCCTCGTACCAGGCGAACACCGCGAGGACCGCCAGGCCGCCGGCGATGGGGCCCAGCACGTCCAGGTGCACCCAGGAGTCGGCGTCGCCGCCTTGGACGATGCCGTACACCAGCAGCACCAGCCCCACGATGGACAGCAGCACGCCGATGTAGTCGATCCGGCTCGTTTCGCCGTTGCGGGACTCCGGCACCAGGAACGCCACGGCGAGCACGCCGAGAGCGGTCACCGGCACGTTGATCAGGAAGACCGAGCCCCACCAGAAGTGGTCGAGCAGGAGGCCGCCGAGCACCGGGCCGGTGGCGACGCCGATGCCGACCGCCATCGCCCACAGCCCGATGGCGCGCGGGCGTTCGGCGGGTGAGAAGACGTTGGAGATGATGGACAGGGTCTGCGGCATGACCGCGGCCCCGCCCAGGCCCATCGCGGCCCTGGCGAGGATCAGCTGGTCCGGCGATCGCGAGTACGCCGACAGCAGCGACGCGATGCCGAACAGCGCCAGCCCGATCATCAGCATGCGCTTACGGCCGATGTTGTCGCCGATCACGCCGAAGGTGAACAGCAGGCCGGCGAAGACCAGCGTGTAGGAGTTGATCGCCCACTCAAGCTGGCTCTGGCTCGCGCCGAGGCCCCCGTGCGGCTCGGCGATGGTCTTCAGCGCCACGTTGAGCACCGTGTTGTCGATCACGATGGCGAGCAGCCCGACGATCAGCACGCTGAGGATCAGCCAGCGCCGACGGTAGATGGTCTGCGAATCCATGTGTTCCTTCCGGATCACTCGAAGCTTGTTGCAACGCTGCCGTCCGCGGAGATGACCCGCGGAGCACCAGCGGAAACCCCGCGCAGCGGACCCCGGGAAGCCGTCGGGCCGTAACCGTGTTACAGCAACCAGGTGCACGGCTCCGCTGCTATCGATACGGAACAGTATCGTATCGGAATCTATTTCCGGCCTGCCGTTGTGAGCTAGGTCACATCGACGGCCGCCGGCTAGGGCGCGACGCCGGCCTGGCGGACCTGGCCGGTGGACGGATCGATGACCAAGCTCAGGGTCAGCGTCGCGTACTCCCCGGCCAGTTCCACGGCGACCGACGCGGCGCCGTCGCCCGCCTTGACCGCGCCCAGACGGCACCCGCCCGCCCAGACGGCAGCCATCCGCAGGCGGCGCGCCAGCAGCGCGGCATCGGTGCCGGGGGCCGCGGGAACATCGGCCGGCCATTGATGGCCGGGGCCGTTGAGCCATTCCACCAGCGCGTCCAGCGTGTCGCGCAGCGGCGAGCCCGCGGCGGGCGGCAGGGGCAGCGTCAGTGACATCACCCGCGGCGGCCGCTCCGGGGTGAGCTGGATCTGCGCTTGCACTGAGCCGGCCTCGCCTTTGAGCCACCACCGGCACTGCGCCGGGGTGTCGAACTCGGGCCTGCGGGTCTGGTCATCGGCGAAGTCGCCTATGCGCTCGCGGATCAGCGCGATAACGCGCCGGCGTTCGGCGAACGGGGCGTCTTGCGCCACGTTCGGCGAGAACAGCCGGGCCGCCTCGGCGTCGTCCCACGACCGCAGCAGCCGGGTGACGGCGCCGCGGGCGGCCACCGTCTGCGGCCACGGGGCCTGCGCCGGGGCAAGCGGCACGCCGTGCCCGTCAGCGGGCCGGCCGCCTTGCCGGACCACGGCTTGGAGCAGCCTGGCCGCCAGCGGCCCCATGGCCGCGTAGGTGCCGTTCGCCAGCGCGATCACGCCGGTTCCGGTCGCGGGGTGCCAGCACATGTTGCTGCCGAACCCGGGGTACCCGCCGCTGTGGCTGACCACGCGCCCCAGCGCGGGATGCTCCTGCACGAATAGCCCGTAGCCGTACGCTGAGGGCGCGGCGACGCCGTCACCCGGGAAGCCGTCAGGGCTGTCCCATCCGGTCAGGACCTGGGATACCTGCATCTCCCGCCGGGTGGCGCGGCGCAGCGGGTGCGGGCGCCCGGCAGCCGGGGCGCCGGGCGGGAACGCGGCAGCGAAGCCGTCCACCCACATGGCGAGATCCCGGACACAGCTGAAGATCCCGCCCATCGGGGCGAACGCGCCGCACGGGTCAAACGGCACTTCCGACCACCCGCCACCGGCCCCTGCCCGCACGGGGGGCTCTCCGCCTCCCGGGCCCCCCGGCCTGTCTCCGGTCATTGGCGCGCGCCGGTAGCCGCGGGCGAGGTCTGCGGCGCCGAACTCGGCCGCCGCGAAGCCGGTGCCGGTCATGCCGAGCGGGTGCAGCAGCCGGTCGCGGATGTAGTCCGGGTACGCGGCGCCCGTCACCGCGGTGATCACCCGGCCCAGCAGCGCGTATCCGAGGTTGGAGTACTCGAACCTGGTGCCCGGCGCCCAGGCGAAGCTCACCCCGCCGGACAGGAACGCGGAGAACTCGTCGGGCGGCAGCCCCTGCTGCCGGTCACCCCACGGGTCGTCGGTCGGGAAGCCTGCGGTCATGGTCAGCAGGTGCCGCAGCGACAGGCGCGGTGAGTCGGGGGTGGCTGGCGGCCAGCCCCGCAGCTCGGGCAGGTACGCCTCGGCCTGGTCGTCGAGCCGCAACGCCCCGTCGTCGCGCAACGCCAGGATCGCAGCGGCGGTGAAGCTCTTGGTCATCGAGGCGATGCGGAACACCGTGCCGGCATCCGGGGGCGGGCCGCCGAGGCTGCGTTCGCCGAACCCGCCCGCGTGCGCGAGCTCGCCGCCGACCACGATCCCGTAGGCCAGGCCCGGCTGCCCGCCGCGCTTGTGATAGTCGGCGACCTGGAACTCCACATCGGGGACATCGACCATTGCCCCAGTCTTCCAGGACCGAGGGCCTTACCGCTCCGTCCTCATGCCGTGCCATCATCGAAGTGTCCGGGTACGCCGCTGGGGCGACACGAGACATGGAGGTCGACACGCGATGTCACATCACGCTGCTGCACCGATGTCCGCGTCAAAGGCGCGGACCGCTCCCGAGCCGCTTTACGGCGGACCAGCCACCCGACGTCGCGTGACCGTACGCGACATCGCCGCCGCGAAGGCCCACGGCGAGAAGTGGCCGATGCTGACCGCGTACGACGCGCTGACCGCGGCGATCTTCGACCAGGCCGGCATCCCGGTGCTGCTCGTCGGCGACTCCGCCGCGATGGTCGTCTACGGCCACGACACGACTATCCCGGTCACGGTCGACGAGCTCATCCCGCTGACCGCGGCCGTGGTGCGCGGCACGAGCCGGGCGCTGGTGGTGGCGGACCTGCCGTTCGGCTCCTATCAGGCCTCTGCCGGCGCCGCGCTGGCGGCGGCGACCCGTTTCCTGAAGGAAGCAGGCGCGCACGCGGTCAAGCTGGAAGGCGGCCAGCGGGTCGCGCACCAGGTCGAGGAGCTGGTCGCGGCGGGCATCCCGGTGATGGCGCACCTGGGGCTGACGCCGCAGTCGGTCAACGCGTTCGGCGGCTTCCGGGTGCAAGGACGCGGCGAGGACGGCCAGCGGCTGCTGCACGACGCCAAAGTGCTCGAGGCGGCCGGGGCGTTCGCCGTGGTGCTCGAGTGCGTTCCGGCACCGCTGGCCGCGCGGGTCACCGAGGCGCTGACCGTGCCCACGATCGGCATCGGCGCCGGGCCGCACTGCGACGCCCAGGTCCTGGTCTGGCAGGACATGGCCGGCCTGTCCCCGCGGCTGGCCAAGTTCGTGAAGACCTACGCCGACCTGGCCGCCGTGCTGCGCGGTGCCGCCACCGCATTCGCCGACGACGTGACGAGCGGCGCCTTCCCCGGCGAGGAGCACTCCTACAGCTGACCCTCAGCTTCAGGCCGCTGCGGCACTACCTTCGCCGATGACGGCAGGGCCCGGCGGGGGCCTGGCGGCGCGGCAAGGGACGCCCGCCGGGCCCGGCGGGCCAGGGCGCCTGCGCCGGCGACCGCGAGCCACGGCAGCATGCCTGCCAGCGCACGGAGAGTTTCGGCCACAAGCTCCTGGCCCGCGGCCTGCCGGATCCAATTGGCTGCCGACGGCGACGGCTCCGTGGCTGCGGCCCGGCCGGTCACCCGGATCTCCATATGCTGGACGGTCGTGACCGTCACCTTGATGTCGCGCCCGATGCTGTCGCGGATACTCGGGTCGGCCGGCATCGGCTGTCCTCCTTCGCTAGCCGGTTACCAGGTGAGCTGGGCGATCTTGTCGTAGTCTGCCGCGGAGTACCCGACAAGGCCCCCAGACAGCGCAAAGATCCACTCCCCCACTCCCAGCGACAGCGCCAGGCGGCTGCAGCGCGTGCAGAAGTGGGGCTCCTGGAGCCGCACCGAGTCATCCGCCTCGAGGCGCACGTAGATCAGCTTCGATCCCTGCAGCAGCTGCCAGCCGTCGCCTTCGCGGGTCAGCGTGATCGCCCGCTGCTCCGCATGGGTGCGGCACTGGTCGTGATGGCCGTGGTCGGGGAACTTGCAGTAGCAGTGGTCTTCCCCGGGAAAGGGCACCCCGTTGGTTCCCCAGCCGATGAGGCTGCCGTCCCGCACCAGCACCGCGGCGTGCCGGGTCCGGGCACGGGAGTCCCTGGCGAGTTCGGCCGCCCGCTGGACCATCTCCTCGGCCACGTGGCTGTCGTGGCGCTTCAGCGGATGCCAGTTCGGCGACGGCCCTGCCTGCATGCCTGTTACCTTACGCCGGAACACCAGCGCCGTCTGGCGCTGATGGCGGCATTGCGCCCGGTCACTCGCGGCCGCGCTGCCAGCGCGGCTTGCGCTTGTCCAGGAATGCCCGCATTCCCTCCTGGGCATCGGGCAGCTGGCTGGTCGCGGCCATGACCTCGACGGCGTAGGCGTAGGCCTTCGGCTGGTCCAGGTCGATCTGCGCGTACAGCGCCTGCTTGCCGATGCCCTTGCTGTCCGCCGATCCCCTGGTGACCCGGTCCAGCAGGTCCTGGGTCGCCGAGTCGAGCTGAGCCGCGGGGACCACCCGGTTGACCAGCCCCCAGTCCAGCGCGGTGCGGGCGTCGATGACGTCTCCGGACAAGGCCATCTCCATGGCGCGCTTGCGGCCGACGTTGCGGGCAATGGCCACCATCGGGGTATGGCAGAACCAGCCGCCCTTGCCGCCCGGCGCCGCGAACCCGGCATCCTCGCTGGCCACGGCCAGGTCGGCGCTGGCAACCAGCTGGCACCCGGCCGCCGTGGCCAGCCCGTGCACCCGCGCCACCACCGGCTGCGGCACCTGCTGGATCAGCGTCATCAGCTCGGTGCACGTCGCCAGCAGCGACCGGACCTGCGGCAGGCCGGCGCCGACCACGTCGGCGAAATCGTGCCCGGCGCTGAACACCGGGCCGTTGCCTGCCAGCACGATGCCCAGCACGTCGGTGTTCGCGAGCTCACCGAACGCCGTGACCAGCTCGCGCATGTGCTCCAGCGACAAGGCGTTGCGCCGCTGCGGCCGGTTCATGGTGACCGTGGCGAACTCTCCGGAACGCTCCACCAGGATGTACTCGAACGGCATGACGTCTCCTCCTTGCGACAGCCTACGCCGGGCCGCGGACAGGGGGACACGCTGGTTTTCGTGCGGAAACGCGACGGAAGGGACGTTGCGGAGCAGCAACGACACGCCGTGTGACCTGGACATCTGTGACGCGACAGCAGCAGAGGGGGAGCATTAGCGCTGTGAAGACGATCCTGACAGGAAGGCCACGCCAATGCTCCCTGAGCCGACCCTACCAAAGCAGCCAGCCGGCGCGGCGGTCCCGCCACCGCGGGAGGTGATGGTTCCCTTGTTCGGCGTGCCCGGCGACGCCGACCCTGGCCGACCATCCCGGCGCCGCGGGGCGCGGCCGCCCGGGCGCGCCCGGCGTGACGGCGCACGCCTTCCCACGGGCCGCACCGGCCGCGCCATGCCCGGCGAATCCGGCGCTGACCACGCTGACCTGCTCGCCGTCACCGCGCAGCGGCTCCGGCGGGCGCTGGCACGCAGCTTCCTGCGGCATGGCATCTCCGCCGACCTGGAGACCGCGGTTCATGCCGCGATGAACGTCATCGAGCCGGTGCTGCAGGCCCGGGACACCGAGATCGGTCGCTTGCGGAACCTGACCGCGGTCAAGGCTGTCCGCGTCGGCCGGTGACCTGGCGCGGAGACCGGGGTGTTTGGGCGGCGTCAGCGGAGAAAGTACTGCGCGCACGCGCGTTTGGGGGCACCATAGATAGGTGGATGCGAACCAGGTGGCTACGTTGCGTGCTCTGCTGGCGCCGACCGGGTGGCTGGAACGGACCCGGGCGTTCGCGCGGGGGCTGCGCACGGCGACCCGGACCCGGGGCGGCCTGCTGGTGGTCGGCACACCGGACGAGGAGCCCTGGCACCTTACTGCCCACCTCGACGAGGAAAGCCGGCTGGCCGGGATACCCGAGCTGGCGCCGACGCTGGTCCGCTGGCGCGTCCCCGAACGCGCGCCGTCGCACCTGCGGGTCGGCCTGGAACGGCTGGAGGCGGCCCGCCGCGGCGAGACGCTGTTCGTGGTGGCGCCGTCGGCCGCGCCGGTGCCGCTGCTGGAGCGGCTCAGCGACGCGCGGCGGGTTGGCGCCACGGTTTTCGCGCTGGACGCGGGCGATCCGGAGCTCGACGCGCTGGCTCACGAGGCGATGGCCGTCCAGCCGGGCGCGGGCCCGGTGTCGTTCGGGGCTGCGCAGCACCTGATCAGCGCCGCATGCGGGGAGCTCGGCGAGCCCGCCGGCGCCGGTGAGCAGGAGTTCGGCGTGGCGAATGGGGACACCCGGACCCGGCTGCCCCAGCCCGCCGACTACCAGCGGCACCGGACCGGCGTCCGCGGCCTGCGCAACCGGGTCGCGCGGCTGCTGGACGCGGTCAGCGGTCCGACCGCGTAGACCGCTAGGCGTCCAGCGTCAGCACCATGGTGGGGCGCTCGATGATGTGGTCCGGGCGCAGCGGCCTGACCGCCGTGCCGATGGCGAAGAACTCGGTGGTGTGCGA
>JAFAPY010000213.1 GCA_019246795.1 Streptosporangiaceae bacterium | reverse complement strand
TCAAATCAATATCGACCGGCTGCTCCAACGCGTTGACGTGAACGCCCTGCTCGCCCGGGTGGACCTCGATGCCCTCCTGGCCCGGGTGGACGTGGACGCGCTTATCGAGCGAATGGATCTGCCTGCCGTGATCGCCAAGTCATCGGCGGGGGTCGCGAGCGAAACCATGGATGCAGTCCGGGACGAAGCCAGGCAGCTTGATGACTCAGCGGACCGCTTGGCGGGACGCATGTTCCACCACAAGCACACCCCTCGGGCGGAGCCTCCCCCTGCTGGAGCCCCGCCCCAGCGAGATGTCCCCACCAGCGGGGACACCGGCCAGGCCTGAATACCGGCGGCGCGGTGATTCACGTCCTGGCAGGCCAGGTCGCGGTCGGCTCAATCGTTGTGCGTGCGGACCCGGGCCTGCACTGCTGTCGACTCGGATGGGCTGACCGTGGGAGACAGCGGACCGGACTCGACGGTCAGGCCAGCAGGCGGATTTCGGCTGTGGCGGGCAGGCAGTGATCTCGAACGAGGCGATCCATAACACCCGATAGACGCGGCGCGAGCGCCCGCGAACCGTGGCGAACTCGTCCCGGTCAAGCTCTTAATCCGCGGGTTCGGGGTTCGAGTCCCTGGCGGCGCACCCGTAAAATCCCTGGTCAGAGCCACTCTCAGTGGTGGCGTCGGCATGGCCGGGCGCGCCCGGGCAGCAACGCCAATCATCGGCCAGCCTTCTCCCCCGCCCGGTGTTTATCGTCGGCTTGGTCCTCGCCCTGCCATAGAGCACGGTGCATCGGAGCCTGACGGGCGGGTAGAGCCCGGCTATGGGTATCGTGCTGGCCTTGCTGTCGGCGCTGTGCTTCGGATCCTCCGACTTTGCCGCTGGAGTGGGCGGCCGCCGCAGTGATCCATCCGCCGTCACAGCAATCGCTCAGCCGTTCGGCCTTATCGCCGCCGCGGTTGCGGTCATTGCCCTGTCGGCGCGATCACCCACGGCGCATGCCCTGTGGTGGGGTGCACTCAGCGGGATCGGCAGCGGGGTAGGAACGGTTTCCCTGTACCGGGGCCTGGCTGTCGCCCGGATGAGCGTGGTCGCCCCGCTGTCAGCGGTGCTGAGCGCCGCGCTGCCTGCCCTGGCCGGGCTCTTGCTCGGCGAGCACCTGGCGGCGCTGGCCTGGGCGGGCATTGCGATCGCGATGCCCGCGGTAGCGCTCGTGTCCTTGCAACCCGGTGACGGGCACGGTTCCCGGCGCGCCGGAATAGTGACGGGAGTCGTCGCTGGTGCCGGGTTCGCCCTGCTGTTCATTGCGCTGGACCGGGCCGGTACCTCGGCTGGAGCCTGGCCGCTGGTGCCTGGCCAGGCGGTGGCCGCGGTAATGGTCCTGGTCTGGGCGGCACCAGCCCGTAACCGGCCCAGCAGGAAAGCCTGGTCCCAGGCATGGCGGATCGGGGTGGCGGCGGGGGTGCTTTCAGGCATCGCCAATCTGCTCTACCTCGCCGCCACGGGCGCCGGGCAGCTTGCAGTCGTCGCCGTGGTGACAGCCCTGTACCCGGCCGTCACCGTCCTGCTCGCCCGGCTAACCCTCCATGAGCGGTGGAGCCGACTCCAGATTATCGGCCTTTCCGCCGCCGCCGCGGCCGTCGCCGCGATCAGCATCGGATGAGCCATGCGCCCCCATGTCACCTCACGGTCACGTCCCGCAGGACGGCATACCTATGAGAAACGACACAGCAGGTGCAAGACGGTGGGCAGTTCCTCCCCGGGGAGAGCTAGTCAGGGTCCACGCCCGCGTAGGCGTGGGCGAACCAGCGGGCGAACAGAGGATCGTTTTGGAGGGCGGTGATCCAGCCGTACCGGAGGCCGTTGCCGAAGCCGCCGGGCATGGCGGCGGGCGGTTCTTGTCCGTCTTGGAGGCAGGTAAAGATGAGATGCAAGAACCAATTGGAGAAGGCCTGGGTCAGCCAGATGTGCGGCAGCCGGGTCTGTGAGTATGCGGAAAGCCGCGTGCCGTCCTGTTTTGGCCCGAAGCGCTCGATCAGCCCGTGGCCCAGTTCC
>JAFAPY010000269.1 GCA_019246795.1 Streptosporangiaceae bacterium | reverse complement strand
GCAGGGCTAACCAGTGGGCGGGCGAGCAGTCCTGGTCACCGGGGCATCGCGGGGAATCGGGGCGGCCATCGCTGCGGCGTTCGCGCGGCTGGGCGACCGGGTGGCGGTGCACCATCGCGGTTCGGCCGCGCTCGCGCGCGAGGTGCTCGCCGGGCTGCCGGGCAGCGGGCATGTGATCGTCCGTGCCGACCTGGCCGATCCGGGCGCGGTCCGGGAGATGGTGGACCTCGCGGCCGCGGGCCTCGGCGGGCTGGACGTGCTGGTGAACAACGCCGGGATCTACCTGGCGCACCCGATCACCGAGGTGTCTTACGAGCAGTGGCAGCAGGCCTGGCGGCAGACCCTGGCCGTCAACCTCACCGGCGCCGCCAACGTGACCTGGTGCGCGGTCCAGTACATGCGGCACACCGGGGGCCGGATCGTCAACGTGACCTCACGGGGCGCGTTCCGCGGCGAGCCCAGCCACCCGGCCTACGGCGCGAGCAAGGCGGCGCTGAACGCGTTCGGTCAGTCGATGGCGCGGGCGCTGGCCAGGTACCGCATCGCGGTCGCCACGGTCGCGCCCGGCTACGTGGATACCGACATGGCCGCGGATCACCTCGACTCGGCGCGCGGCGCGGAAATCCGGGCGCAGAGCCCGTTCAACCGGGTCGCCACGCCAGAGGAGATCGCGGCCGCCGTCGTCTACCTGGCGTCGGAGCAGGCCGAATGGGCCAGCGGCGCGATCCTCGACCTCAACGGGGCCTCCTACCTGCGTTCCTTACCCGGTGAACGGCTCGAGCAGGTGGCTGAACGCCCAGGCGCCCATGTGTAGGCTGCGCCGGAGCTTACGGCATCCGGGATGCGGGCCGCGTGCCGTCGCCGGAGGCGAGGTACCGTGCGCCATCGGGTTGCATGCCGTCGGGCTGGGCGAGGGTGGGCAGCGCCGTCACCACCTTTGCCCAGGCCAGCTCGGTGCCCGCGACCAGGCAGCCGTCCACCACGGCGTCCGTGCCCAGGGCGCTGACCCGGATCGCGGGGGCCACCGGCGCGATCTGCGCCAGCTCCGCGGCGACCGCATCGGCGAAGCCGGGCGCGCGGCCGATGCCGCCGCCGAGCACGACCAGCTCCGGGTCGACGACGGTGATGACCGCGCAGATCGTCTTGGCGACCAGCCGTGCCTCCTCCGCGACCACGGCCATAGCCCGCTGGTCACCGGCCCCCGCGGCGGTGAATACCCTGCGGGCCGACACCGGCCCGCGCATGCCGCCGCGGCGGGCGGCCCGGACGATCCCGGCCGCCGACGCGGCCGCCTCCAGCGTGCCCCGCCTGCGGGCCTCGCGCTCGTCCGCGCCCTCGCCGCCGGACAACGGCATGTACGCGATCTCCCCGGCCACGCCGTGTGCCCCGCGGACCAGCTGGCCGTCGACGACCAGTCCCATGCCGATGCCGGTGCCGATGTGCACGAACGCGAAGTGCTCCACTTCGCGTCCGTGGCCAAGCGCCCGCTCGGCCAGCGCGGCGGCGTCCACGTCGTTCTCCATCACCAGCGACGGCCCGAACGCCTCGCGCAGCCCGGCCAGTGCCGCCGGGCGGTCCCAGCCGCGCAGGCCGCCGGTGAGCTTCATCGCGTTACGCCGCGGGTCGTAGACGCCGGGGCTGCCGATCACGGTCTGCGTGATCGCCGAGCGCAGCACGCCGGCCTCGCGGCACAGCATGTCAGCGAGCCGCACCAGCTCGGCAACCCGCCCGCGGACGCTGGTGGCCCGGGCCCGCAGCGACTGCCTGGTCCTGATCTCCCCGGCCAGGTCAGCGATCGCGCCGCGGACGTACTCGTGCCCGACGTCCAGTCCGAGCACCAGCCCGGCGTCCGGCCGGATCTCGTACAGGCGGGCGGAGCGGCCGGGCATGCCGGTGCGCTGTCCGGCGATGCGGACCAGGCCGGCGCGCTCCACGTTGCCGAGCGCCAGCGACACCGTCGGCTTGGACAGTCCGGAAACCCGGGCCAGTTCGGCCCGCGAACAGGGACCGCGCTGGCGGAGATGCTCGAGCAGCAGCTGTTCGTTCAGCGCGCGGATCAGCGAGGGGCGAGCCGCGGACAGGCCAGCGCCGTCGGAGGTCGGCAGCACCGAGGCGGTGATCTCCCGGAGCCGTGCACCGCTTGGGCCCGGCAGCACCGAGGCGGCGGTCTCCCCGACCCGTGCACCGCTTGGGGCCGGCAGCACCGAGGCGATGGTCTCCGCGGCCGCTGCACCCGCCGCACCCTCCCCAGGCGGCAGCGCTGTCACTGCACCCTCCTATCGCCGGCGGGGGCGCCCACCCTCTTGATTTGCGACCCCGATAGTTAGGATACTGTCCTAACAAACTTCGTGGAAGGGGCACGGCCATGAGACGCGTCACCAGGTACGGGGTCATGATCGCGGCCGGCCTGCTCGCGGCCGGCTGCAGCGCCGGCGCAGGCTCCAGCTCCGGCTCCGGGGGCAGCGGCAGCAAGGCGACGAGCAGCACGCTGACCATCTCCAACGAGAACGGGTCGCTGTGGACCTGCGGCTTCAACCCGTTCAACGCCTCGGTCACTCTGCTGTCGATCGGCTTCGTCTACGAGCCGCTGGTGTACGTGAACCCGCTGCAGAACGGCAAGACCACGCCGATGCTGGCCACCTCGTGGAAATGGGGAGCGGGCAACAAGACGCTCACGTTCACGATCCGCCAGGGGGTCAAGTGGAGCGACGGCACGCCGATGACCGCCGCCGACGTGGCGTACACGTTCAACCTGCTCAAGAAGTACTCCGCCCTCGACCTGACCGGCGTCTGGTCGGTGCTGTCCAGCGTCACGGCGGCGGGCAGCACGGTCACCCTGGACTTCAGCACCGTCGCCGTCCCCTACTTCTACTACATCGCGGATCAGACACCCATCGTGCCGCAGCACATCTGGTCGACCATCGCCAACCCGGCAACCGCGCCCATCGGCCACCCGGTCGGCACCGGCCCGTACCTGATGAGCAAGTGCACCCCGTCGAACATCACCTACACCGCCAACCCGCACTACTGGCAGCCGGGCCTGCCCAAGGTCGCCAAGATCCAGTACCCGGCCTACACGAGCAACACCACCGCCAACAACGACCTGGCCAACGGGACCGCGCAGTGGGGCGCGCAGTACATCCCTGGCATCAACGCCTTCTACACCTCCAAGAGCCCGGACTACCACTACTGGTTCCCACCCACGGTGAACGTCTCGCTGATCCCGAACCTGACCAACCCGCTGCTGGCCAACGCCAAGGTCCGCCAGGCCATCTCGTATGCGATCAACAGGCAGCAGGTTTCCACGATCGGCGAGTCCAGCTACGAGCCGCCGGCGAACCAGACCGGCGTCGTCACGCCGACGTTCTCGGGCACGCTGGACCATTCGGCGCTGGCGGCCTGGGGCAACGGCTATGACCCGGCGAAGGCGAAGTCGCTGCTGACCTCGGCCGGCTTCCACCCGGGCTCCGACGGCATCATGGTCAACGCGGCCGGGCAGAGGCTGGCGTTCACCGTCATCAACATCGGCGACTACTCCGACTGGGTCGCCTCCATGCAGGTGATCGAGCAGCAGCTCAAGGCGGTCGGTATCGCGGT
This sequence comes from Streptosporangiaceae bacterium, assembly GCA_019246795.1. GTDB lineage: Bacteria > Actinomycetota > Actinomycetes > Streptosporangiales > Streptosporangiaceae > Palsa-504. The sequence continues at coordinate 1,341 of JAFAPY010000269.1, read as the reverse complement.
CACGCCCGACAACCTGTCCAGCACCGACTTCGACGCCGACCTGTACTATGGCAAGTACCAGCTTGCCTACTACGACCAGCAGACGTTCGGGCCGAGCGCCTACTACGAGCTGAACAACTGGCTGAACTCCGCCAACACCGCGCCGGTCGGCAAGATCGCCGCCAGCAACTACGAGCGCTACAGCAACCCGGCCACCGACACGCTGCTCAACCAGTACGCAACCACCACCGACCCGGCCACCCAGCAGTCGATCCTGGACCAGGTCCAGCAGGTGATGGTGACCGAGGTGCCGATCATACCGGTCGTGGAGGCGGTGGACTGGTACCAGTACGACACCGGCTCGTTCACCGGCTGGCCCACCTCTGCCAACCCGTACGCCCAGCCGTCCGCGTTCTCCTACCCGGACAACGAGCAGGTGCTGCTGCACCTGGCACCGAAGTGAGGCGCCGACGTGAGATACGCGCTGCGCCGCCTCGGCTTCTTCGTGCTCACGCTGTGGGTGGCGCTCACGCTGAACTTCCTGCTGCCGCGGCTGATGCCGGGCAACCCGGCGCTGGCCATGATGTCGAAGTTCCACGACCAGGGCCTCAACCCGAAGTCGCTAACCGCCCTGGAGACGCTCTTCGGAGTCAACACCCACGAGGGCCTGGCCGCGCAGTACGTCAACTACCTGCACCAGATGGTGACCGGCAACTTCGGCACCTCGCTGTCCGAATACCCGGCGTCTGTGGCGTCGGTCATCGGCAGCGCGATCTGGTGGACGCTCGGCCTGGTCGGCATCGCCACGGTCCTGGCCTTCGTCCTCGGCACCGGGCTGGGCATAGTCTCGGCCTGGCGCCGGGGCGGGAAGATGGACAGCGTCGTGCCGCCGGTGTTCGTGATCACCTCCGCGATCCCGTACTTCTGGGTGGCGATGGTCCTGGTGCTGGTCTTCGGCCTCACCTTGCACTGGTTCCCCAGCCAGGGCGGCTACTACGTCACCACGGACACCCCCGGCTTCAACCTCACCTTCGCCCAGGACGTGGTCAACCACGCCTTTCTGCCCGCGATGGCCCTGCTGATCACCACGATCGGCACCTGGATCCTGACCATGCGGAACACCATGATCACCACGCTCGCCGAGGATTACGTGCGGATGGCACGGGCCAAGGGACTGCCGGCCTGGCGCATCATGCTCACCTATGCGGCGCGCAACGCCATCCTGCCGAACCTGGTCGGCTTCGCGATGTCGCTGGGCTTCGTGGTCAGCGGCGCGATCCTGGTCGAGTACGTGTTCAACTATCCCGGAGTGGGCTACATGCTGCTGCAGGCCGTGTCCGGCGAGGATTACCCGCTGATGCA
>JAFAPY010000245.1 GCA_019246795.1 Streptosporangiaceae bacterium | reverse complement strand
CCGGCGACATCAGCAGGGGGCACCTGGGCCGGGAGCGAGGGTCGGCATCGTGAGCGGCGCCGTGCCCGGCAGCGCCCACGCCGACGCAACCCAGCGCGTCCGCCTGCTGCTCGACGCGACGATCGTCACGGTCGGAGGGCGAGACTGGACCGGGCGCGACCTGGTCACCGCGGGCGCGCTGTCGGGACGCTGGTGCACGCTGGAGGCGAACTTGGTCCGCGGCCTGGCCTGCCTGGAGGATCGGACACCGCCCCGCGAGCCGGTCCAGGTGGCGCTGCGGGACTTTCGTTATGCCCGGCGGCTGCTCAGTGCCGACGAGTTCACGGCCTGGCTGCTCCAGCGCGAACTGACGCTGAAGGAGCTGACTGGAGCGATCGAGCGCAAGCTGGCCCGCAAGCACGGCGGCGGAACCCGCGTCGCTGACCGTCACAGCGCCCTCGCCGCGCTTCCCGCCGAGGCGGTCTACACCGGTGCCCTGCTCGACTGCGCCGAGTGGCTGGCCGACCGGATCGTCTGCCTGGAGGACCTGCCACCCCGGGAGGTCAAGCCCGCCGCACTGGAGCAGCTCCTCGACCGCGAGCGGAAGCTCATCGTGTTCGACGCCACCGCAGACACCGACCGTGACCGCCGGGCACGCGCCGAGCTCGTGCTGGCGGCAAGCGCCGCATACGACGCGCGCATCGCAGATGTGTGCTCCGCCAGGGCGATCGCGAAGGTGCTGCAGCGCCACGCCCTCGACTGGCTGCGCTTTGAACTCACCGGCTTCACCTGCACGACGGCCGGCGCAGCGGCCGAGATAGCGGCGCTGTTGCGCGAAGGAACCTCACCCGGGCTGATCACCGAGGTCTCCGGCGTGCCAGCCGAGCAGCTGCGCATTTACCTGCAAGACGCGCCGGCCGCCATTCAGGGATGGCTGGGCGGCGCCGTTGCAGGCGCGGTCATCGGCCCGGCCGTCGAGCAGGACGCGCATCAGGTGTGGCTCGTACGATCCCGTCAGCCTCCCGATGCGGGCGATCCCTCCATCGCGGCAAAGGCGCGCGCACAGCTCGCCGAAGAATACCTGCGTAAGCGAAGAGCGGGCAAGGTGAAGTGGCATGACCGTCATTGAACAGTCCCATCCGGACCGGCTCGGGCTGGTGCGCGAGCTGCCCATCATGCACCTGCTCACCGACCCGCTGCGTGAGCTCGTGACCGGCAGCTTCGAGCTGCGTTCATATGGATTCGGCGAGTACCTAGTGATCGAGGGCGAGCCGGCCGATGCCTTCTACGTCCTGACCGACGGGCTGGCTCGGGCCGTCACGACCGGATCGGACGGCAAGGAGACAACGCTCAGTGTCTTGCGCGCTGGCGAGAGCTTCGGGGAACGGGCGCTCCTGGAAGGCTTGCCACGTACCGCGTCGGTGCGGGCGTCATGCCCGGTCACCGCGGCCCGGCTCGATCGTTCCGTGTTCATCTCGCTGGTGCGCCTGCACCCGCAGCTCGGGGAGGTGTTCGCGCAGCAGGGGCGCGCGCGGCGCCTGCAAGGCTTCCTGCGCCAGCACCCCGCATTCGCCACGCTGGAGTCCGACGCGGTGGGCGGGCTGCTGGAAAGGGCACGGGAAGTGCAGCTGTCCGCCGGCCAGCAGTACATCGCCGAAGGCGACCCCGCGTGCAACTGGTGGGTCGTCGAGGCAGGACGGCTGACGGTGTTCGCGTCTGAGCCTGCCCGGCGCGACCTGCGCTACCTGCGGACGGGTGACATCTTCGGGGAGGTGGCCCTGCTCACCGGAAGCGGGCGGACGGCGAGCGTTGAAGCTACCACCGACGTAACCCTGCTGGAGTTCCCCGAGGAGACCCTCGACGGCCTGCGCGAGAATCCGCAGTTCCACGCCCGGATGGACGAGAGACTGGCCATGTACGCCCACGCGGCGCGGCCGCCGGTCGACCTGTCCGGGGCCGAGGGCGAGGCCGAGGCCGCCGGTGCCGCCCCGGCCGCCGCGCCCGGCGACCGGGAGATCCGCGAGCGCGAGCTGACCAGGGGCGTGCAGCTGGCCGATGAGCCAGTAGAAGCCCGGCCCTGGACGCCGCCGCGGCGGTTTCCCTGGATCCGCCAGATCGACGAGGCTGACTGCGGGGCGGCGAGTGTCGCCATGGTCTGCCGGGCTTTCGGGCACCGCGTCTCGATGACGTTCATCCGCAGCGCGGTCGGGACGAGCGAGCAGGGAACGACGCTGCGGGGCATTCAGCGCGGCGGCGAGAAGGTCGGCCTTGACGTCAAGGCGCTGAAATCGTCGGTAAGCCGCCTGGCGACTCTGCCGCTCCCGGCGATCATCCACTGGGAAGGCAACCACTGGGTCGTGCTCTACCGAGTGGAGCGCGACCAGATACGGGTCGCCGACCCGGGGCGAGGACTGCGGACGATCCAGATGGCGGAGGTGGAGGAAAAGTGGTCGGGATACGTGGCCACGGCCCGGCCCACGCCCCGGCTCGCCGACGCGCCGCGGGAGAAGCTCCAGGTCGCATGGCTGCTGCCGTTCCTGGCGCCACAGCGCAAGAGAATCGCGATCGCGATCTCGATGGCGCTCGTCGCGGCCGGGGCCGCGATGATCCCTCCGATCCTGAGCAAGGACGTCATCGACGCCATCCAAACCCACCAGGGCGCCGGGCGGGTGAACGAGCTGGCCGGGATTATGTTCGGCTTCCTGGTGCTATCGCTGGCCGCTTCGCTGGTGCAGCGGCGCGTGCTCGCGCGCGCGTCCGTCGACCTCGACAGCGCGTCGCTGGATTTCGTCACCGGTCGGCTGCTGGGGCTGCCGCTGGCGTACTTCGGGTCACGGCGCACGGGGGATATCGAGCGGCGGCTCAATGGGCTGCGCCAGCTGCGTGAGCTTCTCGTCCAGAATGTCCCCGGCGCGCTGGCAGGTGCTGTCCAGCTGCTGGTCACGCTGGTGATCATGTTCCGGTACTCGTGGGTGATCGGGCTGACCTTCCTCGGGACGGCGCCGGCGTACGCGGCGCTGATGCGGATGTCCGCCAACCGGCTCAAGCCCACCTTCGACAGCCTGGAGGAGGCCTACGGGCGGCACGCCTCCAAGCAGATCGACGCCATCAAGGGCATCGAGGCAGTCAAGACCGCCGGGGCTGAGCCCGGCATGCGGCGCCGCATCCTGGAAGAATTCACGCGCCTGGCCGACAAGGTCTTCCACAGCGACTTCGTGCTCATGTCCTACACCGCGGCGGTGCAGCTCACCGGCTTCGTGATCTTCGTCGTGTTCCTATGGATCGCGGCGCTGCTCGCCATCACCGGGACGTTGAGCGTGGGCCAGGTCGTCGCGGTCAACTCCCTCGTGCTACTGGCCAATGGGCCGATCTTCGTCCTGCTAAACACCTGGGACCAGATGCAGATCGGTACGGTGCTGCTGCGGCGGCTGCAAGACGTCCTGGAGCAGGATCCCGAGCAGGCAGACTCCGCCAGGCGCCTGCCCGTCAAGTCGCTGGGAGGGCGGATCGCCCTCGAGCGCGTCAGGCTGTCCTATGGCGACGCGCCCAACCGGCCGGTGCTCGACGGCGTCAGCTTCGAGCTGGAGCCGGGAATGTCGCTGGGCTTGGTCGGCCGGTCAGGCTCCGGCAAGTCGTCGCTGCTGCGCTGCCTCGCCGGACTGATCATGCCGACGTCAGGCCGCATCCTCTACGACGGCGTGGACCTGCGCGAGCTGCGCTGGAGCGAGCTGCGCCGGCGGATCGGGTACGTCCTGCAGGAGCCTTACCTGTTCGATGACACGATCGCGTACAACATCGCCCTCGGGGAGACCTGGCCGGACTGGGGCAGGATCTGCCGTGCCGCGGAGGTCGCCGATGCGGCCGAGTTCATCCAGAACCTGCCGCTCGGCTACTCCACCAAGGTCGGCGACAGCGGGCTGCGGCTGTCCGGCGGCCAGGCGCAACGCGTGGCGATCGCCCGGGCGCTGTACCATGAGCCGCCGGTGCTGCTGTTCGACGAGGCGACCAGCGCCCTGGACACCGAGTCGGAGCGGACGGTCAAGGAGAACCTTGACCTCGTGATGACCGACAGGACCACCGTGATCGTCGCGCACCGGCTGAGCACGGTGCGTGATGCCGACGTCATCGGCGTGCTCGACCACGGCCAGCTGGTCGAGTGGGGCAGCCATGAGGAGCTGATGGCTCGCGAGGGGCTGTACTTCCACCTGAACATGGTCCAGGTGGAAGCATGACCGCCGGACCGGTAGCCGCAGGATCGCTGGCCAGGGGGGCCCTGGTTGACGGGTTGGAGATCCGCGCTCACGTGCACGACGGGAACAGCTCGCAGGTGTACCAGGCACGGCGAGGCGACGGCGAGGTGGTCGTGCTCAAGGTGGCGCGGGCGCCTGGCTGGCATCGCTTGGAGCATGAGGCCGCCCTGCTGACCCGGCTCGCGGGGTGCCGGACGCCGTCCGTCGTCGCGCGCGGACAGGCGCATGGTCGCCAGTACCTTGCAACGACCTGGGCGCCCGGCGTTGACGCACGCATGGTCGGAGCCGAGCTGCGCGCCGGCCCGGCATCGCGCCGGGCGCTGTCCGGCTTGTGCGCTGCCATCCTGTCCGCCTACGCGGATGTCCACGAGCGCGGGGCCGTGCACGGCCAGGTGCACCCACGGCACGTGCTGATCGGCGGGAGCGGCTCGGTCCAGGTACTCGACTTCACCCGGGGTGCATGGCGCGGAGGTCCGGTGCCGCCGGGTTCTGACCTCGGGACGCTGAGCTCGCCCGAACAGGCGGCTGCGTGGCGCAGCGGCGCGTACTTCGCGGTCACCCCCGCCGCGGAGCAGTACTCCCTCGCCGCGCTGCTGTACCTGATGGTGACCGGCCGGCTCTACGCCGAGTTCGCGGGCACGCGGCCGACCGTGGCGGAGCAGATCCTGACGGCCCGGCCGCTGGCATTCACCGAGCGGGGCACCGAGTTCTGGCCCGCACTGGAGCGTCTGCTGGCCCGCGGGCTGAGCAAGGACCCGGCCGAGCGGTTCGGCTCGGTGCGGGAGTTCGCCGGCGAGGTCGCGATGCTGGCGGAGGAGGCACGCGACCACCGCGCGCGATCGGTGCGCCCGCGGCTTGTCGAGCCACCGCTGGCCGGTCTGCTGGAGGCCTTCCGCGAGGCCACACGGATAGGCGGCGCGCTCGTCCGCGAGGGTCTGCCGGACCCGCCGACCTGCTCAATCAACTACGGCGCCGCGGGCGTCGCGCTTGCTCTGTGCCGCTTGGCCCGGCTCGGCGACGACGCCGCGGCGCTGACAGCTGCCCGGGCCTGGCTTGACTTGGCCGACCGCCAAAGTCGGCTACCGGGCGCTTTCTACGACGACGATCTGCTTGCTTCCAAGACAATCGGTGCGGTGTCCCCATATCACACGGCAAGCGGCCTGGATCTCGTGCAGGCCTTCATCGCCCGAGCCTGCGGCGATGCGGGCGCCCAGCAGCAGGCGATCGACGCCTTCCTCGCCCGTGTCGACGCGCCGTGCGCGAACCTCGACCTGACGCTGGGCCGGAGCTCGGTGCTGCTCGCGTGCGCACTGCTGCACGATCACGCCGCGCGCGAATGGCCCGCAACGCACCGGCTCCGCGGGCACGGCGACGCGCTCTGCGCGCAAATCTGGGCCGGGCTGGAGACCAATGAGCTCGGCTATCTCGGGATCGCCCACGGCTGGGCGGGAATCGCCTACGCCACGCTCCTGTGGTCGCGCACACGCCGGCTCGCGCCGCCCGACCCCTTGCGCCGGATCCTCGACCGCCTTGCCGCCGCGGCCGAGCCGTGGCGGCGCGGAGCCCGCTGGACGACGAGGACGGGCGCCCGTGGGGATGACGCCTACTACTGGCCGGGCTGGTGCCATGGTCATGCGGGCCACGTGTTCCTGTGGACGCTGGCAAGCGCCGTGTACGAGGACCAGGCGTTCCTTGAGCTTGCCGAGCTGGCGGCCTGGAGCACCTGGGACTCCAAGCTCACGTCGCCGACCAGCCTGTGCTGCGGCGCAGCCGGTGCCGTCTACGCGCTGCTCAGCCTCTACCGGCGCACCGCGGAGCCGGCGTGGCTGCTGCGCGCGGCGAGGCTAGCGAACGCGGCGGCCCTCGACGGACAGCTGGCATCGGACACCAGCTCCCCGCACAGCCTGTACAAGGGCCATCTCGGGCTCGCCATGATCGCGGCAGACCTGCGCGACCCGCAGCGCTCGGCAATGCCCGCGTTCGAGCCCGAGCCGTAAGAGACGGCGAACAGTAAGGCGGACGAACGCGCTCAGTCGGCAAGAAGCCGCCCAGTTCACCGGCCATCGCCGGTCATTCGTGGAGTCTGGAACCGAATCGATCGTCAGGCGCATGCATTTCCGCTAGCCGTAAAAGGTAGTGCCGCAAATTGAAGAGGCGATGGAGAGAATGCGGCCGTCGCCGAGGTCACGTCAGACTTAACTACCACGCCGCCGCCATGCACACCAAGGCCTCGCCGGACCGCCCCGGCAGGCTCACTCCCATCCGCGGCATCCTCATCGGCAAGGACACCGGCGTCGTCATCTTGGTGACGCGCAACTCCAGGCGCGAGATATACCCATTCCTATAACGGCCTTGTCAAGTGCGTCACACACGACGGCGAACCGCAGTGCATGCCGCCGACCACGTCTTCCTGTGCCTGGGCGGGTGCCTCGAGATCTTCGAGATCCTCTTCCTCGGATAGCTTGGCCGCTGGCTTTGGGTCTCGCTCATTCTCAGGACTTGACATGACGCCTTCTTGGATATCGATCATGCCTTCACATAGGTAAGTTCGCCTCGTGGCTATATTCGCCTCTAGTGGCTACATACGCAGGGCGTTGCTGCGATAGCGGCCGGTGTGTGAGGCGTTCGCGGCGGCTGCGCCGGTTCGGGTGCCGGAGGAGATCCTCACGGACATTCACCGGCAAGCAGTTCAGCGGGCGGCATATGCGCCGCAGCGGGTGAAGGTGCTGTTCGAGCGGGTCTGCCGGGAAAGCGGCGTCACTCTGCAGTGCCGAGGCAGAAGCCGCCTGGTTCGCTGTCGCCGTCACAACTTCCGAACGCCCCCCGCGGTCCGCACGTCACCCTGCATGGGATTCCGCCGACTACGTCCTCCTGCGCGCTGGCCGGCGCCTCGAGATCTTCGACGTCTTCTTCATCGGGTAGCTTGGCCGCTGGCTTGGCGTCCCGGTCATTCCCAGGATTTGACATGACGCCTCCTTAGATAGGGATCGTGCCTTACAGTGTCAGTTCCGTATGTCAGCTCGCCTCGTGGCTATTGTCCGTGGTGTGGCCATGGCTGACTGCTGTATCCGCAGCGCATGTCGCTCCACGCCAGGTCCGACTGTAGGCCGGGGCGGATATCCGGCGTACCAGGCCCCCTAGCCCAACTTTGGCGCCTTCCTCTCCTAAGATTTGGTGAGCTTGTGCCTCTCGTCGATCGATACGTGCCCCGCAGTCGGACTGGGAAGGCGCGGCAAAGTTAGGGGAGGGCGCCCGGTGCGTGCGATGCAATTGCCCGATAACGTCGGCTCGGCAGAACCGGCGGACGTGGGAGGTGAGGGACCGATGACTGACGAGCGCGGGCAGTCCGAGCTCCCGAAACCTGAGGGCTCAGGCGAGGAGATGATAGGGGATCTGGAGGCGCCAGCCGAGGTGAGAGAAGGCATCGCCGGCGGCCGGGAGGACTCCAAGTGCGAGTGCGCGGCAACGACGGTTGTGTAGTCCGGCCAGCGTCCGGGGCCATCAGCCCAAGCGGTATGACGTGACGCTCGAAGCGGGGCTACGCCAGGCGTCCGGGAGGCCGGGCACCGACAGCAAGCAGGGATTCCGCGCCGATTTCGTGGTGATGCGCGTTCCGCTGTTGGCCATTGACACGCTGGCCAGCTGGGCGCAAGGCGCCCGGGCCGGCGCCGCCGTCAGCGGCCCGGACGCCGAGCTTGCCGTGGCG
>JAFAPY010000251.1 GCA_019246795.1 Streptosporangiaceae bacterium | reverse complement strand
TCAGCACAACCGGCCCGGCCGGAAACGTGCTCAAGATCCGGCCACCCCTAGTATTCCAGCACCAACACGCCGACCTCTTCCTCCAGGTCCTCGATGAGGTTCTCGCGTTCTCATGACGCTGTACCGGCAGGCGCGGAACCCCTCCTCGAATTCGGCGACGAGACGCGCCTGCCTAAGCGCCTGCGCTGGCGCACGGACTCCAAACCGACTTGAACCTCTATGCCTGTGATCTGCGGTTTCACCAACAGCTGATATCCCCTGAAGGTCTAAGCGCTGGTCATCACGATCGTCCGTGTCCGAGGAGCGAGTCACCGGGCACGCACATGCCCGCGATCACGGGTGAGCTGGTCCTCGGATGCAGGGGGTGACCGGGCGGGCTGACCGTCTTTCAGGCCGGGAAGGGCCGGGCAAGGACGGGAAACATGGGGTAGTGCCGGATATTCAGGGTGGCGAGCTCCAGTCCCTCGGTGAGCGCGGTCGCGGCGATCAGGTAGTCGCCCAGGCCGATCCCGGTATGGGACCGGCGGTACTCGCGCATGAGCGTCGCGGCCCGCCAGGCCACCTGCTCGCTGACGTCGAACCGCTGCATGCTGCCGAGCAGGCGCATGACCTCGCGGCGCTCCGGCGAGCGCATCCCCCCGGCGATCTCGGTCAGGCTCACGACGCTGATGGCCAGCGGCCCGGAAGACTGCCGGGCCTGCACCAGCCAGTCCCGCGCGGCGGTGCTGCCGCGCAGGTGCTCGATCAGCACGTCGCTGTCGACTAGGATCACGCGCCGGCCAGCCGGTCCAGGTAATCCATGCGCTCGTCCCGCCCCCGGGTGAACGCGTCCTCGCCGGCCAGGATCCCGAAGGAACCATCGATGGCGGCGAGGTCCGCGGCGAGGTCCGCGCCGGGATGCCCGCCGATCGCCCGGTCGATCAGCTCGCGGATCAGCTCAGCCCGGGAGACCCCCGCCGCCTGCGCGGCCCGGTCCAGCGCGGCAGCCTGGCCTTCGGCCAGGTAAATGTTGGTCCGCTTCATACACCACATCATACACCACCAATGGGCAGGTGGCTGCCGTAACGCCGCGCCGGCCCTGATACCGGACCCTGAAGCCCCGACATCCCCGGCTCCGGGACCCACGGCCGGTACCGTCGGCGCCGCTCCGCGCGCCAGGCCTGCTTCACCTCCGCGGCCGCCCGCCGGTCGACCGCCGCCACATACCGGGCGACCGTCTTCGCATCGCACCCGGCCAGCTGCGCCGTCGGCCAGGCCGTCCCCGTCAGGTCAAACGCCTCGAAACTCCATGATTCCCTGCCAGACCTGGTCACAGGTCCCTCCGGACACCAATGGGTAAGGCGAATCACCTCAAACCCATCCACACCGAGGGATCACCAGCATCACGGCACGCCGGACACCGGCAGAGAACAAGCAGCCAGCGCGAGGCCGCCGACCGCTTTGCGGCCCTGGTAGAGGGGAGCAGAGCATGACCCGGGGCCGCAAGCATCAGATTGGCATCAGCGGCGTGTCATAGCGGGAATTACAACGCCCTCACCCTGCCGGAATGCAGTGTCCGAGGGGGACTTGAACACGCAGTGAAAAGAAATTTCCCCGAATCGGGAAAATTTCACGTATTCAGAATACCGGACCGGGTTCGAGTGTTCAAGTATTTCGCGAGGTTCCTCAGTCCGCGTGGCTCTTGGAATTCAAGCCGGTTGCGCCGCAATACCCTGTAAGTCATTCTGGCTGTCGGTCGGATGAATTGAGAGGTTCCATCGACTGTGCCCTGGCGCCGATGGCGGCGGTGAACTGCCCGCCCATGTTCCCGCCGAAGTGACCGGCGCCGTCAACGACCACCATGCCACCGGTCATCGCGGATCCGGAGGTTCCTCACCCACTGTTACCAGCACTAGCAAAATAGCCGCCGATATGGCGCCGGTATCGGCAGGCTGAGATGGTGGGCAGGGCCACGCAAGAACAGTTGTTCTTTGGGCGTGCGGCAGCCATGAAACTGATGGGAGTCGCCGCGGCAGTTACGGCAGTCTACGGTTTGCGTTGCCGGTTCCGCCTCTATCGATGATCAAGGCGACGCGCTGCGCGCCGCGGGTCGACGCCTGCGCTCGGCCTCCGGCTTGGGAGCCCGGGCCAGCGCGCGCCGGCCCTGACGTCCCTCGGGCCGATGATCAGTCAGGTCATCCGGGCTGGCGTGGTCCGTAGCTCAGCTGCTCATGCCAATCGGCCGGCCGTCCCTCGGCAGTGAGGTCGAACAGGTTCCACAGCGGTTCGAGGGTGCCGACGTGACGGGGTTCCTGCCCGGGGTCGGTGGGTGCGTAGAACAGTTCCGAACCCCAGAAGTGGCGGATCGTGTTCCGGTCGCGGTGAAACACGTTCAGCATCGGCTGTTGCTCGCCGGCCGCGGTCTCGGCCAGGTAGTCGCGGTTATAGGTGGTCCCGGCCGAGGACAACAGGCGCAGCCGCCGCCAGCCGCGTTCGGCGGCGAAGGTGAGCAGGCGCTCCATCGGCGACTTGGCCGCGACCGCGAGATTGACCCGCTGGGAGGCATGCTCGGCCGCGCCGTCCAGTTGGTCGAGCAGCGCGGTACACGACGGGCACGGGCCCTCCGCCAGCGGCAGCAGCGCGGTCTGCCCGGTTGCCGGGGCCGGGCTGTCGTCGTCGGAGGCGCGGGGGAACATCATGCTGTAGATCACCAGTGAGTCCTTGCCCGGGGCGAATAGCTCCGACAGCCGCACCTCGGCCAGGCTGCCGCCCGGGCCTTCGGCCTGAAAGATATAGTCCTGCGGCACGATGCCGCCGGGCGGTAGCCCCCGTCTCGCGGCGGCCACCGCCTCCACGGCCCGGCGCAGTTCGATCTCTTGCTCCAGCAGCCGGTTCCGGGCGGCCCGGTACTCGGCGGACTCGCCGGGAAATGCGATGGCCATGGTTTCTCCCTGGGAGCTCGCGTGCGGCCCTACGTTAGGCCAGGCATAGCTTTGTGCTCGGTTTATGCCAAGTCGGCGTTTCCGATCTCAGCCGGCAGGCGACGATCACGAGGCCGGGCTTGCGGTCCGGCGGATCGGCGTGAACGTTTGCACCGGATCCTTGGTCATGAACTCGGCGATGATCAGATGGCACAGGCCGGGCTTTTCCACCAGCAAGCCGTGTGAGGTACCGGGGACGACGGCGAGTTCGGCGTCAGGCAGGTGCCGGTACATCTCGATCGCCTGCTCCAAGCGGACCTGGTCATCTTCGCCGACCATGACCAGCGTGCGCGGCGTGATCTGGTGCAGGTCGGTCCGGGTCAGCCCGGGTTCGCGACCGTGCATCGCCGCCAGCTTGGCGACGACCACGTCATAGAGGCCGATCCCATCGGGCGAGATCTCGCCATAGCTCTGCTTGGGGAACTCTGGCGGTTCGCCGTCCAGAACCCCCTCTTCCCACCCGTCGTGATGGAAGACCCCCGCGACGAGGACCAGCCGCCGCACCAGGTCGGGTCGGCGCCGCGCGACCATCGCCGCCACCACGGCGCCGTCGATGATGCCCAGCCAGTACGCCGACTGGCCGATGACGCCTTCGATGAACATGATCGTGTCCTGTGCCATCAGTTCGTAGCTGACTGGCCCATCCACGTCAGGTGTGCGGCCATGCGCCCGCTGCTCTGGCGTGTAGGCGTGGAAGACTCGTGACAGTGCATCCACGGTGAGAGCCAGGGCACAGGAGTCAACTCCGGCGCCACCCGGGTGGAGCAGCACGCACGGATCACCTTGGCCGCGCTCGTCATACCACATTGAAATCCCAGGCAACTCGGCAGTGGGCATCGTGCTGAACTCCTCCACGGGACCGGTCAGGCAGACGGTGCGCCAGCGCGGCTTCCAGGGCCGCCAAGGCTGGCTGCATTTACTACGTATGACCAGCCCGACACTGCGAACTCATCGGCCAGCGCCGCTTCCTGCTCCACCCGGTGCGCTACTGATCAGTTGCCCGCTCGCCGCGAAGCGTCGATCGCGCTGCGCCTGCCCGCAGACCCCGGGTCGGCGAGCTGCGCCGGGCAGCACCACAAGCAGTCAACCTCGCCGTACCGTCTCAGGCAATTGCCTACCGGGCCGGACCTGCCATCGCAGCTAAGCCGGAAACTCGGACAGATCCGGACCCGCTCGATCCCCCCGAACCCGTTTTTGATCCGCGGGTCCGGCTGTGCCCGTGGTGTGCCCGATCGGCTGGCAAGACAGCCGGCATTCATGGTCGCTCAGGAGGCCAGCGCAAAAACGATGCCCCGCATAACCGCTGGTCCGGCGGGGCACAGTGACAGCCTTCCAAGCTGGGGACTACGCCAGACACCGGCTCCCATGATGCGCTGGAGGATACGTTCGGCTGCATGCCTGCCGCCGCAACGGCCGCTGTGAGCGGCCGGGGCCGCGGTCGGCGCTCACGCGCGGGGCCGGGAGGCCCGATCAGTCGGCTGGTAGATGTGGAGCACCGTGCTGTCGAATGTCTTTGCCTCGATGAGTTCAAGCCGTAGCGCGTCGGGCAGGCCGGCGAACAGGGGCAGGCCACTCCCGAACGCGACGGGTTGAATCACCAGGACGTAGTCATCGACGAGCCCGGCCCGCGAAAGCGACTGAGCGAAGCTCGCGCCGCCCCAGGCGATGATCTCGCCGCCGGGCTGGCGCCGGAGCGTCGCGATCTCGTCCGCGAGATCGCCGCGTGCGATCGAAGATCCCGCCCATGTCGCCTCGTCGAGCGTCTTCGAGAACACGACCTTGGGGATCTCGTTCATCGGGGCGGCGTATTCATCGGTGGAGGTTGGCCAGTATCCCGCCATCTCCTCGTAGGTCACCCGGCCCATGATGTGCGTCCCGGCCCGACGGATCCGATCGAGCTTCCAATGCTTCAGCTCGTCAGGCTCGGGGAGCGCGCCGGCGTGCTCGCGGGGTCCTGCGACGTACCCGTCAACTGAGACACTCATCATCAGAACCACGCTTCGCATGTCAGACGCTCCTTCGTTGATGTGCAGCGGATGCTCGCAACACCGGCGAGTTCGAGTACCCAATCCGCGCACTCCGGCTGATGCTGCTTTGACCGCGTCACCAGACGGAACTCATCGCCGCCGAACCTCCGGATGCGGCGCAATTTGAGCCACCACAGCTTGTGGACAGGCTTGCTTGCTTCGCTTGAACGGTCGATATCGCGCTCATCTGGCACGCACATTCACCCACCGAACGGCCGCGAATATTCGGCAGGGAGGCTCGCTCACGCTCTGGAACGCCAGTCGCGCCCCGTGACGATCGCTGGTGGCGGTGGTCGCGCGAGATCCGCCCAATTGGGTGGCAACGGGGCCTGCGGCGCTCCTCGGATGAGGCGCGCAGATCGGGTCGATCTGCCGTTCCGCCGCCGTCAACTCAGCAAGTCGCGCCACCGGCGCTGCGGTCTGCGCCGCCAGGGGCGTGGTGACCTTCCCCTGTGGGGGTCCATCCGCGACGCCGGGACCGCACGCAAGATTCCGGTCCGGATATGGGCAGCGGACCAGCCGATGCAGAAGGTCGTACCGTTGTCGGCCCATTCTGTCGCACGTGCGCGGGTAGGCCTCACCGCCTCTGACAGTCGTTTATCGCGGTTTGCGGACCTGACGTTCGGCGCTGTGCCTATCGGGCGACTTGGTGCGATAGCGTGCCTGAGCGTGGCGAGGTTGCGTTTTGGGGTCGTGAGCGAATCGGTGCGGGATGGCCGGGGGTGGCTCGATTTCGCGCGGCAGGTCGAGGACAGCGGGGTCGACGTGCTGCTGCTGAGGGACCATTTCTCGGCGAGCGCGTTCGGGCAGCAGCTGGCGCCGTTCAGCGGCCTGGCCGCTGCGGCCGCGGCGACCAGCCGGCTGCGGCTGGGCACCATGGTGCTGTCGAACGACTTCCGGCATCCGGCTCTCGTGGCGCACGAGGCGGCAAGCCTGCACCTGCTGTCCGGCGG
>JAFAPY010000242.1 GCA_019246795.1 Streptosporangiaceae bacterium | reverse complement strand
GCAAGCAGGCAGGGCAGCCCGATCCGGCACCGGTGCCCAGGGGCCGGCCCGCGGTGGACCGAGGCGAACTCGACCGGCGCCTCGGCCAGCTTGCGGCTTGTCCCGTCCGGGCCGAGCTGGTCTCGTTGCTGCGGGAGCGGATCCTGGGGGGCAGCGACGACCAGCTGACCGGCATCCGCCCGTTCGCGCTGGCCGACCGCTGGGGCGCCGACCGTCTCGAGGTGCTCAGGGTTTTCCTCTATGCCACGCGGGCTGGGTTGTCCGAGCTGCAGTGGGAGCTGATGTGCCCGGACTGCCGGGTACCCAAGGGGGAGGCCGGCACCTTGGCCCGGCTGCCGGTCCAGTTCCACTGCGACACCTGCGGCATCAGCTACGAGGCCGACTTCGATCAGCGCGTCGAGCTGAGGTTCTCCGTCCATCCGGCGATCCGTAAGACGGCCGCCGACGTGTACTGCATCGGCGGGCCGCTGCGCATGCCGCACATCGTGGCCCAGCAGTACTTGTGGCCGCACGAAGACCGCCGGATCGACCTGGACCTCGCCGGACCGGTGCAGCTGCGCACCGTCCGGGCACGCCACCGCCTGCTGCTTGAGCCCGCACCGGCCGACGTCCGGGCGCGTGACATCACGATCACCTACTCGGCCGGCCGGTGGGTGGGCCCGCACAGCCTGGCACGCGGGGACCGCCTCGCCGTGCCCGACGGCTCCCGCCTGGCGCTCCGCAACCAGACAGGCGGCCCGATCCTGGCCGCCATCGAGGATCTGGCTTGGACCGCCGAGGCCACCACCGCCGCGCAGGTCACGACCTTGCAGGAGTTCCGTGACCTGTTCAGCTCAGAGGTGCTGGCGCCGGGCCAGCAGCTCGCGGTCAGCCACATCGCGTTCCTGTTCAGCGACCTCAAGGGCTCGACGCGGCTGTATGAAGGGCTGGGCGACGCACCCGCCTACAGCCGTGTCAACCGGCACTTCGATTTCATCAGGCAGGCCGTCAGCCGCGGCGGCGGCACGATCGTCAAGACTCTGGGCGACGGGGTGATGTGCGCCTTCCACCGGCTCGATGACGCGCTGGGCACCGCCATCGGCCTGCAAGGCAAGGTCACGGCCTGGTGCCGGGAGCAGGGCATCGACCCGCCGCTGGTGCTCAAAGTCGGCGTTCACCATGGCCCGGCGATCGCGCTGACCGCGAACGGCCGCCTGGACTACTTCGGGCGGACCGTCAACGTCGCCGCCCGGGTGGCCGACCAGAGCCGCGGCGGCGACGTCGTCGTGCTGCGCCAGGTGCTCGACCAGGCGGATAAGTCGGTCGCCGGAGGACGCGATGTCGCGGTTCACGCGTTCACCGCCAGGCTGCGCGGCCTTGCCGATGAGCAGCACCTGGTCCGGCTCGTCCCCGCGTCCCGCAGCCCCGGTCCACCCCCCCGCCACCGCAGGTTACTGTCGGTCGCCGAGGACATCACTCTCGCCTGGTAAGGCCGCACGGCCCGCGTAGGAAACCCGCTCGCCTCCGCCCGGCAGGGGGACAACCCCCGATGACATCAGGGGGGCCGCACCGTCGTATTTTTTGCCGCCCGATCCCTACCGTACAGGTACCGGGGACAGCACCAGTCAGGGAAACGGGGAACCGAAATGAGCGCCATCGTCAGCGGGGAGCGCGCCAGGGCGACCTGGCTCACAGGGGCAGCCGGGCTGCTGCTGATCACGGCCGCCTTCGTGATGATGGTCGTCGCGGCGCCGTCCCGGGCCGCACTGCACGCACACGGGCCCGGGACGACCCGCTTCGCACCCGCCGAACTGACCGCACAGGTCTGGGTGACCGTCCCAGGCGCCGAGATCAGGCCCGGAATCCCTCGCCCGTGACGCGCGCGCTCCGGCGGGCACTCAGCGGCCGCGCGGCGGGCCGGGTCTGTTGCGGCGGCAAGCCTACAATTCGGCCATGCCTGCACCCATCCGGCCGGATTCCGGCACCGAAGGCACCGCATGAGGCCTCACGACCCCGATGCGTCCCGGTTCACGGCCGCACCCGCGGACAGGGCGGAACGACGGGACCTGGATGACCTGCTCCTCCGCGCGGCACGCGGCGACCAGGGCGCTTTCGAGGAGGTGTACGACCGGCTGGCCGGCCCGGCCTACGGCGTGATCCGCAGAGTCCTCCGGGACCCGTCCCAGTCCGAGGAGGTCACCCAGGAGGTCCTGCTTGAGGTATGGCGGACCGCCACGCGTTTCGACCCCGCGGTCGGCAGCGCGGCGACATGGGTGCTGACCATCGCGCACCGCCGCGCCATCGACCGGGTCCGCTCCGCGGCGGCTGCGTCGGAGCGTGAACTCAAGACCGCCGAGATCAGCTCGTTTCGCGATGAGGTCGCCGACGCGGTCGAGGCCAGCATGGACAGGGAGCGGGTGCGCCGCTGCCTGGACACGCTCACCGAGGTGCAGCGCGAGTCGATCACCCTGGCGTACTACGGCGGCTACAGCTACCGCCAGGTGGCGAGGCTGCTCGACGTCACGCTGGGCGCGATCAAGGCCAGGATCCGCGACGGGCTGATGCGCATGCGGGACTGCCTGGGGGTGAGCTGATGGCGCCGCTCCGTCGCGACCTGCACGCCCTGACCGGCGCCTACGCGCTTGACGCGCTTGACGGCGCCGAGCGGGACCGTTTCGCCCGGCACCTGGGCCGCTGCCGGCCATGCGCGGCTGAGGTCCGCGGGCTGCGGGAGGTGGCGACCTCGCTGGCGTTCGCCGCCGCCGCCGAGCCGCCCCCCGCGTTGCGCGCCAGGGTGCTGGCGGCCGCCGCCCGTACCCGCCAGCTCCCGCCCGAGGCCGGGCGCCACGTGCGCCCGCGGGCCGCCCGGGGCTGGATGCCGTGGCTGGCCGGGGCGGTCGCCGCCGCGGCCGTCGCGGCCGCTGCCGTCCTCGGCGCGGTGCAGGCCAACACCTCCGCTCAGCTCAGCCAGGCCCGCGCCGCCAGCCAGGCCATTGCCGCCGTCCTCGCCGCGCCGGACGCCAGGCTCCTGGCCACGCGGACCACGGCCGGGGGCCACGCCACGGTGGTGGTGGCCGCGGGCAGGCGCGAGCTGATCGTCACCACGACGGGGCTGCCCTCGCTGGCCGCGGACCGGGTATACCAGCTGTGGCTGATCGGCACGCGGCGGACTGTGTCGGCGGGACTGCTGCCGCCCGGCAGTCCCGGCCGGACCGCCCCGGTGCTCGCGTCCGGGCTCGTGGCCGGGGACAAGCTGGGCTTGACCGTCGAGCCGGCCCCGGGAACGGCCCGGCCCACGACGAAGCCCATCATGGTGCTGCTTCTTCCGGTGTGACAGGAGCAGGCGCGGCTCACTCCGGCCAGCGGCAGCTGGTGACCCGGCCGCCGGCCACGGCGACGGTGGCTGCGGGGGTGCCGCGGTCGCGCCAGATCGTGTACCGGCCCGCGGGCAGGCCGGGGTACACCGCCGCGTAGCTGGTCGCGCCCGGCAGATGGCGGGGGCGGACCCGTGAGTGCGTGCGCTGCCCGCCGGGGTGGTCGTCGTTGCTGATCTCGATCTCCGCGCCGTCCAGGTCGGCCGGGGTGTACAGGACCAGCGCCCCGACGTCGGGCCCGAGTTCCATGACGACGGTGCCGGGGCCGGAAGCGTCGGTGGCTGGCTCAGTCATGCTGCACTCCCTTGTCCGGTCGCCATCGCTTCGTGTCCGGCCGCGTCATGGTGCTGTCGCGTCATGGTGCTGTCGCGTCATGGTGCTGTCGCGTCATGGTGCTGTCGCGTCATGGTGCCGCTGACCCGTGCGGCCCCCCCAGTGGCTGATGGCCCAGGCCGCACGGGTCAGGCGGGATCCCCTGCTCCGACAGGTCAGGACGGGTTGTAGAAGCCGCTGTAGGGGACGCCGAGGTAGGGGAAGCTGGACAGATACGGCGAGCTGACGCTGGCCGGTGTCAGCCCGTCGGTGAGCTTGCCCGCGGCCGCGTCCGGCGTGAAGCTCTTGTCGACCAGCGGGTAAGTGACTCCGGCCAGCGCGCGGAGTTCGATCGCGACCACGTCGTCGGTTACCCGGCGGCCGTTCGGGAAACCCGCGGGGTCGCCGCCGAGCAGGCCGTAGATGCTCTGCTTGGCGGCCGGCGTGGTCGGGATGGAGGTGTTCAGCCGCAGCATGTCGGCGAGCACCGGACCGGTGAAGTTCTCAAATCCCGGGATCAGGCCCGCCGGTATCCCGGTGAGCAGGATCGCCTCCAGGTCGGCGCGCGGCTTCCCGGACGCGTCAAGCGCCGCCAGGTGGGGGAAGACGCCGGGATACAGGCTCGGCAGCAGCGCCGCCAGCCCGGGGTGGGTGACGTAGCCGGCGAACAGCTTGTCGTCGGCGGGCGGCAGCGAGTTCCACAGGTCCTTCTTGCCCAGCGGGATCAGCACCTCGTTGACCAGCGGATTGCCCAGCCTCGAGACCTGCCGGAACGGCCCGCTGTCCACGTTCTCGCCGTTGTCGGCGTCCCAGATCCTGACCCGCTGGCGGCTCGCGGTGGTCCACACCCCGATCGCCGGGTGCCCGCCGGTCACCCAGGAGACCGGCACCTGGATCGCGATGGAGTGCACGTTGAGGTGGTTGGTCGCGTTCACGCCGGGCGCCGGGCCGGAAAAGACGTTCAGCCCGTACTGGGCGTGCAGGTTCTCGAAGGGCCGCAGGTCGCCCAGGTCGAAGATCGCGCCGAGGTCGACGTAGAAACCCTCGGCGCGCTGCCCGGCGAACACCGTGCCGCCGCCGCTGAGCGTGTGCACGGCGGCGGCGGCCAGGGCCGGGTAGTCCGGCGTCGACAGCGGCCCGATGTTGCACGGCGGGCAGGCAAGGCCGGTGCCGAGCGTGCGAGAGGAGGAGCCTTGCACCACGGCGACGTCATAGGACTGGCGGCGGTTCCAGTTCGGGCTGGACAGGGACTCGATCGGCCCCGTGTTGTACAGGAAGGTGCCGGGGTCCAGCACGTCGGTGCGGAAGCTGAACTGGTAGGAGATGTCGGCCTGGCCGTCCCCGTCGTTGTCGATGTGGATCTCGTAGAGGACGTCGTCGCCGAACTCGTAGAAGTTCGGGCCGCCCGCGGGTGTCTGCAGCGGGATGTAGTTGGCGATCAGCGTGACGGTGCCCGGTTTGTCCGGGCTGACGAAGGCGTACACGTCCGTGCTGTCGGCGACGGGATCGGTGGAGATCTCCGGCGCCTCGCGGTGCGATGACATCTGTTACCTCGCTGGCTCGAATGCTGGCTCGGATGCTGGGAAAGCAGGTTCAGCCGATCGCCCGGCTGATCCGGGCGGCCAGGTCCTTGTCGCGCAGCCGGACCTGGCTGGTGCCGGAGAACACCTCGATGTCCCCGGACCGGGCATCGCGCACGTGTACCACGATCGGTCCGGCGGTGGCCCGCGCGGCCGGTGCCGGGGTCCGGCTCTCGCTGCCCAGGGCCGGTGCCGCAGTCGCCCCCATGGCGGTGACGGCGAGACCGGCCGCTCCGGCGGCCGCGGCGCCGCGGAGCAGGCCGCGCCTGGACAGGCGCCCGGGCAGCATCGACGCCCCGGCCGGCGGCTGCTGTGCATCGTGACTGGGCATGACGATCCTTCCGTGGCTTGCGTTGCTTCCGTGGCTTTCGTTCGTGCGTGCTTCGCGGCCAACGGCCCGCCGGATGGGTCGCCCGGCAGAAAAATTCGGTAACGCTGGCGTGACGGGAGGGTCAACGCCGTGGGAAACCGCCGCGGCGTACCGCGCCGGGTCAGGGACGGGTCCGGCCTGTCGGCGCGCTAGCGTCTGCTTGTGGTCCGGTATCGGGTCCTGGTCTCCGGGCGGGTCCAGGGCGTTTTCTTCCGCGACACCTGCCGGCAGCTCGCGGTGCAGCACGGCGTGACCGGGTGGGTGCGCAACCTCCCCGACGGCAGGGTGGAGGCCGTCTTCGAAGGATCGCCGGCCGATGTGCAGGACATGGTGGACTGGGCACGCCACGGACCGCGCCACGCCGCGGTGCGCGAGATCACGGTACGGGCCGAGCCGCCGGAGGGACTTGACGCGTTCGCCATCGAGTAGCCACCTCAGCGAGCGGCCGCCGCCGGGGATAAACCCATTAATGCCGAACGATCGGTGCTTCCTGGCACGCTAAGCCAGCCGCCGTTCCGCGGCCCACCGGGTGAGCTGGTGACGGGTGGACAGCTGCAGCTTGCGCAGCACCGACGACACGTGGCTTTCCACGGTCTTGGTCGAGATGTACAGCTCCCGCGCGATCTCCTTGTACGTGTAGCCCTGCGCGATCAGCCTGAGCACCTCGCGTTCCCTGGTGGTGAGCTGGTCAAGCTCGGGATCGAAGGACGGCCTGACGTCGGCGCTGCCCGGGGGCGGCGCCGCGGCGAAGGCGTCGAGGACGAAGCCCGCCAGCCGGTGGCTGAACACCGCGTCGCCCGCGGCGACCCGGCGGATCGCATCGGCCAGCTCCGCGGTGGAGATCGTCTTGGTCACGTAGCCCCGCGCGCCTGCCCTGATCACCGCGATCACGTCCTCGGGGGCGTCCGAGGCGGACAGCGCGAGGAAACGCACCTGCGGGTGCCTGGCCTTGACGGCATCCACCACGGCCTGGCCGCCGCCGCTGGGCAGGTGCACGTCCAGGAGCACGACGTCGGGGACCAGCGCGGCGATCGCCTCGATGGCCGGCTGCACGTCGTCGGCCTCGCCGACCACCTCCACCTGGCGGCCGAGCTCGGCGCGGACACCGGAACGGAACAGCCCGTGGTCGTCGACCAGGACCACCCTGGGCACGCTCACGGCCGGCTCACTCTGCTAGCCGGGGGGGACGACCCCCCCAGACCCCCCCGCGGGGGCCTAGCCGGAGGGGACGGCCCCCCAAGACCCCCCCGCGCGGACATCGGCGCCCCGGCCCGGGGCATGGTCAGGGTGATCTTGGTGCCCTCGCCCGGGGCGGTCGTGACGACGGCCGTGCCGCCGCGGCGGGCCATCCTGCCGCGCACGGACTCGGCCAGGCCCTTGCGGTCCTCGGGCACCGCCTCCGGGTCGAATCCGCGGCCGCGGTCCCGCACCACCACCGACACCGCCGCGGGCTCGACCTCGGCGAACAGCGAGATCACGCTGGCGCCTGACCACTTCGCCGCGTTGACCACAGCCTCGCGGGCCGCAGCGAGCAGCGCGCTGGTGTTGTCATCGAGCTCGCAGTCACCGACGGTCACCGCCTCCACCGCGACCCCGTACCTGACCTCGACGTCCTGCTGGATCTGCCGCACGCCGGCCGCCAGCGTCAGGTCCCCATCGGCGTCGTGCGGCACCCGGCCCTCGAACAGCCAGGAGCGCAGCTCCCGTTCCTGCATCCGGGCGAGCTGGACGACCTTGTGCGGATCGTCGGCGCGCCGCTGGATCAACGCGAGGGTCTGCAGCACCGAATCATGGATGCGGGCCGCGATGTCGGCCCGTTCCTCGGCCCGCACCCTGGCCTGGCGCTCCAGCACCAGGTCGCGGGCGATCCGCAGCCACCACGGGCCGAGCAGCAGCACCAGGCCGGCGATGACCAGCACCACTCCGCCCAGCGGCCGCAGCAGGGCCAGGCTCTCGTGCGCGGAGGCCAGCCAGGCCGCACCGCCGAACACCAGCAGGCCCGCGAGCGTCAGCCGCACCGCCGACCACCTGCGCCGGGCCGCAGGGGTCGCCGCCACGCCCAGCGGCTCGGCCAGCCGCCGCAGCGTCGCCTGCTCCTCAGCCGAGGCGTTCCGCCAGATGAGCACCAGTCCGGCCACGGTCACCAGCTGCGGCCACGCGTAGCCGTCGATCCAGCCGTCGTTGAACACGCCGGCCACAAACAGCAGGAAGGCGAGCAGGGACGCCAGGCCGGCCGCGAGCGCGATGCCCCGGGAGTCGGACCTGGCCCGGCTGCCGATGCTGGCGTCCTCCCCGGCCGCCGGGATCAGCAGCCAGCCCACCACGTACAGCGGCACGAAGAACCCCGAAGGTATCAGGGCGGCCAGCACGAACACGATCCGCACGGTGGTGACGTTCAGGCCCCGCCACGCCGCCACGCCGGAGGCCACGCCGCCGACCAGGCGCTCGGCGGGGTCACGGCGCAGCGGGCCGCCGCAGCCCGCCAGCAAACGCCGGTCCGGGCCGCGGTGCCGGCGCGGCCCGAACGGGTCGCGCCGCCAGCGTGCCGGTTGCTCCACGTATCCATCATCGCCCGGGAACGGCTGCGCCGCATCCGGGGCTCCCCTGACCGGTCCCTGATCCGGCCGGCGCGGGATCAGGGACGGGACGGGGATCTTCCCGATGTGCCCGGCGGCCCCGCCCGGCCATGCTGGGGTCATGGACACAACCGCAACGAACCACGACACCATCCCAGCCACCGAACCCGGTCCCCGGCCCGGCGCCGAGCCGGAACCGCCGGCGCTGCGCCGGCCGTTCGAGGGCCGCATGCTGACCGGCGTGGCCGCGGGCCTCGCCCGTTACCTGGGCGTGGACCCCATCATCATCCGGATCGCCTTCGTCGTGCTGACCGTCTTCGGCGGGACCGGCATACCGCTGTACCTCGCGGGCCTGCTGCTGATCCCCGAAGACGGCAGCGACCAGTCGATCGCAGGCTCGCTCGTCGAGTCCCTGCAGTCCCGGTAGCGCTAGCAAGGAAAGAAGGACAGCGCCATGTCAACCCAGTCACGCCAGACCCGGGCGCGCGGTTTCTCGCCGCTGTTCGGGGGCGGCTACCCCGACCAGCACCTGCGCGTTTCCGACGCCGAACGCCAGGCGGTCACCGACCGCCTGGCCGAGCACTTCGGCGAGGGACGGCTCGACCAGGCCGAGTTCGACGAGCGGGTCGGGCGCGCGATGAGCGCCAAGACCCGCGCCGACCTGAGCGGGCTGTTCGACGACCTGCCGGAAACAGGGGCTCCGGCAGCACCGGAGCTCCGCACGCGCCGCCGCCACCCCGTCCTGTTGATCGTCCTGGCCGTCGTGCTCGCCATCGCGCTCGGGCACGCCCTGTGGTGGACCGCGGGGCCGTTGCTGTGGCTCGGCTTCCTCGTCGCCGTCGTGCTGCTCGCCGGCCGCCTCATCGGCCGCTGCGCGCACCGCCAGGGACCCTGACCTGGCGTAGCCTGCGATCAGGGCAGGCGACAGGAGGTCCGGGTGCAGCTGACGATGATCGGCGCCGGTGCCATCGGAGGCACCATCGGCGCCCACATGATCCGCCGCGGCCACGACGTGCTGCTGTGCGACGCCGATCCGGCCCACGTCGAGGCCATCAACCGGCGCGGCCTGTCCATCTGCGGGCCCGTGGAGAACTTCACCGTGCAGGCGCGGGCCGTGCTGCCGGACGGCCTTCCCGCCACGCTGCCGCGGGCGGCGGTGGCCGTGAAGAGCCACCACACCGCGGCAGCGGCCGAGCTCCTGCGCGGGCGCCTCGCGCCCGACGGCTACGTCGTCAGCCTGCAGAACGGCCTGACCACCGCGGCCCTGTCCGCGGCCGTCGGGCCGGGCCGCGTGCTGGCCGGGTTGGTGAACTTCGGTGCGGACTGGCTCGAACCCGGGCGTGTCATGCAGGCCAACGTCGCGACGGTCCGGGTCGGCGAGCCGGGAGGCGGCATCAGCGAGCGGGTACGCCAGCTGGCCGCGGCGCTGCCCTACGCGGAGCCGGCCGGCAACATCCTGGGCTTTATCTGGGGCAAGGAGGCCTACGGGGCCATGCTGTACGCCGGGGCGGTCTCGGACCTGCCGATCGCCGACTCCCTGGAGGATCCGAGGTGGCGGCCGCTGATGCTCGCGATCGCCCGGGAAGTGCTCGCCCAGGCGCCGGTACGCCCGGAGGCCTTCGACGGCTTCGACCCGGCCGACCTCGAAGGCTCCCTGGCGCGCCTGGTCGCCTTCAACCGCCGCAGCGCGAAGTCGCACAGCGGCATCTACCGCGACCTGATGGTCCGCAAGCGCAAGACCGAGGTCGACGACCTGCTCCGGGACCTGAAAGGGCCCCTGACCACCTTCACCGGGGAGCTGATCCGTGCGATCGAGCGGGGCCAGCGAACCTGCGAGGTCGCCAACCTCGAGCTGCTCGCGGCGTACGAGCGAGCACTGCGCCTGGGCGGCCCGCTGAACGCGGTGGTCGGCATGTTCGCCGCCCCGGCCCGGCGCGCGGACGGCCCGCTGCACGGGGTTCCGGTCGCCGTCAAGGACATGATCGACATCGCCGGGCACCCGCGCGGCAACGGGAACCCGCACGACATGCGCGCGGCCCCCGCGGCCTGCGATGCTCCCGTGGTCACCGCGCTGCGCCAGGCCGGCGCTGACGTCTTCGCGGCCACGTCCCTGCTGGAATACGCCGCCGGGGCGGTGCATCCGGGCGTGCCCGAGGCACGCAACCCGGCTGACCCCCGGCGTACCGCGGGCGGCTCCAGCGGCGGCTCCGCGGCGCTGGTCGGCGCCGGCGTGTGCCCCGCGGCGCTGGGCACCGACACCGGCGGCTCGATCCGCATCCCGGCCCACTACTGCGGCATCACCGGTTTCAAGCCGTCCTACGGCGCCGTCGAGGCCGCCGGCACCCAGCCGCTGTCCCCGTCGCTGGACCATGTGGGCATCCTCGGCGCCGATGTCGCGGTCACCGCCCGCGTCTTCGCCGCGATCACCGGCCAGACGGCCGCGAGCCGCCCGGCCGCCCTGCGCCTGGGCCTGGCCCGGCCGCAGCTGGGCCACCCGCGCATCCGGCCCGGAGTCGCCGCCGTCCTGCGGGCCGCGCTCGGCCGGCTCGGCCAGGAGTTCTCCGTCACCGACGTGGACGGGTCCGTGCTGACCGAGGCGGCAGCGACGTTCGGCGACATCTTCTCGTGGGAGGCCTGGCAGGTGCACCGCGCCCAGGCCGAACGCCACCCGGAGCGCTACGGGCCGGAAACGCTGCGGCTGCTCCGCACGGCATCGGCGGTACGCGAGGATGCCTACCTGGCCGCCCGCCGCCGCCGCGATGACCTGCTGCCGCGGGCGGCGGAGCTGTACCGCGGCGCCGACGTGCTGATCACTCCCGCCGCCCCGTTCACCGCCCCGGTGACGACCCCGCCGGTGGACACCCCGGAGGGGGAGCTGGAGGGGCTGTTCACCGCCGCCTTCAACCTCACCGGGGACCCGGCGCTGGTGCTGCCCTGCGGGTGGGACGACGGGCTGCCCGTCGGGATACAGCTGTCCGCGCCCCGCGGTGCCGACATGGCCTTGCTCGCCGCCGCCAGCCTGATCGAAGCGGCGCTGGCCTTCGAGCGGCGCGCCCCCGCGGCCCGGTAATCAGCCGGTCCACACCGACTGCAGGACCCGGTAGATGTTGCCGCCGAGGACGGCGCGGATCTGCGTGTCGTCGAAGTCGTGCTGGACCAGCCAGCCGCAGATGTTGGCGAAGTTCTCGGTGGGGTTCTCCAGTCCGTCGACGTAGTCGACCGGATCGAAGGACGGCCCCTTGGTCGCGCCGATGCTGAGCATGCGGGCGAAGATCCGGTGCAGGGCCACGTGATCGCCGTAGAGGGTGTCCGGGCCGAACGCGACATGGTCGATGCCGACCAGGTCGACGCAGTAGCGGAAGTGGTCCATGACCGATTCGATGCAATGCCGTGGATGCTCTGCGGACAGCGTCGTGTGCGGCGCGGCCGACATCCCGATGACGCCTCCGGTCTGGGCGACTGCGCGCAGCACGTCGTCGGGTTTCATCCGCGGGATGTCCCAGACCGCCCGTGCCCCGGCGTGGGTGATGAACACCGGCCGTTCGCTGCGCTCGCAGGTGTCCAGCGCCGTGCGGTCACCGGCATGGGACAGGTCGATGGCCAGTCCCAGCTTGTTCATCCGCGTCACCGCCCGCCGGCCGAACGCGGTGAGGCCCGCGTCGCTGCGCTCGGCCAGGCCGGCGCCGAGCGCGTTGGCATCGGAGTAGGCGATGCCGATCTGCCGCAGGCCCAGCCCGTACAGGACGTCGAGCCGGTCGATTTCGTTCTCGATCGGCGTGGCCGCCTCCAGCCCGAACACCAGGCCGACCCTGCCGGAGCGGTGCGCCTGGTCGATGTCGGCGACGGTGCGGACCACCATGACGTGGTCTTGGTGGGCCAGGTCGGCCTGGCGCATGCCGAGGTCGGTGATCACGTCATCCCACCGCCACGGGGCGTTCCCGGTGACGCATGCCGTGCCGTCCATCATGTTGTCGAACACGACGGTCATGCCCGACGCCGCCAGGCCCGCGTAGGCGGCGTGCTGACGGCCGGTGCGGTAGTACTCGGGCGTCTGCTCCATCCGCAGCGGGAACCTGACCGGATGGTCGTGCAGGCTGATCACGAGGCTGTCGCGCAGCAGCCGCTGTGCTCGCTGCCGCTGCTGGGTGGTCAGGCCGGCCGCGTACGGGGGCACCCGGCCGAATTCGGGTGCCAGCTCGAAGCCGCGGAAGTCCTCACCCGCGGTCAGGTAGGAGTATGCCGTGTAGCCAGCAGGCGCCACAGGTGTTCCCATGCCCGCATCCCTTCCTTCAGCCTGCGGATGCGCAGGTACTCGTTGGGCGCGTGGAGCTTCTCGTCGGCGGTGGAGAACGAGAAGAACAGCGTCTTGGCCCCGAGCACCCGCTCGAACAGCGTGGTGGCCGGGAGCGTCCCGGGAATGCAGGTCAGCAGGACTCGCTGCCCCGGGTACACCGCCTGCAGCGCGGCGGTGGCCGCCCGGATCGCCGGGTGGTTGCCCGGCATCGTGTAGGCGGGCACCCGGGCGTCGTCGGCGCGCACCTCGACGCGCGCGCCTGCTGCCTGCCGCGCGGTCACGTGAGCGGCGATGGCCTCGATCACGGCGTCCGG
Organism: Streptosporangiaceae bacterium; assembly: GCA_019246795.1. GTDB lineage: Bacteria > Actinomycetota > Actinomycetes > Streptosporangiales > Streptosporangiaceae > Palsa-504. Next base: position 4,899 of record JAFAPY010000242.1, on the reverse strand, counting down.
GTCCTGGCCGGGCACCAGGCGGCAGGACACGTTGGCCACCGCGACGTGGGGGATCACCGTGTACTTCCCGCCGCCGCGGACGCCGTTGATCTCCAGCGTGGGCCGTTCCCACAGCCGCTCCAGGGTCGTGAAACCCGGCTCGCCGTGCGGCTCGGTCAATCCCAGCTCGGCCAGATACCGAGGGACATCGAACGCGATGTCGGCGATCTCCCGGCGGCGCTGCGGGCTCAGTTCGGGAATGCCGTCGTAGAAGCCGCCGACGGCGACCGCCCCGTCCGGGCGGTGCAGGCTGGCCAGGATGTCGGCCAGCACGTGCAGCGGGTTGGCGACAGTGCCTCCGTACCGGCCGGAATGCAGATCGGTGCTGGCGCCGTGCACGACGATGTCCATCGACGCCAGGCCCTTGGACTTCACCGCCACCGAGGGCTCATCCGGGCGCCACATCGCCCCGTCGGCGGAGATGACGAGGTCCGCTGCCAGGTCCGAGGCGTGGTCGGCGACGAACGCCGGCAGGTGCGGGCTGCCGATCTCCTCCTCGCCCTCGAACAGGAACTTCACGTTGAGCGGGAGGCGGCCCTCCAGCGCCAGGAAGGCCTGCGCGGTCTTGAGCACGATGTACACGGGCCCTTTGTCGTCGCTGACGCCGCGCCCGCGGATGACGTCGCCGTCCACGGTGAGCTGGAACGGGGGAGTCGCCCACTCGGCTTCCGCCCCCGTCGGCTGCACGTCGTAGTGGCCATAGACCAGGACGGTCGGCGCTCCGGCGGCACCGAGCCACGCGCCCACCACCACGGGATGGCCGTCGGTGGCCACCACCTGGGCGTCGGCGAACCGGAGCTGCCCGGCCAGCCACTGCGCGGCGGCGCCCATCGTGGCGCTGCTCGCGTCGCGGCTGATGCTGGGCACGGCGACGAACTCGGCCAGCTCGGCCAGGTAGGCGGCATCGCCGGGATCAAAGCAGAGCATGACCGCCGTCGACCGAGATCGTCTGCCCGGTCACCCAGGAGGACCGCTCCGCGACGAAGAACTGCACCGCGTTGGCGATGTCGGCGGGAGTCCCAAGCCGCCGCATGGCAATGCCCTGCACCAGCGCTTTTTGCCCCGCCTCGCCGTAGCTGCCCCACTGCCGCTCGGTCGCCGGGTTGGACAGGATGAAGCCAGGGGCTATGCAGTTGACCGTGATGCCGAACGGCCCGAGCTCGTGCGCCATCTGCCGGGTGAACCCGATCTGGGCCGCCTTGGCGCTGGCGTATGCCTGGATCCCGGTCAGGCTGACGGTACGGCCCGCACCCGAGGAGATGGTGACGATCCGGCCCCAGCGGCGCTCCTTCATCGCCGGCACCGCCGCTCTGGTGCACAGGAAAGTGCTGGTCAGGTTCGCGTCCACCACCTGCTGCCAGTCCTGGTCGGTGACCTCCTCCAGCGGGCGGCCCACCTGGCCGCAGACCCCTCCGGCGTTGTTGACCAGGATGTCGACGGCTCCGACCGCCCCGAAGAACTCCCGCACGGCATCGGGCCTGGTCAGGTCGGCGACGTCTTTGTCGACTCCGTGGACGGTCGCTCCCTGGTCGCCGAGCGCCTGCGCGATCGCGGCGCCGATGCCGTGCGCGGTGCCGGTGACCACCGCCGTCCGGCCCGCCAGGCTCCCGGTCACTTCACGAAGTACCAGTTTTCCGGGGTGATGCTGAGCGTCGGGCTCTGCGGCAGGACTCCCTTGAGGTTGCTGACGACTTCGGTCAGCGTGTAGGCGGCGAGCGGCTGGTACTCCACCGGAAGCTGCGGCGCCAGGTAGTCCTGCCACTGGTACATGTACTGCAGGTCCGGGCTGGTGAGCGTCTTGTTGATCATCGTGTCGTTGCTCTTGTCGCAGTAGCCGCCGGAGTTGGAGACCGCGCCGCACATGAACAGCTCTTCACCGGTCGGCAGGTAGTCCGGCGAGAACGACCAGCCGAATCCCCAGTTCGCCATGTCCCAGTTGCACGGCACCTTGGTGACCACGCAGTTGCCGCCGGCGGTGGAGATGATCTGCGCGAACGGCTTGGGCACCAGGTTCAGCCTGATCCCGACCTGCGCGGCGTTGGACTGCAGCTGCGTCATCTCCGACTCGACCCACGCGACGCCGGTCTCGTAGGCGAAGTTGAAGTTCAGCCCGGTCCCCTGGGTGATGCCGGAGCCGCATGCGGCCGGGTTGGTGCAGGTGCTGACCCCGTTCGGGACCACCGTCCAGCCGTGGCTGGCCAGCAGGCTCTTGGCCTTCCCCGGGTTGTAGGGGAACGGGTCGCCCTGCTTGCCCGTGGCGGACAGCCACGAGGTCGCCGGGGTGGCGGCCACCGGGCCCACGGTCGGCGCCCCGTACCCGCGCAGCGGGCCCTTGATGATCGCGGCCTGGTTCATCAGGTAGGCCATCGCTTCCCGGAAGTACAGCTGACCGAAGATCGCCGCGTGGTCGGAGACGGTGGACTGGAAGTTGATCGCGTAGAAGTCGATGCCCCACGGGTAGACCGGCGCCAGCGTGTAGCCGGTCAGCGGGTTGGCGCCCACGGTCTTGCCCGGGGGAACCGGCGGCGCGTCCTCGGTGGGCAGGTAGCCGACGTCGACCTTGGAGCTGGAGCTCGGCGAGCGCAGCACGTTGTACTCAGCGGCGTCGGTGGTGAACGGCACTTCGGAGAAGGCGGACAGCTTCGGCTTCACCGGCCCGGAGTAGGACGTGTTCGGCACGAACGTGACGTGCCCGTCGGCGTTGAACGCGCTCAGCTTCCACGGCCCGTCCACGATGGTCCACAGCGGGGAGGTCACGTAGCTGGTCAGGTGACTGGCCTGGCCGGCCAGGTAGGAGTACACCGCCGGGCAGTCCTTGACCGTGGTGGCGCAGCTGCTCGGCCCGGAGGCGGTCCGGTCCCAGGCCGCGGGCATCGGCGTGATCTGGCTCAGCTCGTTGTACAAGAACCACGTCGGCGAGTACGCCTGGTCCATCGTCATCGTCAGCGTGGTCGAGTTGACCACCTTGATGCCTGAGGTGTTCGCCGGGAAGCCGGTGTAGCCGAAGAAGTTGGCCGGCTCGGCCAGCTCCATGTTCAGCCAGAACATCACGTCCTGCGCGGTCACCGGGGTGCCGTTGGACCACATGTAGTGCTTCAGCGTGATCGTCACGGTGCGGCCGCTGACCTTCGGCAGGTTGGCCAGGCTCAGCGAGGTGTTCACCGTCGGCTGGTTGCCCGTACCGAACCAGTACAGCGGCCGGTACATCAGGTACTGGAAGTCGAACAGGTTGACGTTGCTGACGTTCGCGGCGCTCATGTACGGGAAGATGTAGGTCGGCGGGTACGTCGGCGCCTCCGCCATGACCGCGGTGCCGCCCGTGACCGGTGTACCACCACCCGATGACGCGGAGCTGCCGCTGCTGCCGCAGCCTGCCGCAACCAGTGCCAGTGCTGCCGCGGCCGCCGCCAGCGTCAGGCTGCGGCGCCGGGGGAGCCCCTTCGGAACGCGGTGAAAGTTGATCACCCCATTATCGTGCGATCCACCACGGCCAGCGCGCCAGGAAGGATGTCCCATCTGCGACGCTACTGTGATGTTGGCGTGACCGGTTGGCGGACCTCGCCGGTGCGGCCGGCAGCTGCGCGGGCTAGCTGGCGCCCAGGCCGAGCAGCAGGCCATCGGCTGCCACGGCCGGCGAACTGGTCACGAACATGAGCACGCCGTCGGCCGGCGCGGTAATGGTCTCCAGGGTCTGGGTGCCGTCGATGCTGGAGACGGTCCCGATGACCTGTCCCTCGGCGACCGTCTCGCCGGCCTGCGCCGTCGGCTCCCACCATCCCTCATCCTGGCTGCGCAGCCACAGGAACCGCTGCAGGTAGGCGGGCGGTGCGTCCTGCTGCGGCCCGGCAGGGCCCTCGGACATGCCGAGCAGCGCCAGCACCCGGGTCAGGCCGCGGACGTGGGCCTCGACGGCCGCCCGTCGCACCAGGCCGCATCCGCCTGCCTCGGCGATGATGGCCGGGATCCCGATCTCGGCGGCGGCGGCGCTGGTGGTGCCGGCAACAGCGCGGTCAGGCCCAGGTTCCTGGCGGATGACGTACCCGAGGCCGTACGCGCCGGCCATGTCCCGGGCGCGTGCCTCGGCCGGTCCGGCGTCGTAGAGCGCGAAGGGCTGCAGCGCCTCGACCATGTCCCCGGCATGCATGTCGATCAGGGCATCAGAGCCCTTGATGATCTTGGTGAAGGTGTCATAGGCGAGCCGCTCGGCCAGGCTGCCCTCCGGGTTCCCCGGGAAGCAGCGGTTGAGGTTCTTGCCGTCATCGGGCACCACGAACGGGGTCCGGCCCCGAAACGCCGGCAGGTTCAGCACCGGCACGGCCAGGACGCGGCCGCGAAGCTCCCGATCGGCCAGGCCGCGAGCCCAGATCCGCTGCGCCGCCATCGGAGCGTATTCGCATCCGTGCACGCCCGCGAGCACCGTGAGCAGCGGCCCGTCCCCGGTCCCGGTGATCTCCAGCGCCGGCACGTCCAGGCCGGCGAGTTCGAAGGTGCGGCGGGTCAGCGTTGTCGGCGGCATGCTCGCTCTCCGGTTACGGCATCAACGGCAGTCGCAGCCATGATCTCACGCCTGGGAGGCCCAGTGCCTGCTGGAGCGCGCGTCGGGCAAGCCGCCGCGCGGCCGCCCAGTGCTGTCTGGAGCGCGCGCGTCGGGCAAGCCGCCGCGGCCGCTCAGTGCCGGGCGAGCCCGTCGGCATCCCGCTCACCTCCCCTGGTCTAGCTCAACCGGATAGCGTGTGTGACAGTCAGCTGAGGAAGAGAAGAGAGGTCCGCCATGCCCCGCAGAACCAGCCCCCCGTTCCGGGCCGACCACGTGGGCAGCCTGCTGCGGCCGAGGCGGCTGCTGCAGGCGCGCAACGATCT
>JAFAPY010000205.1 GCA_019246795.1 Streptosporangiaceae bacterium | reverse complement strand
CTGATGCTGTGCTGCACGAAGCTGCGTCACAGCCGGCCCGGTACACCCGCTAGCCTGTGTCCGAGTCCCCTGACGACGAGCTATGCCGTACCTGCGTGTGCGCACTCAGTGATCGGACCCTCAGGGCATTCGGGCATATGCAGCCACGCTACTGGCGACTGGAAGCAGAAGCGCACTGATGCAGCCGGGCAGCGCCGCCCGCGCCGCATTCCCGCTCGACATCGACGAAATGGCTCCGCCGGTACCACCGTCCGCATCCTCTGACAGCGAGCCGGACAGAACGACCAGATTTGAGCCGGAAAACGTCAGCTGCTCCGGACGACGGCACCGAATACAGATCGGCGGCTCAGCGAGCGTTCTCTCACCAGAAGTCCGGCTATGCGCGCGGCTCTGGCCGTGCGCACAAGCACTACGTAGTTGTCGGTCACCGGCGATTTACCAGGTCAGGGCGTATTCCGGCGGTTAGCTAAGCGCACGATGGGCCCGGTTCGCCACCGAGTATGCACTATTCAGCCCGCACTTGAAGGCAGAAATGTGGACAAAACTGAGACCAGCTACGGATAGTTACCAGTCTCGGGTGTCAAGAACGGCAGCGTCTTGCCTGGTCAGAGGTGGCGGAGGATGCGAGATTCGAACTCGCGAGGGGTTGCCCCCAACACGCTTTCCAGCAATGCTGACCGACGTTCACCAGCGTCCGCCACCGTTCATGACCTGCGCTGACCGTGACGGATGGGTCTTGGCGAACGGTGGCGAGCCCAGGCGAATGAGACCGCATTTGAGACCAGCCGGACCGGTAGGTAGGACCAGCCGTGTCATCGCGGGCTGGCGGGCCGGGCTGGCGTCGTCACGCGGTGCCTACGTCCACGATGATGACCTCGGCCCCGTGCCCACCGCCGAGCATCTTCGTGTCGCAGGTCACCAGCGGGCAAGACAGGGTTTCCGCCAGCGCCGCGTATAGCGCGTCATACGCGGTCATGGCATGCCGGAGTTCCCATGCGCGCGGGATGAACGGCACCACCGGGTGGCGCCGCAAGGGCATCATCGCGTAATCGGCCAGGGCCTGGACTGCGATGGCACCACTGATCGCGCCACCCAGCCGCAGCCCCCGGATCGCGCTGAGCACCTCAGCACCGCCGTGCTCGGGAATATGCAGTTCGTGCCCGGACAGCCGGCGGCCGAGCTCGTCACGGGTTTCCTGGCTCCTGCCCGCGACCAGCGTGACCAGAGCGGAGGCGTCAACGACTCTCACGGTCCCGGCGTATCAATGCGATGATGTCCTCGGTGGTGGCACCGTCAGGCCCGGTCGGCCGGGTGACGATCCGGCTGATGATCTCCTCGCTGGTGGGACTGGCGGCGAGTTCTGTCAGCCGTGCTGCCACGTAGGCGGACAGCGACATGCGCGCACGGGCGGCCCGGGCCTTCAGCGTGGCGGTCACCTCGTCAGGGAGATCTCGTACCTGCAGGGTGCTGCCCATAACCTTGATGTTAGCACAACGCATGCCACACATGCACTTAGATATCAGTGCCGGGGCATCGGGCTGGACTAATCAGTCTGTTCCTATCTCGGTGTGGACCTTGCCCCTGAAGGTTGCAGCTCACGGGTAGGCGGACCGGCCATCGCGGAGCAGTTCGGCCAGCGAGGTCGCCGGGTGACCGGTGAGCGTGGGGATGTCGTCGGTGATGCCAGCCACTTCGCCGTTCGCGATAGCGGTGTAGGTCGAGACCCAGGCGTCGAGCTGCCAGCGTGGAGCACCGGAGGGAGCGCGGGAGGCGTAGGCCTCCTCCACGGTCTCGCGCTGGTATCTCACTGGCCGTCCCGATTCGGCGCTGAGAGTTTCCGCGACCTCGTCCAGTGACAGGGCCTGCGGCCCGGTCAGCGAGTAGGTGATCCCGGTGTGCTGGCCGGGGTTGCGCAGTATGGCCGCGGCGGCGTCGGCGATGTCGTCCTGGGCCACCGCGGAGACCCGGCCGTCGGCTGCGGGCCCGCGGATGACCCCGTCGTCGCCGGCCAGCACAGGCAGGATGTCGGCGTAGAAGTTGTCGCGCAGGAAGGTGAACCGCAGGCCGGTGGCACGGATGTGCTGCTCGGTGGCATAGTGGTCGCGGCCCAGAGTGAACGTGCAGTCCGGCGAGGCGCCGTAGAACGAGGTGTACACCAGGTGCTCGACCCCGGCGGCGACCGCGGCGTCGATGAACGAGACGTGCTGCTGAACGCGGTCTGCGGTCTCTGATGCCGACACCGTCAGCACGGTCGGCACTCCCTCGAGCGCGGCGCGGACTGCGCTGTGATCGGCGAACGGCGCCCGCACCGACGCGGCCCCGGGCAGCTGCGGTGCCCGCGCCGGGTCTCGCACGAGCAGCCGCTGGGCAGCGCCAGCGGCGGCGAGGCGGCGCGCCACCCGGCTGCCGAGCCGCCCGGTCGCACCCGTCACACCGACCAGCGGACCCGGATCCGTCATAGCAGCTCATCCTCCTGGTCCCGGCATCGTAAGAGCCAGACCTGCCAAAGCACCTCGTGGCTGGTCACCCATCTGCCCAGTTCCGCGGTCACACCGCCGTTTCAGCGGGCCACTTTACATTGCTGTCGAGCACGACATCACCGTCCCGTTCACCTGACTGCTTGCGAGAATGCTGCAGCTGGAAGGGACCGGCCCGCCGGGTGTCCACGTTGCCTGGCGTAGTCGCCGGGATATTCGCCCGGGCAAGCCGGGGACCCGGCGGGCATGCTAAGGGCTCACAACTTGAAACCCACTGTGCCAAAAACAGACGGTGTAGGGATTCCTCGCCGACCAAGCCTGGCTCGGCTAACCCCAGACCCGCAGGCGCGACCCGGCGCGCCAGATCAACCCATTCCGCGCCGCATCGGCAGGCTGCGTTGAAACCTCCCTCACAGTCCCGATCGGCGGCTACTTGCGCATCGGGTGTCCCGTCGTCTCTCGATGGCAGTTACGTTCGGTCGCAGGCTGACCCAGATGATCTTGATCTTGCTCTTGCCGTATCGGGTCACTGTCGTAAGTCGTCACCGCTGGGCTTATCAGCGCGCCACTGCCCTCGCTACCTACCAGGCTGGGGTGGGGCAAGAAGTCCGGCGGGGTGGTCGGGGAGGCCGCCAAGCCCGAGGAACTCTGGCAGCATCACACAGCGGACCCGCCGCCGGGCCGCCGGGCTCAGCTGCGCCACGCAGGTCTGGCGGGGGCCGCCGATGCTCTCGCAGTCGTCTTCGACCAGGACGTCCAGGGCGAGCCGGTCCACCAGCGCCCCATAGTTCTCGTCCGCTATCCGCCCGTGCACCGGGCCTTCCGGGAAGCCGTGCCGGCGGATTACTGCCTCATCTGCGTGAAGGTCACCGGCGCGCCGGTGCGAGCTAAGGCAGACGACGGTTGCACCGTGCCGGCGCCAGCCGCAAGCTTCTCCACGGTTCCGGGCGTGGGCACGTAGGACGCGAAGTCGGCGACGTCCGGATCACCGCGGCGCACTTGCGCGACGCGCTCGGCCTATCCACCTCCACCCCGGCGGCGGTGGCATGCATGATCGCCGTTCCGTGCAGGAACACGCCCACTCTCACGACCCGATCGCCCACCTCGATGAAGCCAACGCTTGCCTGCTCCCCGGCAGCAACCTACTGCGGGCAACCCCGGTGATCACCGTACGCTGCGCGTAACAATCCTTCGGGCGCCCCTCCGGAGACGGGACAGACGATCAGCCTGCCGCTCGTAACGGCGGATATCGCGCGATGCCTGTGGCCTGCAATCGTCACTCAGCGCGACTGCCGTTCCACAGGATGAGCATCCTGATCGATGCTCCTATGTTCGTCAAGGCCTTCTTTTCTTCATTCTGGAAATCGGCAAGATCCTGGTTTTGCTGAGTGAGGACACGACAGGGATGGGCCGCTCGCGGTGGAGGGCAGGCTCTTATCAGGTCACGAGGTC
>JAFAPY010000114.1 GCA_019246795.1 Streptosporangiaceae bacterium | reverse complement strand
CCGTCCCGGATGCACGTCACCGACGCCGAGCCTGCCACCGCGGACGGCGGCGAGCCGCTGGCCGAGGTGCCCGCCATCCGACAGGTCGCCTCGGCCGCCGAGCGGCTGCGCGGCCGTGACTTCACCGAGCTGAGCGCCGCGGAGCTGCGGCAGCTTGTCGCGCTCATGCGCGAGATGGCGCTATCCATCCCGCCGCGGCGCACCCGCAGGTACCGCGACGCCCGGGACGGGAAGCGGCCGGACCTGCGCGGTACCCTGCGCCGGGCGCGGCGCAGCGGCGGCGAGCCGATCCGCATCGCCCGCCGGGCGCCGCGGGCGCGGCCGCGCCGCCTGGTGGTGCTGTGCGACATCTCCGGCTCCATGGAGCCCTATGCCCGGGCGCTGCTGATGCTGCTGTACTTCCTGTCCGGCGGCCAGGCCCGGTGCGGGCCCCGGCCGGAGGTGTTCAGCTTCGCGACGAGGCTGACCAGGCTGACCCCGGCACTCGCCGCGGCAAGCCCGGACACCATGCTGGCCAAGGCGGGCCAGGCGGCACCCGACTGGTCGGGGGGAACCAGGATCGGCGCCGCGGTCAAGGAGTTCAACGACCGCTACGGCACCCGTGGCATGGCCCGCGGCGCGGTCGTGCTCATCATCTCCGACGGCTGGGAGACCGGCGAGCCCGCGCTGCTCGGCGCGCAGATGGCCAGGTTGTCCAGGGTGGCGCACCGGATCGTGTGGGCCAACCCGCGCACCCAGTCGCCCCGGTACAGCCCGGAGGTCGGCGGGATGGCCGCGGCTTGGCCGTACTGCGATGCCGTGGTCAGCGCGCACAGCATCGACGCGCTCGATGACCTGCTGACGGCCCTGGGCGCCCGCTGAGCGGCGCGCAAGCGGGTACGCGCCGGCGGCTGGATACGTGCCGGCCCGGGTCAGGTCACGGTGACGCCGATGGTGTGATAGCCGGTGGCACCGTTGGGCTCGGGACGGTGCACCGCGGCGGTCTGGGTGCGGCCGGTCTTGTCGGTGGCGCGGACCTTGAGCGTGTGCTGCCCGGCAGCAGCGTCCCAGATGTAATACCACTGGCGCCAGGTATCGATCGTGTCCTGCGCGGCAAGCGTGGCGGGGTACCAGGTCCCGTCGATGGACACCTCGACGGCCTCGATGCCGCGGTGCTGTGCCCAGGCGACGCCGGCGACCGCGACCTTGCCCGCGGCCAGGCTGCTACCAGCCTTCGGCACGTCGATGCGCGACTCGGTCTTGATCGGCGCCTGCTGGGACCAGCCGCGCTGCACCCAGTAGGCGTCGAACGCGCCGAACGTGGTGAGTTCCATGTCGACCACCCACTTGCAGGCGGACGCGTAGCCGTACAGCCCAGGGACCACCACCCGCACCGGGAAGCCGTGCTCGACCGGCAGCGGCTGGCCGTTCATCCCGACCGCGAGCAGCGACGCCCGGCCGTCCATCACCGGTTCGGTGGCCACGCCCAGGTTCATGCCGTTGACGTCGCGCATGACGATCTGGTCGGCTCCCGGCTGGATCCGCGCCTCGCGGAGCAGGTCGGCGAGCAGCGCACCCTCCCAGCGGGCGTTGCCGATGTACCCGCCGCCGACGCTTTCCGACACGCAGGTGAGGGTGACGTCATGCTCGACCATCGGCCGCCTGGTCAGTTCGCCGAACGTGACCGTCATCGGGTTGTCCACCATGCCGTGGATCCGTAGCTTCCAGGTCGCCGGGGAGACCTGCGGCACCACCAGGGCGGTGTCCACCCGGTAGAAGTCGGCGTTCGGCGTATAGAACGGCGACAAGCCGGGGATGTTCAGCGATGTGTTGCGCGGCAGCGGCTTCGGCTTGGCCGCCGGGGCGGCCAGCTTCTCCGACGAGGTGCTGACCGAGAAGCGCTTGTTGCTCAGCATCTGGCCGCCGATGCCGGCCGCGACCGCCGTGGCGCCGACGGTGGTGCTGGCGGCCAGGAACTTACGCCGGTCCATGCCGGCTCGGCTCACCGTGCCCGCCTTCGGCCGCCGCCGTGAGCGTGCCGGATCGGCACCGCGCCGCGGGCGTGCCGGCTCGGCACCGTCGGCGCCCCAGGCGCCGCCGCGCGCGCCAGCCAGAGGAGGGCCGCGATCCCGGCGATGCCGCCGATGGCCGAGGGGACGACATCGGTCACCCGGCTTTCCGGCCGTGTCATGGCGACGAAGGCACCGAACAGGCCGAACGCCGCGATGCCTGCCACGCCGATGGCAGGGGAGCGCCGCGCCAGCCAGCCGATCGCCATCGCGATGCAGGCGATCGTCAGGTACATGCCCAACAGCAGCACGGTCTTGTCGTTCTCGCCGAACCGCTGCACGGCGAAGTTCTTCAGCGCCGGCGGGGTCCGGTCGATGAACGCCCCGCCCACGGCGATGATCGGGGAGGCCTGCGGCCGCACGAATGCCGCGGCCAGCGTGGCGACGCCGATGGCGGCCGCCGCCGCGAGCAAACCGGTGACCGCGCCGGCGATCCGCCCGGCACGGGCAGGCGCCCGGCCGGCCGCCCGGCTCGCCGGCCCCCCGGTGTCGGGGGCCGCCAGCACGGTATCCGCGATCGCCGGCGCGCCCGGAACGCCGCCGTAGCCGGGTCGGCCGCCGTTGCCGGAGCCGCCGCCGTTGCCGGGTCGGCCGCCGTTGCCGGAGCCGCCGTTGCCGGGTCGGCCGCCGTAGCCGGAGCCGCCGTAGCCGGATCGGCCGCCGTAGCCGGATCCGCCGCGGTCGCGCGCCGTGCCGTCGTAGCCGGCGTACCGGTGCCCCGTGCCGGCATACCCGGTCCGGGCGTAATGCCTGCCGGTGTCGCGGTAGCCGCCGGGATAGGGCGGCCAGTCGTGCTGCGCCTGGTCGGCCTGCGGCCATCGCCTGGATTCACGCGGCGGAATGCGCCACGGGTCTTGGCTCATACACCTATTCACGGCCCTGGCACCCGATGCCGTTTGAGCTTTGCACGGCGGGTAACCAACCGGTAAGGAAACGCTCGTCAGGCACGAACTGGGGCTGCCGCCGTCTGCTCGGCCGCCGCCAGCGGCTCCTGGGCCGCGGCGGCGCGCCTGGCCAGTCCGCGGCGGACCAGCCAGCCCGCGGCCACCACGAGCACCGGCACCCCGTAGGCGACCGCGTCGTGCAGCTGGGAGGGCACGGTGAACTGGCCCATGCCGGGCTCGGCGGCGTAGTAGCCGCCGGCGGCGAACGCCAGCCATTCCGGTCGGCCGTCCAAGGCGACGAGCATGACCAGCAGCAGCGCGTACCACTGGTAGTGCGGCGTGGCGACAGCCAGGGCAGCCGAGGTCATCACCATCGCGCCCTGCCACGGCCGGCCCGGATCAGCGAACAGCAGCACGGCGAGGGCGACCGCGGCCAGGATGAGCACCGACGCCGCGATGGCCAGCCACCCGGTGACGGCCAGCCCGATGATGCCGAACCTGGTGCCGTTGCGGTAGCCCTCCTGCTGCAGGTAGCCGGGCAGGAACCCGATCACCTTGCCGCCGATCATCAGGACGTGCGGCAGGTAGACTGCCGTGACCGCGGCTGAAGCAGCTACGGTGACCGGCACCCAGCGGCGCCGCAGCGCCCCGGGCAGCGTCAGGACCGGGGTCAGCTTGGTGGCGATGGCCACGCCCAGCAGCAGCCCGCCCACGACGGTCCGGGACGTGGTCCGGGCCGTGGCCAGCACCAGCAGCGCGGCCGCGGTGATGCCTACCGCGACCACGTCCACGTGGGCGCTGTTGCCTGCCTCCAGGGCGACCGTCGGACACCACGCCCACAGCGCGGCCATGCGCATGTCGCTGCCCAGCCGGCGCAGCCCCAGCAGCAGGCCGGCGGCGGTCAGCACCGCGGCCAGTGCCGCTGCGGACTGGATGGGCGTGGTGGAATCATCGGCCGACGGCAGGTAGTGCACGCCCAGGAAGTACGCCTCGGCCACCGGGGGATAGATCGTGGGCACGGTCGGCCTGTTGATCGCGGTGCAGCCGGGGGACAGGTCCGCGGCCGGATGGGCGGCGGCGTAGCTGGCCGGCACGCAGTACCTCGCGCCGGGATGCCACAAGAACTCATCCCGGAGCCCGGCAAGCTGGCTGGCCGCCGGGACGTAGCGGTACGGGTCGATGCCCGCGGCCTGCACCCGGCCATCCCAGATATAGCGGTAGAGGTCGTTGCTGTTCTGCGGCGGTGCCGACAGCGCCGCTACCTGGACGGCGATGCCGCCGAGCAGGATCAGCAGCACCGACGCGCGAAGCGGCACCTTGCGCAGCAGCCAGGCCGCGGCAAGGAACGCGGTCCACGCGCCGATCAGCAGCGGCAGCGGGCGTATCCGCGCCGGGTCAAGGCTCGGCCGTACCAGCAGCAGCACCAGCCCGGAAAGCACCGCCAGCGCCAGGCAGACCCCGGCCACGCGGAACCTTACGTTCATGCAGCTCAGGGTGCCATCCAGTCGGCGCTGGGGGTGCGCCGCGCGCCTGTCCGTAACCACTCGGTAACCCCGGCCGCGGCTCGTCCGGCGGGGCAGACGGGGCAGCAGCTGATGTCGGCGAACCAGCGTCCCTCGGCGGTCCATGTCTGCGCCCGCCCGAGCCCCGCGTCGTGAGCCACGTCGGCGATATGATCAGCGCCGACGTAAGCCCAGGGAAACCACGCCCCGGCCAGCCGGGCGTCGCGCAGCCGGATGCGCTCGCGGCGCAACGGCGCTCCCGGGGGCCCGAGCTCGACGATCGCGCGGCCGTGCGGCGCCAGCAGTTGGCCGACCCGGCGCAGCAGCGCGGCCGGGTCACCGCCGATCCCGATGTTTCCGTCCGCCAGCAGCACCGTCGCCCAGCGGCCGGTGCCGGGCACCCGGTCGAACACGTCGCGCAGCATCACCAGGGCGCCGGATGAGCGGGCGAGGTCGACGGCGTAGGGAGTGACGTCGATGCCCAGAGCGGGGATGCCGCGCTCGGCCAGGGCGACGGTCAGCCGGCCCGGTCCCGAGCCGATGTCGAGCGTGGGGCCTTGGCAGCGGTCAAGGATGGACTTGTCGCCGGGGCTTTCCCGCAGCCAGCCATCCACGTGCAGCGGCGTCCGGCTGCCATCGACGCGCTCGATGGCCGGCCGGGCTCGGCCGGCCAGCGCGTGCTCGTAGAGTTCCCCGATCACGCGGACTCCTGTCCTTCATCGTCAGCGAACCACGGCGGCGCGGCCGCGGTCCTCGGCCGCCCCGCGCGGTCACGGCGGGGGGAGAACATGCCCAGTGTTCACCGCGGTGACGGCTCCCGGAGCCGGTTCGGCGCCGATCCGCGCCGACCTCACACAATCGTCACTGTGCTTACGTACTTATGACGGCCCCGTGCCCAGATGAGCCGTTTGCTCGCTTCACCGGGCGTTCACGCCTTACCGTGGAAGCGTGACCATTGCCGCGTGCATGAACGGGCTGCCTTGGTAACCAACCCTGATCCACCAGGCCGGATCGTCGTTGTGGACGACGATCCGACCGTCGCGGACGTCGTCGGACGCTACCTGATCCGCGACGGCCACACCGTCGAGTGCGTGCACGACGGATACGAAGCGCTGCGCCGGGTCGCCGAGAGGCCCCCGGACCTGGTGGTCCTCGACCTGATGCTGCCCGGCATGGACGGCCTGGAGGTGTGCCGCAAACTGCGGGAGCGCTGGCCGATCCCCGTGGTCATGCTGACCGCGCTCGGCAACGAGACCGACCGGCTGGTCGGCTTCGAGACCGGCGCCGACGACTACGTGACCAAGCCGTTCAGCCCGCGCGAGCTGGCGCTTCGGGTACGGTCGGTGCTGCGCAGGTCCCGCGGAGCGGGACTGCCCGACCGGCCCGACCTCGGGGTCATTGCGGACGGCGACCTCGTCGTGGACATGTCCGCGCACGAGGTGCGGGTGGCCGGCAAGCTCGTCCAGCTCACCTCAAGGGAATACGACCTGCTCGTCTTCCTGATGCGAAACCCGCGTAAGGCGTTCACCAGGGAGCAGCTGCTCAGCGAGGTGTGGAGCTGGACGTTCGGCGACACCTCCACCGTCACCGTGCACGTTCGGCGGCTGCGCGAGAAGCTGGAACCCGATCCCACCATGCCGCGGCGCATCGTCACGGTGTGGGGGGTCGGATACCGGTACGAGCCGGAGGCGGCGTGACCGCACTCGCCAGCCCCGGCCTGGCGCTGCCCGCTGGCATCCAGTGGTCGGACCTGGCGTACATCTCCGAGCGGGTGCTGGTCATCGCGCTCATCGTCACGGCCGTCGGGATCCTGCTGGCGAGGCGATTCGCGGCGCGTTCGGTCGGCTTGATGGTCAACACCGTGGTGGCGGTCTCGGTGATCACCTCGATGGCCGGGGTTGCCGTCATCGCCTATCGGATGATCGGCACGTCCGCCGAGCGCGACGACATCCTGGATCTGATGGCGATCGCCGGGCTGTCCGGCCTCGCGGTCGCGCTGTTCGTCGGGCGCAGGCTCACCAGGGCCAGCCGGGCGCTGTCCTCGGCGGTTCAGGGAGTCGGCGAGAACGGCGTCTACGTCCCGCCGAAGACGACCTTGCCCGCCGAGCTCGCCGAGCTCTCCGAGGGCCTGACCGCGGCACACGAGCGCCTGGCTCGGGCACGGTCTCGGGAGCGCGCGCTCGAGGCCAGCCGACGTGAGCTGGTCGCCTGGGTCAGCCACGACCTGCGGACCCCGCTGGCCGGGCTGCGCGCCATGGCGGAGGCGCTTGAGGACCAGGTGGTGGTGGACCCGCGCACGGTGGCCCAGTACCACACGCAGATCCGCCGGGAGACGGACCGGCTGTCCGCCATGATCGACGACCTGTTCGAGCTGTCCCGCATCCATGCTGGCGCGCTCAGGCTGTCCCGGCGCATGGTCGGGCTTGAGGACCTGGTCGCCGAGGTGGTAGCCAGCGCCGAACCGGTGGCCAGGGCCAAGGGCGTCCGGCTCACCGGGGCCGCGGTCCGCGGCATGCCTGTCTACATCGACACCGCCGAGATGGGCCGCGCGCTGCGCAACCTGGTGACCAACGCGATCAGGCACACGCCGTCCGACGAGGTGGTCGACGTGCTGGCCGAGCTGCAGGGCGGCCTGGCCTGCGTGAGCGTATCCGATGCCTGCGGCGGCATCCCGGCCGGGGATCTGCCGCGGGTGTTCGACGTGGCGTTCCGCGGCGAATCGGCACGTACCCCGGGACCGCAGGAAGGCGCCGGGCTCGGCCTTTCCATCGCGCGCGGCATCGTCGAGGCGCATTCTGGCCAGATCGCGGTGCGCAATGCAGGACCTGGCTGCCAGTTCCTGATCAGGCTGCCGCTGGGCCGCTCCGGCATGCCCGCGACCGCCCGCACCGCGCCCCGCCACGCCAGCGGACCGGGGCAGCCCCGCGCCAGCGGCCCCGGGCAGCCCCGCCGCGCCAGCGGCTCCGGGCAACAGGGCGCCACCACCGGTCACCCTCTTGCCCCGGCAGGCCATCCCGCCGCAACCGCGGGTCCGCCCGCTCCTGCCCGCTGACCGCTCGCTTACCGGCCGGGCCGCCGTGCGGCGCGGCGAGCTGACCGCTGGATTTCGGCCTGCCCCAGCATGTGCCACACCGAAAGATCACGAACGATTGGTGCTTCGCGAAGGAAAAGCGGCCGGATTTGACCACTAATCCTACTTCAAGCACGAATCCTTCGCGATAACCTGGCCTCGGCCGTCTGTACGTTCGCATTGGCGCACCAGCAACCTCGGATCCTTCAGCGGCTGCGTGCACGAACCCATCGAGGGCTGGCACGTAGTGCCGGCGAGCCGGCAGGATCCCGGAGCGGGGCGCGGGCGAATTCCGTCATGCCTTCGGCGAAGCGGGTCTGCGACCGGAAGCCGAGCCCGTCGGCGGCCGCGGCCGGGGAGGCCACGATGTGCCTGACGTCGCCGAGGCGGAACTCGCCTGTTGTCACCGGCTCGATGCCGCCGAACGCCGCGGCAAGCGCGGCCGCCATCTCGCCGACCGTGTGCGGCTCGCCGCTGGCGACGTTGTAGCACCGCAGCGCGCCAGCCCCGGCCCCGCCGCCAGCTCCGGCCCCGCCGCCAGCCCCGCCCCCGCCGCCGCCGGCGACCGCGCGGTCGGCCGCTTCCAGTGCGAGCAGATTGGCGCGGGCCACGTCACGGACGTGCACGAAGTCGCGCCGCTGGCCGCCGTCCTCGAACACGCGCGGCGGCCTGCCGTTTTCCAGGCAGGACCGGAAGATGGCCGCCACTCCCGAGTACGGGGTATCGCGCGGCATCCGCGGGCCGTACACGTTGTGGTAGCGCAGCCCGACCGCCGCGCCGCCCGTCATCCGCGCCCAGCTTGCCGCCAGGTGCTCCTGGGCGACCTTGCTGACGGCGTAGGCGTTGCGCGGATCGAGCGGCGCGTCCTCGGTGACGGCCGCCGTGGCGAGCGGCCGCGCACAGCGCGGGCAGCGCGGCTCGAACAGCCCTGCGGCCAGGTCGGCTGGATGCCGCGGCTCCGGGCGCACCTGGCCGTGCCGGGCGCAGTCATAGGCGCCTTCGCCGTAGACCACCATGGAGGAGGCCAGCACAAGGCGCGGTATGCCGTGACGGCCCATGCCCTCCAGCAGCACCGCGGTGCCGGTGACGTTGACGTCCGCATAGCAGGGCAGGTCGGACAGGTCTACGCCCAGCCCGACCATCGCGGCCTGGTGGCAGACCGCGTCCACTCCGGCCAGTGCCTGGTCCACCGCCGCCGGGTCGCGCACGTCGCCGATGAGCAGCTCGCCGGTGACGTAGGCGGGCTTACCGTTGTGCACCGCAGCCGACAGCGAGTCCAGGCCGCGCACCTCATGGCCTACCTCCTGCAGGGTCTCCGCCACGTGGGATCCGACAAAGCCGGCCGTGCCGGTCACCAGGACTCGCATGGCCGCAGCAAACCACGGCAACGGCCTGCGGCGATCATGCCGCCGACACCGTCACAGCTTCGTAAGGGCAGTTGGGCCGCTTTCCGGCACCAGCGGCCCGCCGCGCCGCTACTGTCGGGCGCCATGGAAATCGACGTGGTCCTGCCCTGCCTCAACGAGGCAGGCGCGCTGCCGTGGGTGCTGTCCCGGATGCCGTGCGGCTACCGTCCCATCGTCGCGGACAACGGTTCGACCGACGGTTCGGCGACGGTTGCCTCGAGGTACGGCGCGCGCGTGGTGCACGTGGCGCAGCGCGGTTTCGGCGCCGCATGCCACGCAGGCCTGCGCCAGGCCAGCAGCGACGTGGTCTGCATCATGGACGCCGACGCCTCGTTCGACCCGGGTGACCTGCCGCGGGTGACGGGCCTGGTGCTGGCAGGCGAGGCCGACCTGGTGCTCGGGCGGCGCTCGGCCAGGGGCAAGGGCGCCTGGCCGTTGCACGCCAGGGTCGGCAACCGGGTTCTGGCCGCCGAACTGCGCCGCAGCGCCGGAGTGCCGGTCACCGATCTCGGCCCGATGCGCGCCGCCAGGCGGGAGGCGCTGCTGGCTCTGCCGATGTCGGACCGCCGGTTCGGTTACCCGCTGGAGATGGTGCTGCGTGCGGCGCAGGCGGGGTGGCGCATCGCCGAGACGGACGTGCCCTACTACCCGCGCACCGGCAAGTCGAAGGTCACCGGCACGCTCGGCGGCACCGTACGGACCGTCCGGGATATGCGCCGCGTGCTCGCCTCGGCCGCGTCGCCTGTCTCGTCATGACCGGCCAGGGCCCGATTGTCCCCGCGGCCCCGGTCGGCCGCCCGGCCGCCGGCCTTGCCCCGCCGGCGGCCGGGCTCGCCGCCCAGGTCGTGGTGATCGCCAAGGCACCCGTTCCCGGACGGGTCAAGACCCGCCTCACGCCGCCGTTCACGCCGGCCGAGGCGGCCGCGCTCGCGGAGGCGGCGCTGGCCGATACGCTCGCGGCGGTTGCCTGCGCGCCGGTCGCCCGGCGGGTGCTGGCGCTGGACGGCGCCGCCGGCGGCTGGCTGCCGCCAGGATATGAGGTCATCTGCCAGCGCGGCGGCGGCCTTGACGAGCGCATCGCGTCGGCGTTCGCCGACGTCCGCGCCACCTGGCCGTCGCCCGCGGTGCTGATCGGCATGGACACCCCGCAGGTGACGCCTGCGCTGCTGGCCGGGGCGTGCGAGCCGCTGGTCTCCGGCGCCGCCGACGCCACGTTCGGCTTGGCGGCAGACGGCGGCTTTTGGGCACTCGGGCTGCGTGACATCGATCCGGCGCTGGTACTCGGCGTCCCGATGTCGCGGCCGGATACCGGGGCGCTGCAGCTGGCGCGGCTGGAAAGCGCCGGGCTGCGGGTCCGGCCGCTGCCCGAGCTGACCGACGTCGACACCGCCGACGATGCCGGCCATATCGCTGCCGCGACGCCGGGCTCCCGTTTCGCGGCCTGCCTGCGGAGCCTGGACGGCCAGGCCGCGTGACCGCTCGCGGCCCGCGCCGGTCTCAGCCGCCGCCGCCCGTGCCGGTCTCAGCCGCCGACCGGGCCGGTGACGGTGACCAGGCTGCCGTAGCTGAGGTAGGGCCAGGCCTGCCTGGCCTGGTCCCAGGGCAGCTCCACGCAGCCCAGGCTCTGGTTCCACCCGAAGCTGTACCGGGGGAAGTAGTGCACGGCGTCGCCGCCGTCGAAATAGGCCACGTACCACACCGGGTCGGCGTACTTGCTGCCGTCAGGGTTGGTGCCTTTCATGACCTGGAAGTAGTAGCGCAGGTAGACCGGGAACGTGCCGTCCACGGTCGGGGACGCCGAGATGCCGGTGTTGACCGGGCTCTTCAGCACCACGCGGCCGTCGTGCCAGAGGGTCAGCGACTCGGGGAGGTTCTGGTCGGCGATCGCGTAGGTGTAGCCGTGCTGGTTGTCCTGCCCCGTGGCCACCGCGGCCAGCAGGCGGGACCACACCGCGGGCCCGGCGGACCCGTCCATCGTCATCCCGTGGTCGGCCTCGAACGCCCTGATCGCGCCGACGTCGAGGATGTTCGGCGAGCCGGCCCTCCACTGGCTGGTGAGAGTCCACGGGTACGCGCCCTGCCAGTTGAAGCCGCCGGCGGGCGGGTCGTAGGCGGCGGAAAGCTCGGCCCTGGCGTCGGCCGGGTTGATCGCCGAGCCGGACAGGGACGTCCAGGTGAACGGGAGGTATCCCAGCTGGGCGAGCAGCTGCTGCAGCCGCAGCGTGCTGAACGCGCCCGTGGTGAAGCTGCGGGTCACCGTGGAGGCAAGCTGCCCGCCGGCCCCGGCGCTGGCTCCCGCGGCCGAGATCATGCCGGAGGTCCCGCCGGGGATCGTCAGCGTCACCCGGGTGTCCTGCATGTATCCCGTCGCGGGGATGAACATCACCGAGGTGCCCCGGATCCGCCAGTGCCCGGGAATGGCCGGTGACAGCTGCGGCATCGGCGAGCGCGCGGCGACCGGCGCGGAGAACCGCAGCTGGACCGGGGCGGTGCCGTTGACCCCCTGGGCTCCGGCGGCCGGGGTCACCGACACCAGCCGCAGCGCCGCGGCGGCCGGGCGCGGCGTGGACGCCGCATGGCTGACGGCTGAGACCGGAGCGGCGTGGCCCTTCGGCGAGGCGTAGGCGACGATCGCCACGCCGGCCGCCAGCACCAGCGCGGCGCCGCCGGCGGTCAGCGCCGCGGCCCGCGCCCCTGGCCGCGATGCCCGGCTCGGCGGCCCGCTTCCCGGGGCGGTGGTCCGGTTGGCGGCCGGCATTGACTGCTGCCTGCGGAACCATCCGGATCGTGACACGTGCCCCGTCCCTCCACGCGCTTTGCGAAATGAACGACCGTAGTGAAGCGTATCGCCCGAAGCCGGCCAGCCCGGGAAACGAGTCTTCCTACAGACAGACGCGCCCGCGCCGGGAAAGGTTGCAGCACCACCGTCGGCACAGCCCTCGGCACCACCAAGGCTCCGGCGGGCAGCCGCGGCCTTACGCCGATGACCGGCGGGCAGCCCACGCTTCGCGCGCGGCCCACGCCAGCGCGAGCACGGTGAGCATGATGATCAGGTACTCCGGCCACGCCCCGGCCCGGTCCGCCAGGGTGCGGTAGCTGACCAGCGGAACCCGGGCCTGCAGGATCGCCTGCCGCCAGGCGCCGCTGCTGGTGATCACCCGGCCGTCCGGCGCAATGATCGCGCTGGACCCGGTGGTGGAGGCGTACACCACCGCGCGGTCGCTTTCCACGGCCCGCATCCGGGCCATGGCGATCTGCTGCTCGCTTTCGGCGAGCTGCCCGTCGATCTCGAAGTCCGCGTCGTTGGACTGCACCGCAAGCAGGTTGGCGCCTGCGGTGACCTCGGACCGCACCAGGGGATCGAAGGCCACCTCATAGCAGATCACGTCGCCGAGCCTGATTTTCCCCACGCTGAACACCACCGCCGCGCGGCCGGGGGTGAAGTTGACCGGCTGCAGCGCGGTGAGCGAGGTGATGTGCGACAAGATGCCGCGGAACGGGATGTACTCCCCGAACGGCACCAGCTGGCGCTTGACGTAGACCGGGCCCGGGCCGCGACCGGGCAGCCACAGCTGGCCGACGTTGCGCCTGGGATTGTCGAGCACCTCGCCGACCAGGACCGGTCGGCCGACCGCGGCCACCGCCGCGGCCAGCTCGGCGTAGACCGGCGGGTAGGTGAACGGGTCCAGGTCGGTGGAGTTCTCCGGCCAGATCACCAGGTCCGGCGCCGGCCTGCGCCCCGAGGCGACCTGGGCGGCGAGCCGCATCGTGGCGCCGGCGTGGTTGGCGGTGACCTCGGTGTCGTTGAGCTGCTGCGGCAGGTTCCGTGCCCGCGGCACGTTGCCCTGGATCGCGGCGACCTCGGCGGTCGGCACGCCCGCCGCCGGGTCGGCTGGCAGCGCGGCGCCGGCGAGTACCAGGCCGGCGGTCACCGCCGCGGCCGCCGCCGGACCGGCCGAACGAGCCCAGCCGTCCCGGCCCGCCGCCGGGCGCTGCAGCGCCATCAGCACCGCCCGCGCGATCATCGCTGCGGTCAGCGCGAGTGCGAAGGTGAGCAGCGGCGCCCCGCCGACCGCGACCCAGCGGGCGTCCGGCGCCCCGGCCTGGCTCATCGCCAGCCTGCCCCACGGGAACGCGTACGGCCACCGGTCCCGCATCCCCTCGGCGGCCACCCACCAGCCCGCTGCCGCGGCCGGCCACCATCGCAGCCGCAGCAGCAGCCGCAGGCCGACGGTGAGCACGGCGAAGATGACCGCCTCGGCGACGGCCAGCGCCAGCCAGACGTACCAGGCCACGTTGACCAGCCACGACAGCAGCGGGACGAACAGCGCCAGGCCGAAGACCAGCCCGCATGCCGCCGACCCGCGCAGGCTGCGCCCGGCCAGCGCGGTGATGAGCAGTGCGGGGCCGGCCACCGCCAGCGGCCAGGCGCCCGCGGGCGGGAACGCGGCGTACAAGGCGG
>JAFAPY010000398.1 GCA_019246795.1 Streptosporangiaceae bacterium | reverse complement strand
GTTATCGGTCATGGCAATCACCTTCCTCCATTAGGGGATGACTACGAAGGCTCGATGGCAATCCCGCCGGCCCAAAGCCAGACTATGACCTAGGTCACAATTGGGGTGGTGCGTGCGGAAGTACTTCGCATCGCCAACCAGCAGCTGGCCGACGCCTCACTACGGTGATCGTCATGCCTGAGCTGTTTCCGGCCATCGAGCCCTATGACACGGGAATGCTCGACGTCGGGGATGGCCAGCGCATCTACTGGGAGGCCAGCGGCAATCCCGATGGCAAGCCGGCCATCGCGGTGCATGGCGGGCCCGGCAGCGGCAGCTCACCGCGGCGGCGCCGCGCGGCTGTGTGCGCACTACTTCTCCCACATGGCATGGCTGGAAGACGGGCAGCTGCTGCGCGACGCCCATCGGCTGGCCGGCATCCCTGGCGTGCTGATCCACGGGCGTTTCGACATCGGCGGACCGCCGGATGTGCCGTGGCTGCTGCACCAGAAATGGCCAGGATCCGAGCTTCAGCTGGTCCGGACCGGGCATCACGGCGGCGACGAGATGACCGAGCACATGATGACCGCGCTGAACCGCTTCGCCGCCGTGGCCAGCCGCCGGACGGCGTCATCACGTGGCGGAACAGCCGCCGGCTCTATCTCTGGCATGCCGGACACCAGAACCTGACCCTCTCCTCGCCCGCGGCGCCCTGCTCACCGCTCCTGATCCTGGTCCCGCACCGTCGGCACGGCCGGCCTCGCCGCCCGTACACCCAGCTTCGCCGCCCCGGTGCCGTGTCGCCTGTCGTCACCTGGCCGATTCGTGTCTTGTTCGCCTCAAGCAATCGCCGCCCGAGCTCCACAAGGGCATCCAGGTCCGCTATCTCGCCGACCGGCCGCCACGGGTCAACTCCGCGCAGGAACAGCATCTCTGCAACGTAGAAATTGCCGATCCCAGCCAGATTCCGCTGGTCGAGCAGGGCCTCGCCGATCGGGCGGTCCGGTTCGGCGCTGAGCCGCCGTACAGCCTCGGCGCGGTCCCAGTCCGGGCCGAGCAGGTCCGGGCCGAGATGGCCGAGTGCCTGCCGCTCGGCACCGGTGGGCATCAGCTCCACCACACCGAGCTGGTAGCCGATCGCCTGCCAGTCCCGGTTGGCGAGCAGCAGCCTGATCCGGTGGCTTTCCCGGACCGGGTCGGCCGCCGGGCAGACCCGCCAGCTGCCGTCCATACGCAGGTGGGTGTGGATGGTGCAGCCGCTGCGCGTGCGGATGAGCAGGTGCTTTCCGCGGGACAGCGCCTCGGTGACGACGTCGCCGGTCAGGTCAGCGGTCGCCAGCCGGGGGACCCGGAAGTCGGTGCGGGTCAGCGCCCGTCCGGCAAGCGCGCCATGCAGCCGGCGCGCGGTGTGCCAGACCAGGTCTCCCTCGGGCATGAAACCAGTGTGCTCGATCCGCCCTCATGCGCGAGCTCGGCCCCGGTAAGCGGCGGTCGCCACCGCGGGGATCGTAGCGGTAGCCGTCACCCCGGTGCACCGGACCGCGCTGGCCGTTACCCTGCGGGTATGCCCCGCGTCCCCAGCCATGGCCGACGTCGGAGTCGCCGGGCCGCCGTCCGCGGCCGGTGTCCGGGTACCTCAGGTCGTCGCTGGCCGACCGCGCCGGCCGCCTGGGGAATCCGTACCCGGCATGCGGGTCAGGTCCGCGCGATCAGGCCGCATCCGGCCGTCCCTCTGCCGGCCGTCACCATAGCCGCCTGCGCGCAGCGGACCGGCGTCGGCGGGCGGCAGCCCGTGCCGCCTGCGCGCCGGCGTGCCTGACCTGGCCGCCTCGGTGTCGGCCACGCTGAACGCCTGGGTGTCCTGCGACGCGGCGGCCGCGTACTGTTCCGGGGTCAGATCCCGGGCCCGGCGGGAGGTCCGGTAGGAATGACCGTCGGCAACCCGGCCGTCCCGGAGCGGGTAGGCCGCGCTGGTGAGCGGGTCTTCACCACCGCCGCGCCTGCCGGGGCTACCGCGGCGGCGACTGCTGACGGAGCCGACGGGGTTGTGAGTGGCGAGCGGCCTGTCTGAGGACAGGTTGTCCCAGAACTGTTCATCGGTCATGCCGCCGAAGGCCTCCTCCGGCCACAGGTCTTCGCCGACATCGGCGCGCCGGAGCCAGTTCCCGCGGCCCGCGGCCGAGCGCGGAGGCCGGCCTGCGCTTGACGTCCTGGCCGCGGCCCTGCCCCGGGCGCGACCGCCGCGCGCGGGATTGCCCCGGGCGCTGAAGTAGCAGAAGGCCGCCACGATGCCGACAAGGCCCGCGACGGCGAGTGCCGCGACCAAAATCATGGTCTCCATATTGCCGACCAGTGGTGACCGTGTCACAGGATTGCGAAGGCTCGCTCGCCCAGGACCCGGAACGTGATCACGGCTGCCCGGTCACCACTATCCGCCCGCGCCCGATCGTGGCGGCCGCGATGGCGTTCCACACCAATAGCAGGGGCGCGCCGTTCGGCAAGCTGAGCGTCGTCCGCAGCGCATAAATCGTGAAACGGTAGGAATGCGGGCGGGTCGCCGGGCACGGCGGGTCGTAGGCTGCCGCCCCGGCGCTGTTGCGCGCCTGCCGCGCGCCGGTCGGCAGCGAGCTCTCCTGGATGTCGGTGGTGCCGGGCTGGATGTCGAAAACCAGCCAGTAGATGGACGGCGTGATCGGCGCCGAGGAGTCGTCGACGACGAGCGCGAGGCTCTTGGTGCCTGGCGGCGCGCCGGACCAGTCCAGCGGAGGGCTGAGCTTCGCGCCGTGACACGTGTAGCGCTGCGGCAGCATGTTCTGGATGAACGCCGGGCTGCCGATGGACATCGGGCTCGGCGGCACGGCCGCGCCGGAGCCCGCGTTGCCGCAGCCGGTCAGGGTAAGGGCCAGGGCGGCGCCCGCGGCCGTGCCCGCGGCACGTGCCCGATGCTTCTGCATGACCCTCACGGAGCTCCCTGATTCCTGCCGAACGTCGATACTATGACCTGCCAGGAAGGCCGGGGGGATGCGACGCGTTGAATCGTGGGGCATCGGCGTTACGGAAAGGCGATGCGCATCGGGCGGACCCGGGGGAGTGGGCAAGACGCGGCTGGCCGCTGAGCTGTCCGGACGGCTCTAGGTCTTGCGCCGGTACACCCGCACCGCCAGCGGCGCGAAGACGGCGAAGATGCCGACCGCCCACAGCAGCGACCGGATGACCGGGGTGGCGACCGGACCGCCGACCAGCAGCCCGCGCACCGCCTCGGTCAGGTCGGTCATCGGGTTGACCTTGACGAACGCCTGCAGCCAGCCCGGCATCGTCTGCGTCGGCACCAGCACGTTGCTGCCGAAGGTCAGCGGGAAGTAGATCAGCGAGCCGAACCACTGCACGCCCTGCGGGGTCTTCGCCAGCAAGCCGATGAGCGCTGACACCCAGCACATCGCCAGCGCGAAGGCCAGCACCAGCAGGCAGCCCGCGAAGGCGGACAGCGCGCTCGTCGTGATCCGGAAACCGAGGATCATGCCGAATCCCAGCGTTATCGCCACCGAGATCATGTAGCGCACCATGTCGCCGAGGACGGCGCCGGCCAGCGGCGCCCAGCGCGCGATCGGCAGGCTGCGGAACCGGTCGAAGACGCCGCCCGCGATGTCCTGGTTGAGCATCAGGCCGGTGCCCAGCGTGGCGAACACCACGCTCAGCACCAGGATGCCCGGCAGCTCGAACTGAAGGTACGCATGCGTACCGCCGGCGATGGCCCCGCCGAACACGTACGTGAACAGCAGCAGGAACATGATCGGGTTCAGGCTCAGCCCGAGCACGTCCTCCATGTTGGTCCTGATCTTCAGCACGCTGCGCCAGGTCAGCGTGGAGGTGTTCCGCAGGCCGCCGCGCAGGCCGAGCCTGCGCGGCGGCGCCGGGAAGGCCGGCCCTGCCAGCGCGGTCATGGCTTACTCCCTTCGAGTTCGCGGGTCCCGCTGTCCTTGCCGTCGGCCGGGCGGCCGGTCAGCGCGAAGAACACCTCATCAAGGCTCGGCTTGCGCAGCGTGAACTCGGCCAGCTCGATGCCCCTGGCATCAAGCTCGCGGACGATCCGCGGCAGCAGCGCCGTGCTTGCGACAGACGCGGATACCGCGCCGACCTCGGCGTCGGTCGTCACCTTGGCCCCGCATGCCGCCTCTACCAGGGCGGCGGCCTCGGCAAGCCGCGCCGGGTCGGACGGCGAGATCCGCAGCACCTGGCGGCCGGTCCTTGCCTTGAGCTCGTCCGGCGTCCCGGTGGCGATGACCGTGCCGCGGTCGATGACGAGGATGTCGTGCGCGAGCTGGTCGGCCTCGTCCAGGTACTGCGTGGTGAGCAGCACGGTGACCCCGTCGGAGACCAGCTCGCGGACCATGTGCCACACGTCGGTGCGGCTGCGCGGGTCGAGCCCGGTCGTCGGCTCATCCAGGTACAGCACCCGCGGGCTGCCGACCAGGCTGGCGGCCAGGTCCAGCCGGCGCCGCATCCCGCCCGAGTAGGTCTTCACCGGCCGCGCCGCGGCGGCGGCGAGGTCGAAGCGGCCGAGCAGGTCCGCGGCCCGGGCCCGGGCGGCCCGCCTGTCCAGGCCGAGCAGCCGGCCGATCATGATCAGGTTGTTGGTCCCGGAAAGCCCCTCGTCCACCGAGGCGTACTGGCCGGTGAGGCCGATGAGCTGCCGGACCCGGTGGGCGTCGCCCACCACGTCGTAGCCGCAGACCCGGGCCTGCCCGCCGTCCGGCCGCAGCAGCGTGGCCAGGATCCGCACCGCCGTGGTCTTGCCGGCGCCGTTCGGACCGAGCACGCCGAGCACCCTGCCCTGCCCGGCGACGATGTCAACCCCCGCCAGTGCCGTCGTCTTGCCGAACCGCTTGACCAGCCCGGTGGCCTCGATCGCGTTCGGCGTTGCCGCGTCATATCGCATAGGACCATGCTGCGGCATGCCACTTGCAGAACGCGCACAACGGCCTGTCGCGCTCCTTGCACTCTGCTAGCCGCCGCGCGGCCGCTCAGTGCGGTCAGCGGCCTGTTGTCCGTGAGCGATAATCAGTCGCGGCCACGGTTGTTCCCGAACATGATCTCGTCCCAGGACGGCACCGACGACCGCCTGCCCCGGGCCGCCTTCCGGTCCGGGCGCTGCGGCTGCTCCGCCGGCTCGGCTTCCGCCGCGGCATGGGTCCCGTCCTGCGGCGCTTGGGCCGTCGCGGCGCCGTCCCGCCCGGATTCGGTGCTGGCCGGCGCCGACGCCGGTTCCCCCACCGCGCCCCCTTCATGGGGCCTGGCCGCCTGGGCAGCCGGGGTACGCGGCTGCGGCGCCGCATGCGGGACGGCGCCGCGTGCGGCTGCAGACAGCCGCGGGGCCAGTTGGGTGACGGTCGCCTCGCCGTGCGGGGATGCCACCGGCTGTAGCGCCTCGGCGCCAGGAAGCGACATCCGCGCGGCGTTGTCGTCGGCGGGCACCGCGTGCCTGCGGCGCGGATCGAACGCCCACTCGGCCAGGTGCGGCCGACCGCCGACGGTGAACGCAAGCTGCACCTGCCAGTGCCCGTCGCCGCGTTTCCTGGCGTCCCACCGGGTTTCGTCAGGATCGGCGCCGATTGCGTTCAGCCGCTGTTCCACCACCTCGTCCAGCGGCGGGCCGCTGCCGGCGGGCGCGGAATCCCCCTGGCGGCGCACGGACGCCATGCGTGCCCGGTCGGCCATGTGGGCGCGTTCGGCAAGCACCGGACCCTCGAACCAGCGCACGCGCTCGACTGCGACGCCGGCTGCGTCCGCGATTTCCTCCGCCGTTTCCCCTGCCCGGATTCGTGCCTGGATCTCCTTGGGTCGCAACGGGTTCTCCACTTCGATCTCGTACTGCGCCAGCCGCGAGGCCTGGCCAAGGGCCACCGCCCTCAGCCGCTCGTCGATCGGCAGCGTGAAGCGCGCGCTTCGCCCCGGCACGGCGAGTACCGCGTAGCGGCCGTCCTCGCTTACCGCGACGAAGCGCAGTTCCTGCATCGTCGTTCCCTCCGTTCCCTGAGTCTGTCTGGTCTGGTACGCCATGGCCAGCACCGCGCCCGGCATGTCCGAAGTTAATCCTGCTATCCTCGGCCAAGCCGCGCCTAACCAGCCCGCACCGCCGTCAGCTGCTGCCCGGCGCGACCGTCTCCAGGTCAGCGCGTTCGGCGATGCCCTGCTGCACCTCGGCCCGGCTGAGCTGGGACGGCCACCAGTTCCAGCGGCCGAGCAGCGCCGCCGTGCACGGGACGAGGATGGTCCGCACGATGAACGTGTCCATCAGGACGCCCAGCGCCAGGCCGATGCCGACGTCGCGGACTTGGCTGCCGCCGGACCCGCGCCCGCCGATCACCGCGAACACCATGAAGGTGCCGGCCAGCACCAGGCCCGCCGAGGTGACCGTGGTCCCGGTGGCGCTCAGCGCCCGCGAGACCGCATCCCGGATCCGCAGCACGTGGGCTTCCTCCCGGATCCGCGACATCACCAGGATGTTGTAGTCCTCGCCGAGGGCGAGCAGGAACACGAACATCAGGAACGGCAGGATGAAGGTGAGGCCGCTGTTCCCGCCGATCTTCATGAACACGATCACCGACAGCCCCAGCGCGGCGAAGAACGACAGGGCGACCGAGGCGATGAGGTACACCGGCGCCACCAGCGAGCGCATCACGATGATGAGCAGCAGCCCGATGACCGCGATCGCGATCGGCACCACGTGGCCCAGATCGCTGTCGGAGATGGAGCTGATGTCGTAGAAGGCGGGCGCCTCGCCGCCGACGCCCCAGTCCGCAGCGCCGAGCGTCTTCGCCGCCTCGCCGGCTGCGGCGCGCACCGACGGCACGGCCTGCATCGCCGCGGTCGTGGACGGGTCGCCGGCCTTCAGCCCGGTCTGGAACTGGATGGTGTGGCCATCCGGGCTTACGTACTGCGCGGTCGCCCGGTACAGCTCGTAGCCTGCGGGCGGCACCGGGATATGGCTGGGCGGCGCGGAGGGCAGGACCGCGGGGTTCCCGAGCGCGGCGTGCAGCTGGGTGTACTGCGCCGGCGTCAGGCTGACCCCGACCGGGTTCAGCGGGCCGGTCACGCCGGTGAACAGGCCGCTGGCCACCAGCTGGCGCTGCGCCGCGACCACGGCCTGCGGGTCGTCCCACACCGGCTGCCGCAGCGCGTAGACGAGGTTGGTGGGGTTCGCCGAACTCTGCGGGAAGTGCTTGGCGAGCAGCGCCTGGCCGGCCGCGGAGTCCGACCCCGCCGGGGCGTTGATCGCCCCGCCGAACCCGCCCGGCTTGTAGGAGGGCACCGCGATCGCGAGCGCGCCCAACGCGATGATGCCGATCACGAGCGGCAGGGCCGGCCGGCGCACGATCCGCGCCGCAATGCGGCCCCACACGCCGGTCTTCCCGGTTCCCGCCTGTGTCTTGCTCGGCCAGAACGCCGCCCTGCCGAAGACGGCGAGCAGCGCCGGCAGCAGCGTCAGCCCGGCCAGCAGCATCGTGCCGATGCCGATGGCCAGCGGGATGCCGAGCTGAGAGTAGATCTGGAACGTGGCGGCCAGCAGCGACAGCAGCGCCGCGATCACGGTGAGGGCGGAGAACGTGATGGTCTCGCCGACCCGGGTGACGGCCGCACGCACGGCGTCCTTCGGCTCCGCGCCGTCCCGCAGGTTCTCGCGGACGCGGAAGACCAGGAACAGGCCGTAGTCGGTGCCCGCGCCGAGCACGAGCACGATCAGCATCAGCTGGGCGAGCT
>JAFAPY010000396.1 GCA_019246795.1 Streptosporangiaceae bacterium | reverse complement strand
TCTTCTCGCTGACCGGGCTGTACTGGCAGTACGGCCTGGTGCTGTACTGGGTGACCACCAACCTGTGGACGCTGGGCCAGCAGTACATCATGTTCCGGAACTGGAACGTCGAGCCAGCGCAGCCCGCGGGCGCGGCAGCCGGGGCCGGCGGCGCGGTCCAGGCACAGGGATCCGCGCGTGCGCTATCCGGCGGCTCTGGCAAGGGCGGCTCTGGCAAGGGCGGCTCTGGCAAGGCCAAGGCCGTCCCAGGCCGGCAAGCTCCGGCCGCCAACCGCGCCGGCACAGCGAGCACACCGGGGGCCGGAGGCCCGGCGGAACCCGCGGCGAACGGGCAGAACGGAGCGGGCAAACGCGGCCTGCTGCGGCTTGGCAGGCCGAAACAGGCGGCGCAGCCCGAGCCGGAGCCGGAGACGCCGGCGGCCAAGGTCGTGCGCCAGCAGCCGGTGCGGCAGTCGAAAAGCAAGCGGTCAGGCAAGCGGTGACCGGCAGGCGCAGGGCGGGAGATCCGGGGTGAGCCATCAGGAGGCCGAGGCCGACGCCATGGAGGCGGCGGCAGAGGAGGAACCGGACGCCGAAGGTTCCCCGGACCGGGCCACGCTGGGCGATCTGGAGCTCGAGGGCGACATCGCCGCGGATTACGTGGAAGGGCTGCTCGACATCGCCGACCTCGACGGCGACATCGACATGGATGTGGAGGGCGACCGCGCGGTCGTGTCCGTGGTCGGGGCTACCCTGAACGAGCTGGTGGGCCAGGACGGCGAGGTTCTTGAGGCGCTGCAGGAGCTCGCCAGGCTCGCGGTGCACCGGCAGACCGGGACCCGGGCCCGGCTGATGCTCGACATCGGCGGATACCGTGCCCGCAAGCGCTCGGAACTCACCGACTACGGCCGCGGCGTCGCCGAGGAGGTAGCACGGACAGGCCAGCCGAAGACGCTGGCGCCCATGTCGCCGTTCGAGCGGAAGGTCGTGCACGACGCGGTGGCCGCGGCGGGCCTGCGCAGCGAGTCGGAGGGTGAGGAACCCAACCGGCGGGTGGTCGTCCTTCCCGGCTGATGTCCGGCCACCGCACGATCGGCGAGGTCAATCCGCGCCCGGCCGCGCCCCAAGGCAAGCCGCCGCCCGGTGCCGCTGCCGTGTTCGGGTCGGCGCTGCCGTATGCCGAGCTCTTCGCACATATACTCGCCACCGACGGCGTGGCGCAGGGCCTGATCGGGCCGCGGGAAGTGCCGAGGCTGTGGGACAGGCACCTGCTGAACTGCGCGGTGCTGGCCGACCTGATGGATCCCCGGCCGCCGACGCTGGTGGACATCGGCTCGGGCGCGGGGCTGCCGGGCATGGTGCTGGCCATGCTGCTGCCGGACGTGCAGGTCATCCTGCTCGAGCCCATGGAGCGGCGGTGCCGTTTCCTGGCTGGATGCCGCGCCGCCCTGGGCCTGCGCAACGTGACCGTGCTGCGCGGCCGCGCCGAAGATGCCGCGGTACGGGCAGATGTGGCGACCGCGCGAGCCGTGGCCCCGCTGCACCGGCTTGCGGAGCTGGCCGTGGCGGTGACACGGCCGGGGGGGATGGTGCTGGCGATCAAGGGGAGCAGCGCGGGGGAAGAGCTGAAGCGCGCGCGTCCGGTGCTGCGCCGACTCGGCGCGCGCAACGCCGAGGTTGTACGGGCCGGGCACGGTAAGGTCGTTCCTGCGACTACCGTCGTGCGGTTCTTCGCGAGATAGGCAGGGCACTGGTGGGGCTCAGCGATAGCCGGGGCGCGACAGGACTGGGCTGGCCGGGCGGGCCGCCGGATGGGCCTGCCGCGGCTGCCGCGGTCGCCGGGGCCACGCCGGGCGTGGGGCTGGGCTGGCCCGGCGCAGCACAGGAACCCGGCGCGGACCGAGGATCGAGAGGCGTTCAGGTGAACGGTGAAGGGCCCGGAATCGGGACCGTCGAGGACGCAGGCGATGGCGGGCAGCACCCCGCGCAGGCCGTCCCGCGTCGCCAGACCAGGCCGGTCATCGTCCCGGAGCTGCCGCGCGAACAAGCCGACACGCCGATAGGGCGGGAGGCCGAGGCGGCGGTCGGCGTGCACGGCATGTCCCACCGGCCGCCGTGGCCGCGCCCGCCACGCCGGCGGATCATGACGATCGCGAACCAGAAGGGCGGGGTCGGGAAGACGACCACCGCGGTCAACCTGGCAGCCAGCCTGGCCCAGCACGGCTCCCGGGTCCTGGTGATAGACCTTGATCCGCAGGGGAACGCGTCGACCGCGCTGGACGTGGAGCACCGCTCGGGCACCCCGTCGGTCTACGACGTGCTCGTGGAGGAGCGTCCGCTGGCCGACATCGTGCGCCCGGCCGCGCAGATGCCGGGCCTGTTCTGCGCGCCGGCCACGATCGACCTCGCCGGCGCGGAGATCGAACTGGTGCCGATGGTGGCCAGGGAGCTGCGGCTGGCCACGGCGCTGCGGGCGTTCGACAGCTCTCGTCTTGACTACGTGTTCGTCGACTGCCCGCCCTCTCTCGGGCTGCTCACGGTCAACGCGCTGGTGGCGGCCGAAGAGGTACTGCTGCCCATCCAGTGCGAGTACTACGCGCTGGAGGGCGTCCAGCAACTGCTCAGCACCGCCGAACTGGTCCGCGTCCACTTCAATCCGGGGCTGCACGTCTCGGCCGTCCTGCTCACCATGTACGACGGGCGCACCCGCCTGGCGGCCGACGTCGCCGAGGACGTGCGCGCGCACTTCGGCGCGTCGGTGCTGCGCACCGTCATACCGAGGAGCGTGCGGGTGTCGGAGGCCCCGAGCAGGGGGCAGTCGGTGATCAGCTACGACCCGGGGTCGAGCGGCGCGATCGCGTACACGCAGGCAGCGCAGGAGCTGGCGATGCAGTCGTCGGGAACCCGCCAGCACGGTTAGTCGCGGAGGCACAGTGGCTCAGCACAGGCGCGGTCTAGGCAGGGGACTCGGGGCGCTGATCCCGGACTCCCCGGTGCTGGGTGAAGACGGTGCCGCGCACGCGGCTGCGTCCCGGGCCGGCGGCCACCCGCCCGGCGCGCCTGCCTCCCTCGGCGAGGTCGCCGGCGCCCGCTACGAAGAGATCCCCGTCACCGCGATCATCGCGAACCCGCGGCAGCCGCGGCGGGGCTTCGATGAGGACGCGCTCGACGAGCTGGCCGAGTCCATCAGGCAGGTGGGCCTGCTGCAGCCCGTGGTCGTCCGCGCGGCCGGGCCGGGCAGGTACGAGCTCGTGATGGGCGAGCGGCGGTGGCGGGCCGCGTGCCGGGCTGGGCTGACCGAGATCGGCGCCATCGTCAAGCAGACCCAAGACGACGAGCTGCTCAGGGACGCGCTGATCGAGAACCTGCACCGCCAGCAGCTCGACCCGCTGGAAGAAGCCGCGGCCTACCAGCAGCTGCTCGACGATTTCGGCGCCACCCACGAGGAGCTCGCACGCAAGGTGGGCCGCTCCCGTCCCCACGTCACCAACACCCTGCGGCTACTGAACCTGCCGCCGGCCGTGCAGAAGCGTGTGGCGGCAGGCGTGCTCAGCGCTGGCCATGCCCGGGGCCTGCTCGGCCTGGAGGATCCCGCAGCGCAGGAGCGGCTGGCGGCCCGGATCGTGGCGGAGGGCCTGTCGGTGCGCGCCGTCGAGGAGATCGTCGCAGTGGGCTCGGAGGAGGCACCGCCGCGCCGCCCGGGACGCGCCGCGGCCAAGGCGCCGACCGGACCCGGGCTGCGCCGCCTGGCCGACCGGCTCTCGGACTTGTTCGACACCCGGGTCAGGGTCGAAATGGGTCGGCGCAAGGGCAAGATCGTCGTGGAGTTCGCGACGGTCGACGACCTTGAGCGGATCGTCAAGGCGATGAACCCCGACATCTCCGCGCGCGATCCCGCGCAGTAGAGGTTTCCCGTGAAACATGCCGCCTGGACGGCGCTGGCTACTGTGCGGCAGCCGAGCCGATGGCGGCCACGAACGCATCGACGTCGGCCGCGGCGGTGTCGAAGGCGGTCATCCAGCGGACCACGGATTCCCGCTCGTCCCAGACGTGGAAGAACCACTCCCGCTGCAGCGCGGCGATGTGCCGGGGGCGCAGCCGGGCGAACACCGCGTTGGCCTGGACCGGGTAGGCGATGTCAACCCCGTCGACGGCGGCCGCGCCGTCCGCGAGCCTGCGGGCCATGGCGTTGGCGTGGGCGGCGTTGGTCCGCCAGAGATCGTCGCGGAGCAGCGCCTCGAACTGCGCGGCGACGAAACGCATCTTCGACATCAGCTGCGTCTGCTGCTTGCGCAGGTACGGCAGGTCGGCGCCAAGGCCGGGGCGCATCACGATCAGCGCCTCGGCACCGACCGCGCCGTTTTTCGTGCCGCCGAAGCTCAGCACGTCCACGCACTCGGCAAGCTCGGCCAGCGAGCAGTCCAGGGAGGCGGCCGCGTTGGCCAGCCTGGCGCCGTCCAGGTAGACACGCAGGCCGTTCGCGCGGCAGAAGGCGGAGATCTTCCGCAGTTCCGCGAGGGTATAGCAGGTGCCGAGTTCGGTTGACTGGGTGACCGCGACAACGCCGGGCTGGGCGCGGTGGTCCTCGCCTCGCCCGGACAGTCGTGTCGCGATCAGCTCCGGGCTGACCTTGCCGTCCGGTGCCGGCACGGTGAGCAGCTTGGTGCCGAGCAGCCGCTCCGCGGAGCCGGACTCGTCGGTGTTGATATGCGCGGACTCGGCGCAGATCACCGCCTCATGTCGGCGCAGCAGCACGCTGAGCCCGAGGATGTTGGCGCCGCTGCCGTTCGCCACCAGGAACGCGCTGTCGGCGCCGAAAGCCTCGCGCAGCGCCCCCGTGACCCGCTCGGTCCACTCATCGGCACCGTACGCGACCGCATCTCCCGCGTTGGCCGCCACGACCGCCTCGACCACCGCCGGGTGGGCACCCGCGTGGTTGTCGCTGCCGAAGCTCTCGCGTCCCGTCATGGACATGAGCCTAGCGACCCTCCTGCGGCGCCCCGGGCCGCGAGGCCGCGCACCCGGCGCCGGGCGCATTAGACCGGATGCCGCGTCGGCTCGGTCGTGTACTGGCGCCCAGACGGCGCGATCCAACGGAACGCGCCCGGGGTCGGCTGCTCCACCTTCCAGCGCGGGCGCTGCTTGAGCCTGTGATCAGGACGATATCGAATATAGTAGCGAACGGGCCAGCGCCTCAGCCGCCGCGGGCGGCGGCGAGTTCCAGCAGGCGGATGCATGTGGCGCCGAAGTCGTGGCCTGCGGTCTCCAGCGCCAGCGGCAGCGTGCTCGTCTCCGTCATGCCCGGCGAGATGTTGACCTCGAGGAAGTGCGGCGTACCCGCCTCGTCCACGATGAGGTCGGTCCGGGACAGGTCACGCAGGCCGAGCACGGTGTGCGCGGTCAGCGCCGCGCTGGCGGCCGCGGCGGCGACTCCGGCCGGCAGCCTGGCCGGAACATAGAACTCCGTCTTGCCCGCGGTATACCTGGCTGAGTAGTCGTAGCCGCCTTCTCCGGGGACGATCTCCACCGCGGGCAGCGGCTGCGGGCCGCCACCCAGGTCGACGACGCCCACGGCGACCTCGGTGCCGCAGACCAACCGCTCGATCAGCGCGGTGTCCCCGTAGCCGAAACAGCTCAGCACCGCGGCCGGAAGCTGGGCCGCGGTGTGCACCGGCCCGGCGCCGAGCGCGGAGCCGCCGCGGGACGGCTTGACGTACAGCGGCAACCCGAGCTTCGCCACGATGAGGTCGATTACCGCGGCGGCCCCCAGGTCGTGGAACATCTCGCGGGGCAGCGTCACAGACGACGGCGTCACCAGCCCGGCCGCGGAGGCGATCGCCTTGGCCGTCGGCTTGTCGAACGCCATCTGGCAGGCGCTGGGGACCGAGCCGACGTAGGGCACGCCCAGCAGGCCGAGCACCTCCCGGATCGCGCCGTCCTCCCCACTGGCGCCGTGGATAGCGGGGAACACCGCGCTCGGCGGCACCGCCCGCATGCTGGTCAGCAGCGCCGAGTCGGCCTCGGCCAAGACGGCGTCGATGCCCGCCTCGTCCAGCGCGTCGCGGACCCGGTAGCCGGAACGCAGCGATACCTCCCGCTCCGGGGACAGCCCGCCGGCGAGCACCACCACCCTGTCGAGCTCGCTCATGGCCTGGCAGCGCAGCCGCTGCCCGCGGCGGGACCGAAGTCGTCGCGCATCTCGATCTCGGTCTCGATCACCGAGGCGAGCCTGCGGATTCCCTCGGCGATCCGGTCCGGCTCCGGCAGTGAGTAGCACAGCCTGGCATGACGGCCGCCTGTGCCGTCCGCGTAGAAGCCGGTGCCTGGCACGTAGGCGACCCGGGACGACAGCGCCCGCGGCAGCATGACCTTGGCGTCGATCCCGTCAGGCAGGGTGAGCCATACGTAGAAGCCGCCGGCCGGCCGGGTCCACCGGCAGCCCGGCGGCATCATCGTGGCCAGCGCGTTCAGCGTGGCGTCCCTGCGTTCGGCGTAAATATCGCGGAAGGTTTTGATCTGCTGCCGCCACGGCTGGGTCGCCAGGTACTCCCGCACCGCCAGCTGTGACAAGCTCGGATGGCACAGCACCGCCGACTCCGCGGCCAGGACCAGCTTGTCCCTGATGGCCGCCGGGGCCAGCGCCCAGCCGACCCGGACGCCCCCGGCGAATGTCTTGGAGAAGCTGCCGAGGTACACCACGCCCTCGGCGTCGTCGGCGCGCAGCGCCCGCATCGGCTCGCCGTCGAAGCCGAGCAGGCCGTAGGGGTTGTCCTCGACCACGAGCAGGCCGGCCCGGCGGCAGATATCGAGGATCCGGAGTCGTCGGCCCGCGGCGAGGGTGACGCCGGCGGGATTGTGGAAGTTCGGCACCGTATACAGGAACTTGGGCCGCCGGCCCGCGGCGCCCGCGCGGCCGATGGCCTCTTCGAGGGCCCCGGGAATCAGCCCGTCGTCATCCATGGTCACGTGCACCACGCGGGCCTGGTAGGCGGTGAAGGCGCCAAGGGCGCCGACGTAGGATGGCGCCTCGGCGAGCACCACGTCGCCTGGGTCGACGAAGATCCTGGTAATCAGGTCGAGGGCCTGCTGGGAGCCCACGGTGACCACGATCTCGTCCGGGTGAGCGCGTATGTGCTCCAGCGCCATGACGTCGCAGATCCGCTCGCGCAGGCCCGCGTCTCCCTGGGCGGTGCAGTACTGCAGCGCGCTGGCGCCCTGGCGGGTCACCAGCTGGCCGATCATGTCGCCGACCGCGTCAAGCGGCAGCGCGGACACGTACGGCGCGCCGCCGGCCAGCGAGACGATCTCGGGCCTGGCGGCGACGGCGAACAGGGCCCGGATCTCGGAAGCCACCATGCCGACGGCACGTTCGGCGTACTGGCCGACGTAGCGGTCGATGCGCTGCGGCTGCGCTATCGGTTCTTGCCCGTATGCCACGGCCTCTCCTGTATTCCCGGGTATCATGCAGACTACGGGGTGTCCCTTCCGAACGCTTGCGGAATTGGCCGGGGAGCCGATGGCGCGTCGCATTGTCAACATCACGCTGGATAATCTCAGCGACCTGCCGCCGAAGTGCCGCAGCTGCGTTTTCTGGGAACTTGGCCCGGCCAGCCGGGGGCGAGCCACGGGAACCGGCGACTCGGAGCTGGAGAAGGAGTCATGGGTGTCCTCGGTGCTGCTGGAGTGGGGCAGCTGCGGCAAGCTCGCCTATGTCGACGGCGTCCCGGCCGGGTACACGCTGTTCGCGCCGCCGCAGTACGTTCCCCGCGCGGCCGCGTTCCCCACCAGTCCGGTCAGCGCCGACGCGGTGCTGTTCATGACCGCTCACCTGCTCAGCGAGTTCGCCGGGGGCGGCATCGGCCGGATGCTGGTGCAGGCGATGGCCAAGGACCTCACCCGGCGCGGCGTCCGAGCGATTGAGGCCTTCGGCGACAGGCGCTGGGAGTCACCGGCCTGCATGCTGCCGGTGGATTACCTGCTGGCGGTCGGGTTCAAGACCATCCGTCCGCATCATCGCTATCCCCGGCTGCGGATGGAGCTGCGGACGGTCTTGACCTGGCGGGAGGACGTCGAAGTGGCACTGGAGCGGCTGCTCGGCTCGATGACTCCCGCACCGGTCACCGGCGCACTGCGTCCGGTATGAACCGCTCGGTGCCTGCTGGCGCGCGCGTCGGGCGAGCCGCCGCGCGGCCGCTCAGTGCCTGCTGGAGCGCGCGCGTCGGGCGAGCCGCCGCGCGGCCGCTCAGATGAACTCGGCGAGGTCCTTGAGCAGAGCCGACTTGGGCTTGGCCCCGACGATCTGCTTGACCACCTCGCCGCCGGAGAAGACGTTCATGGTCGGTATCGCCATGATGCCGTAGCGCTGCGACACCGCGGGGTTCTCGTCGATGTTGAGCTTGACCACGTCGATCTTGTCGGCGTACTCCGCGGCGATCTCCTCCAGAACCGGGGCGACCATGCGGCACGGGCCGCACCATTCGGCCCAGTAATCGACGAT
Source organism: Streptosporangiaceae bacterium (assembly GCA_019246795.1). Lineage (GTDB taxonomy): Bacteria > Actinomycetota > Actinomycetes > Streptosporangiales > Streptosporangiaceae > Palsa-504. Next base: position 13,977 of record JAFAPY010000396.1, on the reverse strand, counting down.
GACCGGCTTGTCGGCCTTCAGGACCTCGGTCTCGAAGGTCTCGTCCGTGACGACCTTGGTCGCGCCCACTGGCGATCACATCCCTTGGCTTTGGTGCGAGTTGTCGTAATGTGCTTTCTGTCAAAGATCCTGGCTAGCCACGCGCTGCGGTCTGCGCTGCTGGCACCGGCTGCGCCGGGTGCTCCGTGCTCGCCAGCCACCGTTCGGCGTCCAGCGCCGCCGCGCAGCCGGTGCCCGCCGCCGTGACGGCCTGCCTGTAGGTGCGGTCCACCGCGTCGCCGCAGGCGAAGACGCCTTCGATGGCGGTGCGTGTCGACGGCTGGTCGACCAGCAGGTAGCCGTCAGGGTCGGTGGCAAGCTGCCCGGCGAACAGCTCCGAACGCGGGTCATGGCCGATGGCGACGAACACGCCGGTGGCGGGCAGGACGTGCTCGGTGCCGTCCTTGGTGTTCTGGATCCGCAGGCCGGTCACCCGTTCTGTGCCGAGGACCTCGGTGACCACGCTGTCCCAGGCAAACCTGATGTTCGGATTCGCGAACGCCCGTTCCTGCATGATCTTCGTGGCCCGCAGCGTGTCGCGGCGATGCACCACCGTCACCGACTTGCCGAACCTGGTGAGGAACAGGGCCTCTTCCATGGCGGAGTCGCCGCCGCCGATGACCGCGATGTCGTGGCCGCGGAAGAAGAACCCGTCGCAGGTGGCGCAGTAGGACACGCCGTGGCCGGCGAGCGTGTCCTCGCCGGGGACCCCGAGCTTGCGGTGCGCGGAGCCGGTGGCGATGATGACCGCCTTGGCGAGGTAGGTCTCGCTGTCGGTCCTGACCAGCTTCGGGTCCGCGGCCAGGTCCACCGCCGTCACGTCATCGGCGACAAGCTCGGCGCCGAACCGCTCGGCCTGCTTGCGCATCAGGTCCATCAGTTCCGGGCCTATGATCGCGTCCGGGAACCCGGGGAAGTTCTCCACCTCGGTGGTCTGCATGAGCGCGCCGCCCGCGGTGACCGACCCCTCGAAGACGAGAGGCTTCAGTTCCGCCCGTGCCGCATACAGCGCCGCGGTGTAGCCGGCGGGGCCAGACCCGATGATGATGACGTTCCGGGATTCGGTTGCTTCTGCCAACGCTGATCAACCCTCTGCTTCGTTTCAAAGCCGCTGACTGGCACACCAGTGAACCGATCCCAGGGCGCTGAAATTCCCTTACGGCAGCGTCGTGGTGTAGGCAACCTTACCGCTGGTACCCGAGCAGCTACCGGTCACTACCCACGCCTCATCGCCGCCGTTGGCGCGCGCGGCGAAGATGACGGTGGCAGGCTGGCCCTCGAACTTGGCGGTTTCCACCCGCAGCGGCGTGACCTGCCCAGCCCCGCTGGTGACATGGCGCACGCACGCCCTTACCTGCGCGGACGGGAATCTGCCCGGGACGGCGGGTGCCCGCAGCGCGGCCTGCAGCTGCTGCAGGATCGTCGCACGCTGGTAGACGGTGCCGCTGTCGGCAACGCCGAAGGTCGGCTGCGGCTGCCGCAGCGGGTTTCCCCCCGTCCCGGCCGCCAGGCCGCCGGCCCGGGCGGACTGGGCCGCTGCATGCGTCGGCGGGGAGGATGCCGCCTTCGTGCCGGGCTGCTGCCCGGCGAGCTGGCTGATGCCGTACCCGGCGCCGGCGAGCGCGACGACGGCGGCAGCCGGGGCAAGCACGCGGACCGCCATGCCCCGCAAACGCCCAGGCACCGGTTCCGCCCGGCGTTTCCTGGCAGGGGTACCATCAGCTCGTTCGGGATAATCCCTTCTTGCTGCCTCGGCGGCGAGCACGGTGTCCAGCCGCCGGGCCACGGCGTCGGGCATCGCCGGTGCGGGGACCGCGGCCAGCGCCGCCGATACCTCGGCGAGCATGTCGCCCGAGGCGGCGCACTGCTCGCACTGCGCCAGGTGCGCGGCAACCCTGGCACCGCGGCGCCCGGCGATGAGCCCGGCGCGGAACTCGGCCACGACGTCGGCGTCCAGATGGCTCATCCATCTCCTCCCTGCGCAGGTGAGACGCTCTCGCTCGCCGATCGGTTCCCTCGCAGGTGCGCAACGTAAGGCAGCAGCCTGGCACGGGCGCGCGCGCACCGGCTCTTCACGGTACCGGCCGAGATGCCCAGGATGGCGGCGGCATCGGCGACCGGGAAGCCGAGCATGTCGACCAGCACCAGCGCGGCCCGCTGCTGCGGCGGCAGCACCCGCAGCGCGGCGTCGACGTCCATCCGGGTGTCCGAAGCCCGCGCCGGATCGGGGGCTGCCAGCGCCTGCAGCGCATGCTCGTCGTCGGCGGAGGTCACCGGGTGGACGGCCTTGTGGCGCAGCCGGTCAAGGCTGGCGTTCACCACGATGCGGTGCAGCCAGGTGGTTACCGCGGAGTCGCCGCGGAAATCCGCCGCCCGGCGGAACGCGGACACCATCGCGTCCTGGAGCGCGTCCGCGGCCTCGTCCGGATCGCAGACAGTGCGCAGCGCGACCGCCCACAGCCGGTCGCGGTGCCTGCGGAACAACTCGCCGAACGCCTCGCTGTCTCCCGCCACGTGCCGGCGGAGCAGTTCATCGTCCGAGGGCAGCTGCCCGCCGGCGCCCGGCATCGGGCATCAACCCGACTGGCTCACGGCCGAGCCGTGCACCACGACGTCGTAGATCTGCGCTTGGTACTCGTCGGCCGTGCCCGCGAGCGGCGGCAGGTACGTCAGCCAGATCAGCACGTAACGGCCGGTGGCGCTGCTCGTCGAGGTGAAAGTGGTGCTGCCCGCCGCCGTGGTGGAGGCCGCCACCGTGGTGAAGCTGCTCAGCGCGGACGACACCGGGGTGCTGTCATTGCCGATCTCGATCCGGGCGTGCGCGCAGCACGTGGTGCCGAACTGCACCATCACCTGGCTCAGCCGGACCGGCTGCCCCATGTCGAGGATCAGCCCGGTGCCCTTCTTCGGCAGGCCCCCGAACAGCGGCGAGCCGATGTAGTAGAAGGTATGCCAGGACCTGCCGCTGATCCCGGCGATCGCGTACTGGGCCTCGGCGGGGTCTTCGCTGCCGCCCCCCGGGTCGAAGCTGTTCGCGCTGCGCGGCTTGAGCAGGACCGCCGCGGCGGCGGCCGGGGCCGATGAGCGCGGGCGGGGATTCGCCGAGGGCGGAGCCGCGCGGTGCAGGCCGCGGCTGACCGACCAGGCGGTGATGCCGACAGCCGCGAGGACCAGCACGATCACCAGGGCGACCGCGGCGCGGGCAGCGGCCGAACGCTCCCGGGGCTGCCGCCGCGGCAGCGCGGAGCCGGGCGGCACGATGGAGTCGGCCAGCGGATAGGCGCCGGGCTGCGTCCGGGCGGCCGCTGCCGTGAAGGGGAGGGCGGGCGGCGGAACCAGCAACGGCGCTGCCGGGGCCAGCCTGGCCAGCGCCTCGGCGAACATCGCCGGGGTGGCCAGCGCCGGGCCGTGCCGGCTCGGCCGCTGGAAAAGCGCCCGGCAGATCACCTCGTCGATGCTGGCAGGCACCGCCGCCGATACCTGGCGCGGCGTGCACGGCAGGCCGTCGGCCAGCGGCGCCGACGGCAGCAGCCCCTCCCCGGCCACCAGCACGTCGCCGGGTCCGGCAGGACCGGGCCAGTAGCCGGTCAGCGCCGCATAGGCCAGCCTGGCCAGGCCGCGGGTGTCGGCGACCGCCGCGTCGTCGGGCCCGCCGCCGGAGGCCAGCGCCGGCCCGGCGAGGGCGGCCGCGATGCCCAGGCCGGTGATCTTCACGCCGCCGCCGGGCGTCCAGTGCAGGCACGAGGGGTCCAGCCGCAGGTGCACCAGCCCGGCGGCGTGCGCGACGGCCAGCGCCCGCGCCGCCTCGGCCACCAGTGCCGCCGCAGGGCTGGCCTCAAGCGGCCCGTCGGACAGCATGTCGAGCAGCGACTCCCCGACCGCCCACTCCAGCACCACGTAGGCCAGCTCGTCGGCGTCTTCCACGTCGAAGACCTGGCAGAAGCGGGGATCGCTGAGCCTGCTCGCAGCCCTTGCCGCGGTGACCGTCTCGGCCACCCTGGGGAAGTCAGCGGCGAACGTGATCACCGTCACCGGGCGGGCAAGAGTTTCATCGGTGGCTTTCCAGAACTCCCAGCCGGCTCCCGCGCTCGTCTGGTCCTCGAGCCGGTACCGCCCCGCCAGCCGGGTCCCTGGTTCCGAGGTGTAGGTGCTCATAGGTTGCCACCCATGCTAATGCCGTCCGCGGCGCCGGCCGAACTTGGTGGTGAGCGTCTTGACGAGGAAGCCGGCCTCGGCTACGCGCAGTGACCTGGTGCACAGCGCGTACAGCGCGACCGCGCCGCCGCCGCCCACCACCGTGACCGCCAGTCCGTAGCCGCGGCCCGGATTGTGCAGCATGCGCCCGGCGAGCAGCATGACCAGCAGCAAGAAGATCAGGCCGGGGACGGTCGCCAGGTGCATCCGGGTCAGGCTGCGCGCCACGTTCCAGCCGTCGAGGCTGCCCACCCGGCGCAGCAGCAGCGCCCATCCCGCGACCGCGCCGATCAGGTTGGAAACCCCGTACGCGACGGCCAGCCCCGCGACCACGCTGCGCGCCGGCAGGACGTCGAGCGCGATCAGGTCACCGGCGATGCTCACGCACATGATGAGCAATCCCACCAGGGCGGCGGTGCGGCTGTCCTGGAAAGAGTAGAACACCCGCAGCTGGAGCTGGGTGATCATGTACGGCATCAGGCCGAGGGAGAACAGGCCGAACACCACGCCGATGCTGATGCCGCCGGAGATACCGCTGCTGCCGTAGGAGAACACGAACTGGCCGATGGCCGGCCCGAGCACGGCCAGGTAGATCGCGGCAGGCACCACGATCACCGACGACAGCCGGATACCGGCGGAAAAGTCGTCCCGGACCAGCGAGTAGCGGCGCGCGGCGGCGTGCCCGCTCATCCGGGGCAGCAGCGCGGTGATCACCGAGATGCCGATGATCGCGTACGGCAGCTGGAACAGCTGCCAGGCGTAGGAATACACCGAGTAGCCGTCGCGCTCGGCGTGGTTGGACGCCGCGTTGGCCACGTTCTGCACGACCAGGTTGGCGGCCCACTGGGTGACCACGTAGCCCGACATCCAGCCGGCCATCAGGCCCATCTCGGCGAGGTCGCCGGGCCGGAACGCCAGCGTGGGCCGCCAGCGGAACCCGGCGCCGCGCAGCGAAGGGAACAGGGCGACGGTCTGCGCGACCACGCCGAGCGTGGTGCCGATGCCGAGCAGCTGGATGCCGTCCGCCGGGATCGTCGACGGGTTCTTGTCTAGGCCGGCCATGGCCACGTACAGGCCGCCGACCGTGATCACGACGATGTTGTTGATGACCGGCGTCCACATCGGCGCGGCGAACCGGCCGCGGGTGTTCAGGATCGCCCCGATCAGCGCGCTCATCCCGTAGAAGAAGATCTGCGGGATGAAGAAGTAGGCCCAGACCACCATGAGGTCGTGCTCGGTGCCCTTGATCGCGGCGGCGTACAGGTCGACCAGCGGCGCGGCGGCCAGCGTGGCCGCCAGCGTGACCGCGGCCAGCGCGACCACGCCGAGGGTGAAGATCCGCTGCGCGTACGCCTCGCCGCGGTCCGGGTCGCGCTGGGCCGCCTTGACCAGCAGCGGCACGACGACGCTGGTGAAGATGCCGCCGAGCATCAGGTAGTACACCGTGTTCGGCAGCGTGTTGGAGTTGTTGTAGGCGTTGGCCAGCGGGCCGGTGCCGAGCGCGGCCACGAAGACGAAGGTGCGCAGGAACCCGGTGACGCGGGAGACCAGCGTGCCGGCCGCCATGCCGGCGCCGGAGCGCACCAGGCTGGATCGCTGTCCTGTTCCCAGCCCGGCAGCCGGCGTACGGTCGGCAGCCGGCGTACGGGAGGTGCCCGGCGTCGGCGCGCCGGGTCCTCCCGGCGGGGCCGGGCGCCGGTATCCGGGCCCCGGGTACCGGGGCTCCAGGTCGCGCGGCGGCTCGGTGCCCGGCCCCGGCACCCTGCGCCAGTCTGGCGGCGTCCCGGCGGTGCCGGGCACTGCGGGCGGGGGCGCCGCGGCTATTGGCGCGGCCGGGCGGGTCGGCGCGGTGGGCCAGCCGAGCGCGAGCGGCAGCGTCGTCTCGGCGGGGCTCGGGCCGCCGCCCGGCATCGGCCCGTCCATCGGTGGCAGCGGGTCCGGGGCGGCATGCCTGCCGCGCCGGGACTGCACCGGATCCTCCGGGGCGCCGGGCTCGCCCTGCGGCAGGCCGGGCACGGGCCGCGTCGGCGCATCCGGCTGCCCGGGCCGCGGCTCAGGCGTCGTCGGCCCAGCGTCGTGCATCCGCCAGGTCATCCGGTGCCTCCGTCGGGTTCCGCGCGCCGCTGGTGCCTGTCACGACGTTACCCGGTGAGTTCCCCGTTCCAGGGTGAGCATGCCCGCCGAGGCCGGCGTGGCTGTCCGCTCCCGCCTGCCATGCCCCGGTGCCTGAGCCGACCCGGGCGTCCCGGTCGCCATGCAGCCACCGCCGCACGCCCCGGTACGCGGAGGTGAGCACGAGCACCCCGAGCGCGGCTGCGATGACCAGCAGGATCGCCCGACCATACGGGGTGGACTGCACGTTGAGCGACGTGCTGCCGAACGGCAGCATCCTGCCGTCGGCCGTGGACAGGCCGAGCCGGACCTCCGTCGAGCCGATAGCGGCGGAGCTGACGGGCAGCCTCACGGTCAGCGGCTGCTGCGGCTGGACGGTGACCGGGTGGTGCAAACGGCCGATGGTGAGCTGCGATGTCTTGCCGGGCACGCCGACGACGGTGGCGTTCAGGCTGACCCGGATGGCCTGGTGCAGGCCGTTCTCGATGGACACCGGCACCGTCCCGGATGCGCCGCCCATCGTCACCTGCGCCGAGGCGATGATCTTGACCTTGCTCTCCGCGTCCGCCAGGTAATCCGACAGGCCGTTGGCCAGCGCCAGGCCCTGCCAGCGTGCGCCGCCGCGCCACGCGGACGATTCGGTGGCGGCCAGCGCCTCGTCCAGCGCCTGCCGGTAAGGCGCCGGGGCCTCATACAGCATGGACTCATACAGGCTGAGGCTCGCGCCGACCGCGCGCACGGCGCTCAGGTAGCCGCCGCTGAGCTCGCCGGGGCTCTGCTTGCTGACAGGCAGCGGCGCGCGGATTGTCCCGTCGGCGCCGTCCCCGGCCAGGCTGGTCAGCGTGGTCGGCTTCAGCCACGGCGCGCTCACGGTCTCGCTGAGCAGGGCGCTGGCCAGCGCCGCCGTCGGGCTCCAGTCGTCCGGCGGTGCCACCACCACGGCGCGGGCCGAGGCGGGCGCCTCGGCGGCGATCATCGCGGTCTCGGCCAGGAACCGCTGCTCGACCGCGAACTGGGTGCCCTGCGCCGCCGCGGCGGGGCCGCCCGCGGCGAGGATCCGGGTCAGCGTGTCGTCGGCGAGCAGCACGCTCATCGTGGTGCCGACCCCGGTCCTGACCGAGGTGACGGCGTTGTCCGGCCGCCAGCCCTGGCTTGGTTCTGGCGGCATCTCGCTGCTGTTCAGCACCACGGTGCCGACGTGCTCGGCGGCGGCGAGAGCGGTGAGCGTGCTCAGGTCGGCGGCCCCGCCGGCCGGCGCGGTGACCGAGTATCCCAACGGCCGGCGCAGCACGTCACCGGCTACCACGCGGCCCAGCGCGTAGGCGGCGCCGAGGTCGCCGGTGAGGCCTTGGTGCACCAGTGCCGTCGCGTCCGCGTCCGCGTACGGCGTGATCACGGCCTGCTGTTGCGATATCACCATGCGCAGCGCGGACAGCCACCTGGCCGCCGCCGCGCTCGCCGGCTCCTTGGCGGTGCCGGTGGTGCAGTTCGCCGTGCTGCCCACCTGGTAGGGGCGGGTCATGGCGTCGGCGTCGGCGAGCAGCGCAGGATCGATCACCCAGGTCAGGTCGGCGCCGGGGTGCTGTTGCCCCGCCGCCAGCAGCGCCGCCAGGCGGCCGCCGGGCCCCAGGCTCGGGGCCAGGTCGTTGCCGGTCAGCGCCGTGCACACCTGACGGCGGGGCTTGTCGATGAGCGGCCAGGCCCAGGCCACCTGCAGCGGGCCGGCCAGGCCAGCGGCCTGCTTCCCGGGCCAGAACGGCAGCAGCGTCTGGTCCGATGACAGCACGCCGCCTGACACGCCGATCAGCTTCGCGGTCAGCGGGTACACGCCGAACTGGGTCATCCCGGCGACGCTGACCTTGAATGAGGCATGCCAGCCGGCGGTGGCGCCGGGCGCCACGCCCCCGGCGATGACGAACGGGTTCCCGGCCTGTTCCCAGGCCGCCGTGCCGCCAGTCAGGAAGGCGTCCATCTGGTCGCGGGTGGTGAACCACAGCGGCGACGTGAACAGCTGCACCTGCAGCCCGCTCAGGACATGGCCGGTGCCGTTGCTCACCGTCCCGGTCACGCTGACCGTGCCGTCCGGCCTGGCGACCTGCGGGCTCACCGAGTCGATGCTCACCGAGCCCGAGCCCGTGCCCGCGCCGGCCTGCCGGGCGGCGGCCGCCGACGCCGGGGCGGCCAGCGCCAGCGCAGCACCGAGCGCCGCGGCGGCAGCCAGCAAGGCCGCCGGGCCCTGCCAAAGACCTCGCCGCGATGGCAGACGCAGGCTGAGCACACTTGAAATGCTATTCGCCATTCGCGCCGCAGGCGCGCTGTCGATACTCTCGATGGCCGTGTCGAACACCGAGGAACAGCGGAGGGCCGCTGCCGCGCTGCTGCGCGAGCGGGTTCCGGCCGCGGCCGGGATCGGCCGCCTGTTCGCCCGGCACGGCTACCAGCTCGCCCTGGTCGGCGGCCCGGTCCGGGACGTGTTCCTTGGCGAGCGGCCCGGGGACCTGGACCTGGCCACGGACGCGGCGCCGGACCAGGTGCTGGCAATCGTCGGCCGCTGGGCCGACAGGGTATGGACGGTCGGCATCGACTTCGGCACCGTGGGCCTGCGCAAGAAAGACGTCGTCTTCGAGGTCACCACCTACCGCAGCGAGCGGTACGCGACCGGCTCGCGCAAGCCTGCGGTGCGCTACGGGCGGTCGCTGGAGGAGGACTTGAGCCGCCGGGATTTCACCATCAACGCGATGGCGGCGCGGCTGCCCGGCTATGACCTCGTCGACCCGTTCGGCGGCCTGGCGGCGCTGAAGGACAAGGTGCTGCGCACTCCGGGGCGGCCGCAGGACTCATTCGGCGACGACCCGCTGCGTATCCTGCGCGCGGCCAGGTTCGCGGCCAGGCTGGGATTCGAGGTCGCCCCCGAGGTGCGCGCCGCGATGGCCGAGCAGGCGCCCCGGCTGGAGATCGTCTCCGCCGAGCGGGTGACCGGCGAGCTGACCAGGCTGATGCTCGCGCCGGACCCGGCGCGGGGCATCGACGTGCTGGTGGGCACCGGCGTCGCCGATGAGATCCTGCCCGAGGTGTCCCGGCTGCGGATGGAGGCCGACGAGCATTACCGGCACAAGGACGTCTACGCCCACAGCCTGACGGTGCTGCGGCAGGCCATCGCGCTGGAGCCGCGGTACGGGCTGGACGGCGACCTGACGGTCCGGCTGGCCGCCCTGCTGCACGACATCGGCAAGCCGGCCACGCGGTCGCTGCTGCCCGACGGTGGGGTCGCGTTCCACCACCACGAGGTGGTCGGCGCGGGCCTGGCCCGGCGCAGGCTCACTGCGCTGCGCTTCCCCAACGACGTGGTGCGGGACGTGTCCCGGCTGGTCGAGCTGCACCTGCGGTTCCACGGCTATGGCGAGGGCGAGTGGACCGATTCCGCGGTCCGCCGCTACGTCCGTGACGCGGGCCCGCTGCTCACCCGGCTGCACGTGCTGACCCGGGCCGACTCCACCACGCGGAACCGGGCGAAGGCGGAGCGGCTGGCCCGGGCCTACGACGGCCTGGAGCGGCGTATCGCCGAGCTCAGCCAGCAGGAGGAACTGGCCAGGATCAGGCCGGAACTCGACGGCCACGAGATCATGGCCATCCTGGGCATCCCGCCGGGGCTGCCGGTGGGGCGGGCGCTCAGCTTCCTGCTGGAGCTGCGCATCGCCGAGGGCGAGATCGGCAAGCAGCGGGCGACTCAGGCGCTGCTGCACTGGGCGGCGGCCGAGGGGATCGTCCCGCCGGAATCGCCGGAACCGCCGGAGGTGCCGGAGCGGCCGGAACCGCCGGAGCCGCCGGAGCGGCCGGGGGCACCGGAAAGCGGCCGGGGCGAGGACTGACCGCGGGCCGCGGCCAGCCAGTAGCCGGCCGCGCAGGCGGCGTACCCGGCAGCCACCAGGGCGACGATGGCCGGCGACTTGCCGTCGGTCGGCATGAACGCGGCGGCCAGCGCGGCCCCGGCAACGTAGGTGAGGTTGAACATCATGTCGTAGAAGGCGAAGATCCGCCCGCGGTAGGCGTCGTCCACCTGCTCCTGCAAGATGGTCGTGGCGCAGATCGCCACGCCCTGCCGGGCGAGGTACAGGCAGAACCCGATGGCCAGGTAGGCAGCCTGGAGGAAGGTCTCGCCGAGCGTGGCGGTCACCACGGCGCTGGCGGCCAGCAGCAGCGTGATGAAGGCTGGCTTGGAACCCCGCCTGGTGGCCGGCGGGGTTACCAGCGCGGCGCAGAAGTACCCGATCCCGGAGGTGATCACCAGGGCGCCGAGGTGGCCCTCGGCGAGGCCCGCGCTTGACCGGTAGAAGTAGTTCCGGTACAGCAGGATCGACATCAGGAACAGCGGCCCGAAAAGGAAGCTGAACCCGCCGGTGGCGCCGAGCGCCGCCGCCGGGCCGCGGCGCCCGGCCACATACCGTGCGCCTGCGACCAGGCCGGCCGCGACCGAGGCAAGCTCGCTGGCCAGCCGTCCCGGCACCGCTGCGGCCCCGCGCGCCGGTCCCAGCAGGTCGCGGCGCATCGTCGCCGCGACGGCGCTGGCTGCCACGTAGCAGCCGCCCCCGACGACCACGGTGACCGCCGCCCCGCGCTCGGTGTTGCCGGTGGCAACGTTGAGCCCGAGGGCCGCGACGCCGCCGATCGTCGCCATGATGCCGCCAGCGGTCGGCGCTACCGAGTTCGCCATCACCAGCTTTTCCTCGGGGACCGTGTGCGGCAGCGCCGCCGACAGCGAGGACAGGAAGAACCTGTTCACGCCGAGCACTCCAAGCACCGCGACGTAGAGCGGCACCGAGCGGTTGCCGGCGGACATCAGCGCCGCGGCGAGGACCACGAACGCGGAACGGAGCAGGGCCGACCAGACCAGGATCTGCCGCCGGGACCAGCGGTCGATGAACACCCCGGCGAACGGGCCGATCAGCGAGTACGGCAGGTACAGGACCGTGAACGCCGCGGCCCCGGCCGCCGGGCTGGGGAACGACGACGCGTTGAAGAACACGTAGGTGCCGACCCCGGCGGTGACGATGCCGTCGCCGGCCTGCGAAGCCAGCCGGGTGGCGAACAGGCGGCGGAAGTTCCGCTCGGCCAGGACCGCGCGCAGCTCAGCGAGGAACGTCGATGTGCGCGGGGCCACCCGTCTAGCCTATTGGCGCCTCTTAGCGGCCGACGTCGCCGCGGATGAACTTCTCCACCAGGTCACGGCAGATGTCGTCGCCGTACTGCTCGGGCGGTGACTTCATGAAGTAGGAGCTGGCTGAGATCACCGGGCCGGCGAGGCCCCGGTCCAGGGCGATCCTGGCGGCGCGCACCGCGTCGATGATCACCCCGGCCGAGTTGGGGGAGTCCCACACCTCGAGCTTGTACTCCAGGTTCAGCGGCACGTCGCCGAAGGCGCGCCCCTCGAGCCGGACGTAGGCCAGCTTGCGGTCGTCGAGCCAGGGCACGTGGTCCGACGGGCCGATGTGCACCGCGGCCCGCTCCATCTCGTGCGGGACCTGCGAGGTGACCGCGCGGGTCTTGGAGATCTTCTTGGACTGGAGCCTGCTGCGCTCCAGCATGTTCATGAAGTCCATGTTGCCGCCGACGTTGAGCTGGTAGGTGCGGAGCAGCTCGACGCCGCGGTCCTCGAACAGCTTGGCCAGCACGCGGTGGGTGATCGTCGCGCCCACCTGGGACTTGATGTCGTCGCCGATGACCGGGACCCCGGCGTCGGCGAACTTGGCGGCCCAGGCCGGGTCCGACGCGATGAACACCGGCAGCGCGTTGACGAAGGCGACATGCGCGTCGATGGCGCACTGGGCGTAGTAGCGGTCGGCCTGCTCCGAGCCGACCGGCAGGTAGGAGACCAGCACGTCGGCGCCGGAGTCCCTGAGCACGCGCACCACGTCCGCGGGCGGCTCGTCGGACTCGGCGATGAGCTCGCGGTAGTACGCGCCGAGGCCGTCAAGGGTCGGCCCCCGCTGCACGGTCACCCCGGTCAGCGGCACCTCGGCGATCTTGATGGTGTTGTTCTCGCTGGCGAAGATCGCATCGGCAAGGTCGGTGCCCACCTTCTTCGCGTCCACGTCGAACGCGGCGACGACCTGCACATCGCTGATGTGGTAGGGGCCGAACCGGACATGCATGAGGCCGGGAACCCTCCCGTCCTCGGCGGCGTCCTTGTAGTACTCCAGCCCCTGGACCAGGGAACTGGCGCAGTTACCCACCCCCACAATGGCGATGCGCACCTTGCCCATCAGGATGACTCCTTCTCGGAAACATTCTCGGTAACGTGGTCTAGTCCTCCGGCCTGCCGCTGCTGGTCGGCCTGCCGCTCCGATGCGATCAGTTCGTTCAGCCACCGGACCTCGCGCTCGACTGATTCCAGGCCGTGCCGGTGCAGTTCCAGGGTGTAGCTGTCAACTCGTTCCCTGGTGCGGGTGAAGGCCGCCCGGATGGCCTCCATGCGCTCCTCGAGGCGGCTGCGGCGGCCCTCGAGGATCCGGAGCCGTACATCGGCTCTGGTCTGCCCGAACAAAGCGAAATGAACACCGAACCCGTCATCTTCCCACGTTGCGGGACCGCCCTCGCCGAGGAGTTCCTGCAGCCGCTCCTTGCCGTCTGCGGTCAGCCGGTACACCTTCCGCGACCGGCGGCTGGCCCGCGGCCGGCCCGGGCCCCCTCGGGGGGGTCGTGGGGGGTCGTCCCCCCCGGCCATGCCCGCGCTGTCCGGCGCTGCCTGCTCCTGCTCCTCGGCGATCAGGCCGTCGGCGAGCAGTTCCCCCAGGCACGGGTACAGCGACCCATAGGAAAACGCGCGGAAGGCGCCGAGCACGGTGTACAGCCGCTTGCGCAGCTCGTAGCCGTGCATGGGCGCGGTGTGCAGCAGCCCGAGCACCGCCAGCTCGAGCACGGCAGAGCGGTTGCGCCCCACGCTTCCCCCCAACGGTGATGTCCTTGTCAGGGCGTATCCCTGCGATGCGTCGCGGCGATACTTCGATCTGTTAGATCGCCTTGATGTATCACAGCGATACATGCGTATGGTATGCGGCACCCAGCCTCATGGCAACAGGGCAGGCGCGACCCGTGCCCCGGCTCGGCGCACGCCCGGTTCCGACGTACGCTGACCAACATGACGTCAAGGCGCTCCGTCGTGGATTACGCGCTCGCCCGCCGGGCGACGCTCGCGTCGGTGTATTCCGGGCGCACCACGGTCGCCGACGTCTGCGACGCTCACCCCTACCTGCTGCGGGCTGCCAAGTTCCACGGCGAGCCCACCAAGGACCGCTGCCCCATCTGCAAAAAGGCCCGGCTCACCCACGTCACCTACGTCTACGGTGACGAGCTCGGCGCCTACGCCGGCCGGGTCAAGCAGACGCGTGAACTCGACGAGATGGCCGCCGAGTACGGCGAATTCCGCGTCTACGTGGTCGAGGTCTGCCAGGCCTGCGGATGGAACCACCTGGCGTCCTCTTACGTCCTGGGCACCGGGGAACCTGCCGTGCGCCGTCGGCGGGGTGCGCGAACCGGCCAGTAAACGGCTGGCCCAGGGAGTAACGTGTGAGTCCGGCGGGCCGCCGCATCACCGGGCCCCGCTGCCGGGTATGAGGTCGCACCCGCCGAGGAGCG
>JAFAPY010000286.1 GCA_019246795.1 Streptosporangiaceae bacterium | reverse complement strand
GGACCGGCCCGCGGGCCCCGCAAGCCCTGCTCACCCCGCAGCAGGCCGCGCAGCAGGTGCTGGCCAAGGTCGGGCCGACCACCGCGGTGAGCGTGGACACCAACGCGATGGTGGCCGGCCAGCCCGCTTACCAGCTGGTGCTGGCCCCCAAGGACCACAGGTCACTGGTCGGCAGCGTGCTGATCGCCATCGACGCGGCCAACGGCCTGCCGCTGCGGGTGCAGGTGCTGGCTCGCGGCGCGTCCAGCCCGGCGATCAGCGTCGGCTACACGTCCATCAGCTTCGGGATGCCCCCGGCGGCGCAGACAAGCTTCACGCCGCCGCCCGGCGCCACGGTCACCACGGTGAACCCGGCTGCCGTGAAGGACCGGGGCAGGCAGGACTCCGCCCCCGCCGTCACCACGATCGGAACCGGCTGGCTGACCGTCGTCGACCTGCCGTCCTCGGCGCTGACCTCCGCAGGCCAGGCACCGGTCCAGGCGGCCGGGGCGCCCGATGACAGCGCCCGGGTGCTGCGCCTGCTGCTCGGGTCGGCCAGCCCCGTGCACGGCGCCTGGGGCAGCGGCCGGCTGCTGCGCACCGCTCTGGTCTCGGTGCTGATGACCGACACCGGGCGCACGTTCGCCGGGGCGGTGCAGCCCAGCGTCCTGTACGCGGCAGCCCTGCACGCCGCGGCCGCGCAGCACCGGTAACCGCGCGGAACCTTGACGGCGATCCCAACCGGGCCGACCGCGAGCCCAGCCGGCGGCGAGGCGATCTCGACCAGCGGCCTGACCAAGCGGTTCCGCGGCGGCCAGCTGGCCGTGGACCACGTCGACTTGGCCGTGCCGCGCGGCTCGGTCTACGGCTTCCTCGGCCCGAACGGGTCCGGCAAGACGACCACGATCCGGATGCTGCTCGGCCTGGCCTTCCCGACCGCCGGCAGCGCCGCGCTGCTCGGCGTGCCGATGCCAGACAGCGCCGCCGGCGTGCTGCACCGGGTCGGCTCACTGGTGGAGGGCCCGGCCTTCTACCCGTTCCTGACCGGCGGCGACAACCTGGCCCGCTATGATGCCGCGGACCGGACCGCCGATCCGGCCACGGCGCGGGACCGGATCGGCGCCGCGCTGGACCGGGTGGGCCTGCTGGCCGCGGCGAGGAAGCGGTACCGGCATTACTCGCTCGGCATGAAGCAGCGCCTGGCCATCGCCGCCAGCCTGCTGCGGCCCCGTGAGCTGATCATCCTCGACGAGCCGACCAACGGGCTCGACCCGCAGGGAACCAGGGAGGTGCGTGCGCTGATCCGCCAGATCGCCGCCGACGGCACCACGGTGTTCGTCTCCTCCCACCTGCTCGCCGAGGTGGAGCAGATCTGCACGCATGTCGGGGTGATGCGTACCGGCCGGCTGGTGTTCTCCGGCACGCTGCCGGAGCTGCGCCGGACCGGTGCCGCCCGGGTCACCGTGCAGACCGCCGACCCGGAACGCGCGGCCAAGGTGCTCGCCGGGCTGGGCCTGGCCGACGCGCAGGCGGTCCCGGCCGACGCCGAGCCCGTGGTCCCGCAGGCGTCGGCGCTGCTCGGCGAGGCCGTGCCGGAGCAGGTCTGCGCGGCGCTTGTCCAGGCAGGAGTCGCCGTCCGCGGGTTCGCGGTGACATCGCCCAGCCTGGAAGACCTGTTCGTCGGCCTCACCGGCGAAGGCTTCGATGTCGACAGCTGAGATGTCACGAGCCCGGCCCGCGCCCGTCCGGGCCTGGTTCAGGCTGTTCTCCTCGGAGCTGCGGCTGGTCTTCCGGCGGCGGCGCAACCTGCTGCTGCTTGGGGTCACCGCGGTGTTCCCGCTCGTCATCGGCATCGCGCTGCGGGTGGCGGCGCCGCACCCGCAAGGTGGCGGCAGTGGTGGCGGTGCGGCGTTCTTCAACCAGCTCGCGGGCAACGGCGTCTTCCTCACCTTCATCGCGCTGAGCACCCTGCTCCTGCTGGTGCTGCCGCTGGTCGTGGCCGTGGTGGCCGGCGACTCGGTGGCCGGCGAGGCGGCCTACGGCACGCTGCGGTACCTGCTTGCCGTGCCGGCCGGCCGCACCCGGCTGCTCGCGGTGAAGCTCGGCGCGATCGTGATGTTCGGCCTGTGCGCCACGTTCATCGTGTCCGCGGTCGCGCTGGCCGCCGGCGCCGTGATGTTCCCGGTCGGCCCGGTGACCCTGCTGTCCGGCACCACGGTCCCGCTTGCCGACGGGCTGCTCC
>JAFAPY010000283.1 GCA_019246795.1 Streptosporangiaceae bacterium | reverse complement strand
GGCTGGCCGCGCTCGGCCCCGCGGCGGCCGAGCTGGCGCGGGCGGTCGCCGTATTGGGCGATGACAGCGAGCTGCCGCTCGCTGGCCGGCTGTCGGGTCTGAGCACAGACGCAGCAGGGGAGGCGGCCGACGACCTCGTCCGGGCTGACATCTTCGTCCGTGCCGAGCGTCTGGGGTTCGTACATCCGATCGTGCATGCGGCGTTGTATGAGGACCTGGCGACCGGCGAGCGGCAGGCGCGGCACGCCGCGGCGGCCGAAGCACTGGCAGCAGAGGGTGCTCCGGCCGAGCGTGTCACCGCGCACCTGCTGCTGACCCCGCCGACCGGGAATCAGCACCGGGTCGCCACGCTCAGGTCGGCCGCGGCCGACGCAGCGCACCGTGGTGGTCCGCGGGCGGCTGCCGCGTACCTGCGGCGAGCGCTGGCTGAATCTCCCGCCGCGCAGGAGCGGGCGGAGATCCTGGCCGAAGTGGGCCGATGCGAGGTGGCCACCATGCAGTTCGAGGCGGCCGAGGAACACCTGCGCACGGCGCTGACCTCGGGCGCCACGCTGACAACTCGGGCCGTCGCGGCGTCCTGGCTAGGGCGGTGCGCCATCGTGTCGGGCGGCCGCTCAGCACGGGCCGCGGCCGACGCGCTGTCATCGCTGGCCGGGGAGTTGCGGACGGTCGATCCCGAGCGCTCACTCGAGCTCGGCTCCGAGCTGCTGGCGGTCACAACGGCTTTCTCGCAACTGCGGGTCGGCCTCGCCCCGCAACTGCAGCGCTTTCGGGACCAGGCCCGGGGCCACCCAGGTTTCGAGGCCGTGGCAAGAATCCATAGCGCCTATGAGCAGCTTTTGCGGGGAGAGCCCGCTACGGCCGCGATGGAAGAAGTGCAACAGGCGCTCGCGACTGGCCTGCCGCGCAGCGCCCAGTCCAACGCCGCGCTGCTGGCGTTGCTGGCGCTGCGGCTCGGCGAGCGTTATGAGCTGGCTATCCAGCTGCTGGACGCTGCGCTGGTGCGTGCCCGCCAGGAAGGCCACGCGACCAGGCAGGGCATCTTGCACGCGCAGCGTGCCGCAATCACGCTCGCCCAGGGCTCGCTCCACGATGCGCAGGCCGAGGCCGATACCGGGCTGCAGCTGGTGGAGAAGTCGCATTTCATCGTGCTGCTGCTAGTCGCGGTGGCTATCACCGTGCACATCGAGCGCGGAGAGCTGGATGCCGCCGCCCGGCTGGCACAAACCGGCGAGGCGATTGGGATTGCCAATCGCGCCCACGTCAGCGATTTCCTGACCGCCCGCGGGCGGCTGCGGATCGCCCAGGGCCGCGTCGAAGAAGGTGTCGCGGACCTGCTGTGGTGCGGCCAGCGGCGCGAGGCGCGAGGGCAGCGCTGGCCAAGCGACTGGAAGGCGCACGCGGCCCCGGCGCTGGCCTCGCTGGGCCAGCACGAGATGGCCGTCAAGCTCGCACGCGAGCAGCTGGCGGCGGCCCAGCGCGTCGGCGCACCCGGGGCGCTGGGAATGTCGCTGCGCACCGCCGCGCTGGCGATTGGCGAGGACGACCGGCTGGCGCTGCTCCGCGAGGCGGTCTCAGTCCTGGAGCGCAGTTCCACGCGGCTGGAGCTCGCTCACGCGCTCGCTGACCTGGCCGCAGAACTAAGCCGGTCCGGCCGGCGGCAAGAAGGCCGGGACGCCGCGCGGCGGGCGGCCAAGCTCGCTGGCCAGTGCGGTGCCATCGCGCTCGCCGAGAGGGCGACGGCCGGGCTGCACGCCGGGCCCGGGCGCCGCGCCCGGATGGAATTGACCGGGGCGGCCGCACTGACCGCAGCGGAGTGGCGGGTGTGCCGCCAGGCGGCTGAGGGCCGCACCAACCGTGAGATCGCCCAGGCACTGTTCCTGACCGAGAAGACGATCGAGCGCCACCTCAGCAGCGCCTACCAGAAGCTGGGCATCCGTTCCCGCTTCCAGCTGGCGGCGGCCATCGGCGAGTAGGGCCTTCCGGCGGAGAGCCGCCGACGGGCCGTTCGGCGGCGGTTCCGCTGCCGCTGAACGGCGTGCTGACCGTGGTCTTCCAGTGGGGCTGGCTGCACAGCCTGATCGGCCTGGACACCGCGCGGCCGACGGTGTCACGCCTCCGTGTCAACGCCAAGGACAGCCGACCACAACCGTCGCGCCATAGATCTCCAAGGGAGAACCCATGGAGCAGCCATCACCGGCCACCAAGCCATCGACTGCAAGAACCCCACGGTGCACAACTGGCGCGCAGCCCCGCCGACCCGGCTCGGCATCCTCGGACCGCTGGCCGAGGTCCACACGGACCACCTCGACTGGCATCAGGTCGCCGGCTGGTGCAGCACGGCTGCCCCGCGGCTGGCCCTCGGCATCGTCAGCTGCTGATACTGCGACGCATGCGGGCCATGCTGGAAATGTAGGATGAGATCCGTCCGGAGCATCCGCCAGCCGTCGAGGGGGAACTCGACGATTCGCTGACGTCGACTGTCAACGCTGACCCGCGCTGAGAAGCGGCAGCGAGGCAAGTGGTCAAAAACTTGACAGTGCTCAAACTTTCCTGCACGGTTGCCGGATGGCCGCCCCGTCCGCACCGCAGCCGCCCCTGAGCCGGCGTGACCGGCGCAAGCAGGAAACCATCAGCGACATCAAGCATGCCGCCCTGCGCCAGCTCGCCGAGGCCGGCCCGGCCGGGATCTCGATGCGCGCGATTGCCCGCGAGCTGGACATGACCGCTTCCGCTGTGCACTACTACTTCCCCGGCCGGCAGGCCCTCATTGAGGCCTGGCCATCGACGGTTTCGCCGCGCTGGCCAGCGCCCTGCGCTCAGCCCATGAGCGATCCGCAGGGCTTTCGCCCGGCCAGCGGTGGCTGGCCGTAGCCCGCGCCCAGCGCGCATGGGCCCTGCGGCACCCGGCGCAGTACCTGCTGATCTACGGCCACACGGGCGGCGCCGCCCGGCGCATCAACCAGCAGGCCGCGCGGGCCATGTGGGAAGTCGTCACCGTGCTGTTCGCGTTGATGCGCGACTGCGCCCGTCACGGCGACATCGACGTGCCGGCCATCGAAGCCGCCATCCCGCTGCCGCTGCGTGAGCAGTTCACGGCCTGGCGCCAGACCGCCGAGGGCATCGGCGACCTGCCTGAGGGAGCGCTCGCACCTGCATGTTCTGCTACTCCCGCCTGCATGGCGCCATCATCCTCGAACTAGCCGGGCACCTGCCACCCCAGCTCGCCGACCGTGACGCCCTGTTCGACCTGCAGATCGCTCACACCGCCGAAGCGCTGCACCGGCCAGGCACCCAGCCCCACCCGCCGGGCCGTTCATAGCCGGAAAATCTGTGCCGGCCATGAGCCAACTCGCTGAGCTTCCGGCCACACAAATAGTCGGCGATCTCGCCGCTTGCGATCCAGCGCGTCTCTCACGCTGCGTTATGATCGCTGGTCGCTGCCGCCGACGGGATCTGGCGCAGGCTGGGTGTTACTGGCGGGCGACGATCGTGCCGCTATCTCCCACCGCATAGCAGATGGACGGACCGGCACAGGTGATGCCGTACAGATTGCGAGTGGTGGGGCGGCCGCCGGCCACAAAGGCGGTCCCGTTAACCGTCCGGGTGATCGTCCCCTGGTCCCCGGCCGAGTAGCAGATCCGCGCGGCCGGGCAGGCGATGGCGTTTCGTATGCTGCTGGCCCCGCTTGGCCCTTCCAGCCACAGTTGCCCGCCATCGGCCGACCAGGCCACGCCGGTGCCGGAGACGCCGTAGCAGCGGCCGCTGGTGGGGCAGGCGCCCGCGTCGGGTGAGAACGCCGAGCCGGGAGGATATGGATGCATGGCCGCCAGGGCTTGTTGCACGGGGCGGGGGGCCTGGGCACACGTGAGCAAACTCCAGGGCGCGCCGGGACGGGTCACCGCGACGACGGCATACACGAAGCAGCAATTCCCGCAGCCGCCGAAGTATCCCCCGCCGGCCCGGCAGCGCCCGCTGGCACCCCGCTGTGGCGGCGGGCGCACAACATCCTGCTGCCGCCCTTCAGGTAGGGCGTTCATCTGAAGCCGTCCCTGTCTACGCCGCCATGGCCCAGTGCCAACCGGCCGGCTCGATGCGGTGTGGTCGTCCGTGGTCGTCGGAGAGGTGCACGCCGATGTCGCGATCGAACAACCTGGCCTGGTTGAGCCCGGAAGAGCCCCCTCGACGCTCACTGGTACCTCAAGAAGCGCGAAGAACGGCTAGTCACGGCCCAGGCAACCGGTTCCGTTGCCGTTGACACCGGCCACCGCTTACCAGGAATGGACCCCTGCAAGGACAGCCTGCAGGCAAAGCCACGGTTGTCGCAAATTGATCCCTCTTCCTGTCAAGGCCTCGACGGCAGGGTTAGAGGGCTGCGTGGTGCGCGCGAGGGTCCTCACTTCGTGCCGGCGGGGGCCTGGATGGGGAGGACGTCTGCTGCGGTCGGCAGCCGTTGCCGGGAGGTGTCGACCAGCAGGGGAGCGCCCAGTTCGGCCTCCAGGGCGCCGGGTGCCTGGCCGTCGGCGGGTTCGAGCGCGTGCAGGAGCACTTTCACGAACGCGTCGGGCCGGTCGACTTGCAGGTAGTGGTTGGCGTCCGGGATGAGGTACAAGCGGTTGCTCCCGGGCTTGAGCATCAGGTATTGGTTCCACACGTAGCTGGCCACCCGCGGCGGCGATACCGTGTCGTACACGCCCCAGACCACGGTCACCGGGAACGGGGCCCTGGCGAGCGCGGTCAGCCACGCCTGCTCGTCTTCGGCCCGCTCGACCAGGTACTGGATCCCTTCGTGCAGGACCTTAATGCCGTCGTGGTAGCCGAAAATGGCGGTGAGAGCCTGGACTTCGGGATCACCGGCCGTGCGGGGCGGGGTGAACGTGGTGGCGCCCATGCCCTCGGCCAGCATCGCGGGAGTCACCGCGGCCGCGACCTGGGACCACGACTCCGCATCCAGTGCCTGCCGCTGCGCTTGGGTCAGGTTCGACAGCGGCAAGAAGATGTTGCCGTTGGACAAGATCAGATGCTCCAGCCGTGTCGCCGACCGGCCCTGCGCGCACCGGGCAGCATGCAAAAGCGCCACGCTGTCACCGCGATCGTGGGCGACGACGACGGCAGCCTCGGCGCCGATCACCTGCGAGAGGTAGAACTCGATGAGCTCCTCGTCTCGCCTGAGGCTGTAGCCCCACCCCAGCGGCTTGCCGGAGAACCCGTAGCCGGGGAAGTCCAGCGCGCAGACACGGAACCTGCCGCTCAACTGGCCGGCGACGTCGAACCAGTCGATGCTGCTGGTGGGCCACCCGTGGATGAGCAACAGCACCGGAGCGCCGGGGTCGCCGAGCTCGACGTGGAATACCTCCACCGCGGAGGCGTCCCCCTCGGCCGGCTGCCAGGAGAAATAGCCACCGCGACTTCGCCAGTCCTCAGCTCGCGGCGCATCCATGACTCCGCCCCCCTCCCGGATGGCTGCCATGCCAGGCATGGTGCGCGTTTAGGCCGGTTCACGCTGAGCCTGATCATCTCGCGCGCTCGGCGTGATTGTCCTGCACCGGCACCTCCGATGCAAGAGGACGGGGGTGGCCGGTCCCCATGGCACGCACGCGAGCCGCCGTAACTTAGCCGGGGCCGGCGGCCAGATGCGGGCTACAGCAGCGGGGGGACGGCGGCCTCGATCAGGTGCGGGCCGGGTTCGGCGTAGCCGCGGCGCAGCGCGGCGACGAGCTCCTCAGCCGTCGCAACCCGTACGGCGTCGACCCCGAAACCCTGGGCGATCGCGGCGTGGTCGATCGAGGGGTCAGACAGGTCCAGCATGCGCCTGGCGGCGGCCCCAGCCTCGCCCGCCGGGCCGGCGCCGACCCGCTGCAGCTCCAGGCGCAAGATGGCGTAGGCGCCGTTGTTGACCAGAATGGTTGTCACGTTGGCCTGCTCGCGGGCCATCGTCCACAGCGCCTGGTGGGTGTACAGGGCGCTGCCGTCGGCTTGGATACACAGCACCGGCCGGTCCGGGGCCGCGATCGCAGCGCCGAGCGCGGCGGGCAGCCCCTG
Organism: Streptosporangiaceae bacterium; assembly: GCA_019246795.1. GTDB lineage: Bacteria > Actinomycetota > Actinomycetes > Streptosporangiales > Streptosporangiaceae > Palsa-504. Next base: position 962 of record JAFAPY010000283.1, on the reverse strand, counting down.
CCCGATCGCCCCGCCGGTCTCGGTAATCCAGTCGTGGCGGGCCGCCCTCGCGGTGGCACCCGGCAGGCCGAGGCTGGAGGTCTGCGCCTCGTCGACCACGATCGCGCCCTCGGGCAAGGTCGCGCCGACGGCCGCGGCCAGGGTGCTGACGTCGAGCGCCCCGGCGGGGGCGGCCGGCGGCCCCAGGTCCGCGACCTGGGGGGCGGTGCCGGGGGCGACCCGGTCGGCCAGGGCCGCCAAAGCGGCCGTGACGTCCTCGGTGCCGTCAGCCAAGGTGTGCACGGACGCGCCGTCGGGCACCAGGTCCGACGGCTGGCCGGGGTAGGCGAAAAACGATACCGGCGCACGCGCCCCGGCCAGCACGATGTGGGCGATGCCCTGCAGCTGTTTCCGCGCGGCCCCGGCCAGGTAGGCCAGCCGGCCCAGCGGCGGGACGCCAGCGCCGCGTGGCTGCCGGGCCGGGAACACCTCGCCCAGCATCCGCGCGCCGGTCGCCGCGCAGATGCGGCTCGCCGCGCGCAACCCGGGCTCGCCGGTGGCGGCGCCGCCGAGCAGCAGCAGCACCGGCTCGCCCGAGGCCAGCACCGTGGCAGCGTGCCCGACCGCCTCATCATCGACCGGCTGGGCCGGCGGCAGCACGCGGGGCCGAGCCGGAACCGCACCCTCGCTCCAGGACGCATCGGCGGGAAGTACCAGCGTCACCACCTGGCCCGGAGGCTGCCGGGATGCCGCCACCGCCGCCGCGGCGTCGCGGCCCACCTCCCGCGGCCACGCCGAGGCGCGGTACCAGCCCGAGACATTACGGGCCACGCCCTCGATGTCGGACTGCAACGGCGCGTCGTAGCGCTCGTGGTAGGTCGCGTGCGCGCCGACGATGACGACAACCGGGGTATGGGCACGCCGGGCATTGTGCAGGTTAGCCAGCCCGTTCCCCAGCCCCGGGCCCAGATGCAGCAGCACCG
>JAFAPY010000190.1 GCA_019246795.1 Streptosporangiaceae bacterium | reverse complement strand
CAACAGCACGTCCTCGCCGGCCAGCCGGGCGGCGACGTAGGCGCGACGGGCGTCTTCGAACACCTGGACCTGGTCGCCGCCGGTGATCCGCCCGTGCTCGTCGTAGGCTTCCAGCGCGGTCTTGTCGCCCTCGCGCAGCCGCAAGCTGGCCCGCTGCTCCCAGCCGGCCTCGAACCGGACCGGGCACGCCAGCTGCGTATGCCCGAGGCGGTCAGCGAGCAGGCACATCCCGCCGCCGCTTTCCACCGCGGCAAGCTGCTGATGGTCGCCGGTGATGAGCACCTTGGCGTTGTCCCGCTCGGCCAGCGCCACGATCCCGGCCAGGTGGGTCATCGACATGGTGCTGCCCTCGTCGATGACGATCAGCGTTCGGGGCAGCAGCCGTTCGTCGGGGTTTCGGTTCATCCGGTGCAGGAACCGGGTCGAGTTCCAGGCGTCGCTGACACCGGCCCCGGCAAGGACATTGCGCGCAGCCTGCGAGCTGGTAATTCCGATCACCTGCCCGCCGCTAGCCTCCCACGCACGGGCGGCCACGCCAGCCATGTAGGTCTTGCCGGACCCGGCCGGGCCGACGCCGACCGAGACCCGCCGGTCCGAGGTGAGGGCTTCGTAGATCATCGACGCCTGGTCCAGGCGCAGCCCTGCGCGGGTGCGCTGCGTCGCGTCCTGCGCGCGCTCACGCAGCACCGCGTCCAGCCTGTCCGCGTCCGCGCCGAGCCGCGCGGCCAGCGCCTCGTGTGTGACGAACGGCGCGCCGTGCCGCTGCGCGCGCTGCACCAGCGCCTCCTCCATCGACAGCTGGCCGTGTGTGGCGTACCGCTCAGTGCCTGGCGCAGTGTAGACGCTGCGCCCGTCTAGTTCGCGGCGCAGCGCCTGCGGCACCGGCGGCCACTCCGGCGCCTCCAAGCACGTAACCCCGAAGTCTGGGCTAAGCGCCCGCTCGGTAAGGGCGAACAGCAGTTCCTGCCGCTCGTCCGGGTCCATGTGCGCGAACTCCGGGCCCATCGACCAGCCCAGCGCCTTCATCAGGTCCGCCTTTGTCCAGGTGCTGTGCTCACGCTGCACCCGGGCCAGCGCCGCGCGTATCGCCTGCTCATGTGCCCCCCGGAGCGCGGCCCATCCGCTCCCCCGTCACCGGGTGAACCTGCCGGTAGACCGCCAGGAACGGCGCCGCCTCCACCACCTGGCCCTCGGCGAACCCCAGCGCCTCGGCGCCCTTACCGAACCACCGGCCCGGCGCCTCCCCCGCCTGCGCGGCGTTGATGTAGTAGCCACCCGCCGTCCGCTCCGGCGCGGTCCGCTCAGCCTGCCCCTTCAGCATGTAGGCAGCGTCAAATCCCGATTCGGCGCTGACCCGGACGGCCATCGGCCCGCCTCTCCTCGCGCGCCGCGCGGTCCATGGTCATTCGTAATGCAAGGCTCATAGCGGCTTTGGCGACAGGTTCAGGATGGAACCGGGGACAGACAAGGCGCTGGAAGCCAGATCAGCAGACGGGGGTGAGGGGCAAGGAAACGGCAGGTCAGTGCAGGCGAGAGCGAGCCAGAAAGTCGTACGGAAAGTGAACGTTCCTACGCTCGGCCCGACCGGATCTGCCGCGAGGAGATGCGCCGGCTGCGCTGGCGGTATGCCCGGGACTAGGAGCCACGGCTGCGTGGAGCGGCGTCGACGTGGGAGGAGCGCAGCATAGGATCGATCTGTAGGCTTCACAGCTGCTGACCTATCAACCCACATCCTCGTCTGAGGTTCACGATCCGTGACGCTCCAAGCCAGCCACACGGTCAAGTAGGGGCTCAGTCACTCGCCATCGAGCAGTTTCTGAACGGTCCAATATCCGATCTGTACCTCATGACATGGCGGCGCGTTGCTGCCTGGCGCCGCGCTGGACTGGGTGATCTGTGCGGGTCGGCTGGCCCGGCGGTGTCCGTTGTGGTACGCGGGAGGCCTGTCGCCAGGACGGCTGCGGACCGGGTGCTCACGCCGGTATGCGTGGCCGGGGTTCCCTGGGGCTGTGCCCGAGGCGCAGCCCGGCGGCCCGCTGGCGTTAGCCGGGCTGGTTGCGGTTCTGGTTGGCCGGATCAGGCTGTCAGGATCCTAGCGAGGTCGCTGATGTCGCGGGGTGTCAGAGGCTGGACGAAGTAGCGGCCGATCCCGTCGGCGTGCCCGGGCCGGGCCTGCTCGAACCGTCGGCGCCCGCGCGGGGTGAGGGAGACGTCGAACCGGCGGCGGTCGGTGGCGCTGACCGTCCGGGTGATAAGCCCGTCGCGTTCCATGCGGTCCAGCAACCGGGTGATGCCGCTGCAGCTGAGCGCGTCGGCGACGATCGCATCGCCGGCTGGCGTGTCCCGACCGGCGACTTCATCTCTGGCCGGTATCTGAGCCGATCGTGCTCGGTCGCAGGCCCGGGCCCGGCGCCTCAGTCGAGGTAACGCAGCGAGGCCGACAGTCGCAGCGAGCCTACGCGCACCCGCCGTTCAGCGCGTCGCGCCGGACTGTACCTTTGACGTGCAGTTCCGCGCCTGATGCAACGTTCGGGCGGAGGAGGTGAAGACAATAGCGCAGTAGCTGGATACTGTTCAACTGCGCGGCCCGGTTACGGGCTTTTCCCGGTGTCTCGCACTCCAATCGTAAGGGGAGGGTTGAGATGG
>JAFAPY010000066.1 GCA_019246795.1 Streptosporangiaceae bacterium | reverse complement strand
CCGTTAATTCTGTGCGGAACAACGGGCCGGAGCTCATCAAGCCCCTGGAGAGCGAGGATTCCGCCGGTAAGCAGAGGCCACCCGGCGAGTTGTTCTGAGTCCGCGGCGCGCGGCCGTGGCTTGGCCCCGATGCGAGCCGGGCTGCCTATCGCACGCGGACGGGAGGCGAGGACACCAGTGGAGACTACCGTGGCCCGTAAGCGCCTTGAGGAGATGCGCGACGATCTGGACCGGACGATAGCCGTCCTGCAGGGCGAACGCCCCGGGCCTGTGGCCGACCCCGGGTACCCGCAGGATTCGGCCGACGCGGGGTCCATCCTCTCCGAGGCCGACCGGACCGAGGCGATCCTTCACTCCGCCCGGGCCCAGCGCGAGGAGGTACTCGCCGCGCTCGCCCGCATCGACGAGAGCACCTACGGGCAGTGTGTCGACTGCGGCCACGAGATCCCCGAGGGCAGGCTCGACGCCCGGCCCGACGCCGCCCGGTGCGTCAACTGCCAGGCCAAGTGGGCCAAGCGGCACCGTTTACCGGGGACGCGCCCTCGGCTTGCTGGCCGAGATCACCAGCTGCGCGCCGAGCGACTCGTCCGACCGGGCCGCCAGCTCGGCGCGCACGAGCTTGGCCAGGCCGCCGGGGTCACGCCGCAGCCAGTGCGTCACCATCGACTCGGAGAACACCGTCCGCGGGCGCATCCAGTTCACCCGCAGCCCGGCCCCGGTGAACAGCTCACGCGCCTGGTCCGGGCCGAAGCACCTGGTGATCGTGCCGTCCGGCCACGGCACCAGCACCACCTCGGCGTGCGGCAGGTCGACCAGGTGCGCCCAGCGGTGCTGGTCGGCGAGCACGGCCATGCCGAGCACCAGGGAGTCGACGCAGGCGATCACCCGGCCGGCCGGGCGCAGCACGCGGGCGATCTCGGCGATCAGCGCCTCGGCGGCCAGGTGCACCGACAGCGCCCGGTCCTCGGCGATGACGCCGTCCGCGCAGGCGTCCGCCAGGAACCTCAGCCGCGACGCATCCGCGAGCACCGGGACGACGCGGCCTCCCGCCCCGTCAGCCACCGCCGGCCGCGGTGCGCGTGCCGCGCCGTCAACCACGCGCAGTACGGTGTGCCCGGCCCGCGCGGCCAGCTCGGCGCCCGGAGCGCGCGGCCCCGATATGTCGACGAGGAAGTGTCGCCCGGTCGGCAGCCACTCCGTCAGCTGGGCGCGCGTCACCGCCTCGTGGAACTGCCAGTAAACGGGAAGCTGATCACCCTCCGGCGCGGTGATCGCGCTGGCCGCATGCTGCACGGGCCCAGAACTCCTGACTCGGCGCCATCGCTCCGGGAGCTGCCGCAGGCGCCTAATACGTGATTCTTCCCGGCTTGGCCGGCGCTTATGCCACGGCCGGCGGGCGGGTGCGGAATGCTCCGCCGGACCGCCGTGTTGAACGCGGCATGGCAGTCGCTGCGCCACCTCGTGGCATGCTGACCGAACCCCGTGACTCCGGCGCGGTATCCTCCCCCCCATACGGTCTGCCAGCCGGCAGGCCGGCCCCGTACTACCCAGAGGGGGTGGGTCCCGTTCCGGAGACTCTCGAAGAGCGCGGTGAGCGCTTCGAGCAGGAGGTGCTGCCCTACCTGGACCAGCTGTACTCCGCAGGGCTTCGGATGACCCGCAACCCGGCGGATGCGGAAGACCTGGTGCAGGAGACCTTCGCCAAGGCCTACGCGTCCTTCCACCAGTTTCAGCAGGGCACGAACCTCAAGGCGTGGCTGTTCCGGATCCTGACCAACACCTTCATTAACACCTACCGGAAGCGGCAGCGCGAGCCGCAGCGGTCGGGCGCGGAAGAGGTCGAGGACTGGCAGCTGGCCCGGGCGGCGTCGCACACCTCGGAGGGACTGAAGTCGGCCGAGGCGGAGGCGCTGGAGCGGCTGCCCGATTCCGACATCAAGGAGGCGCTGCAGGCGCTGCCCGAGGAGTTCAGGATCGCGGTCTACCTGGCTGACGTGGAAGGGTTCGCGTACAAGGAGATCGCCGAGATCATGGAGACGCCCATCGGCACCGTGATGTCGCGTCTGCAC
>JAFAPY010000394.1 GCA_019246795.1 Streptosporangiaceae bacterium | reverse complement strand
GAACAGCATGTTCAGCGCGTTCCTGCCCGCGGTCAGCAAGGACGCCCTCAAGCGAATGAGCGAGGAAGTCCGCGCCTGGCGCATCCACCTGCGCACCGGCACCGAGCTGGACGACCTCGCCGCGTGGATCAACCCCATCGTCAGAGGGTTGGATGAGCTACTACGGCAGGTTCTACAGGACCGCGCTGAACGGCCTGCTGCAGCGCATCAACACCTACCTGGTGCGCTGGGCGCGGCGGAAGTATAAACGGCTCAGGTCATATAAGAAGGCCCGCAAGTGGTGGGACGGGCTAACCGCAAGGCAGCCACGCCTATTCGCTCACTGGGCATGCATGACCGACTTCCGGAACAGCTTTTAGATGGGACGAGCGGAGTGAAGGGAGACTTTCACGCTCCGTTCTGTGGGAGCCCGGGGGTGAGATTCCCCCGGGCCACCCGGCGGGTCAAGACCTCACCGGTTCCGCCGTGCTGGCTGATGCCGCCTTGCTGCTCTCCCATCGTGACCACGAGGCGGGTTGCGCCAACGCGGCTGCGGCGCGGCCATGGTAGGAGATCTCTCACAGATTTCTCACAGACTGACCGGACGACACCGGACTATGGCGGATGTGCCGGACACCGGGCAGGACGCTGACGTGCGGATCCGGATTCGGGCGCACTGGCTGGACGGGCGGCACTGGTCTACGGATCATCTGGCCACCCGGCGGCGAGGCAAGCTGCCCAGGCGCGTCGCATGAGCGGGCTCGTAGGGAGGTTGCGTTATGGGATCCGTCCTGGTAACTGCCCTCAGCTGTGGGCTGATATTGCCATTCCTCAACCGCTCAGCAGGTAACGCTGCAAGCCGATGCCCGATTTACCGCCGCTGAACACGCCCCCCGCGACCGTGAGCGTGTTCGCATCCGCATCATAGACGCAAGAGCTCGCAAAGCCAGTTCCGTTGGGAAACGGCGTCTCGATTGCCCCGGCTGGGCCACTGAACTGCGTGTCGATGTCGCCGTCATCCAAGTAGCCGGAAACCAGGAACTCTCCCTGGAAGTCAGAAGAGATCTGCGTTCCGCCCACGCCGATGATCCGCAAGCGGCCACCGGGCTGCAGCACAGCGTCGTTGATCCCCTCGAACCCGGTCCCCGGCACGTTCTGGATGGTCCATCCCAGGCGGTGCACCGCACTGCCCGGGGGGAGTCCAGGGGGCAGCGGACGGAAGCTCTGCGGGATCAGCTGGCCGAAGGTCGTGTCAAGGGCCCCATTCGGCAACAGCCGGGCCAGCCCGATGGCCGTCACGTCATCGGCTCCTCCGCTGCCGGTGGGGGAGCCGACGGTGGCCGTGAGCACGATGCGCCCGTCGGGTTGCAGGAGCAGCGTCGGAAACCCGGCCCAACCAAAACCCAAAGTCAGCAACACGAGCCCGTTCATGCCGAAGCTCGGGTCGAAGGCCCCGTCGGGGGTCAGGCGGGCCACAAGGAACTGCCCCCCGTACGTGCCACCCACCAGGATCCTGCCGTTGGGCTGTATAACGATGCTGGTGAAGTCAGTGTCAGGCACCTGGCCCCATAGGTCGCCGGGCGCATCAATGGCCGGGTAGAGCAGTCGGCCGGGCCCGTACGGATACGAGAACTGGCGATCACCGAAGCTGATGTCGAGCCGGCCGTCGAACGTCAACCGCACCAGCGCCCCCCGCGAACCGTTCGGCTTCACCGCGTAACCCGCCGCCAAGATCCCTTTCCCGGGCTGCACGGCCAGCGCCTGGACCAACTCGTCCTCACTGTCCGCAGGTCCCAGCAGCCCAGCGGCTGCGATCAACGCGGTCCCGTCGGTGCCGAAAGTCGTGTCCAAGCGCCCGGTGAGGGTATAGCGCTGAACCGCGAAGACGTTGCCCGCACCCTGGGCAGGGACCTGGCCGCCGATCAGTATCATGTCCTCGACTTTGGCTTCGTGCACCAAGATCAGGCGAGGCACCGGTTGCAGCGCCAGCGCCGAGCCACTTGCCGAAATCTTGCTGACGACCACGCCGTCCTCGCCGAAACCTGTGTCGGGGCGCCCTTCAGCGTCATACGCAGCAAGATAAAAGTGCTCATCACTCGCCATGAGAACGCCTGACGCCGCGACCAGCTTGCCGCCATCGGCGCGTACCAGACCGACGGTATTAGTCGACAGCCCGTCAAACGCGTTAGCGGCAGGTGCGACAAACCCGTCGTCGCCGAAACTTGGATCGATGCTAACCTGCGTCATGCTGCCAGCCCTCCAGCACGTATAGAAGCTGCTTTTGTGCCGGGGCCGGTGGCATGACGGCGACATCCCCCGGGCCGTACTCCATCTCTTCGCCGTCGTCCCTAGCGGCACGCATCCGGCCGGAAATGACGTAGCCCATGTGATCAGCCTGGCGGCTCTCGGCGCGAGGGATCGGCGTCACGTGCCCCGGCCACCTCCAGCCCGGCAGCGAACTGTCCCGGCCAACGCCGTCTTCTCCGGCCTTCACAGCTGCACCTGGCCCGTGCCCCTCTTGAACGGCCGGGTCTCGTCAGGTGGATCAAGGCTCATGGGAACCAGACCGGCCATCTCCACCCCCTCCCGGTGCCGACGGTTCAGGTGCCCTTCGCTTGCTGGCCGCCCGGCCATGACCATGGCGTGCGCACCGGTGCGTCGGCCGTATGCAAAGACCATGCAGGTTACGTAAAGGCAACCGTCCAGGACCATCCTCATGCTGCAGGTCTGCCAAGGTCAAGGTGGTGTTCAGAGACTCTGACACCGCAGAGACAGGCATGGTACGGCTCACAACCGGCGACGACTAGGCACCCAGCAACGACAGGGCGGCGCGCTGACAGCAGAAGTGACAGCAACGACACCACGCCACGGCTCGCCTGGGCTAACCGCGGCAGCCACGTATAACAAGGTGGCGGCCTCCTGCCAGGTGGCTGCCCGGAACTGATAAGAAAGAGGTCCGTGGCTCAGGTCCGCGTAATCCCACCCAGGTCAGAGCGATTTACCCCTAGAAACACCAGGCTCCCGGCCCTATAGTCGGTAGGGCCAGAGGCCTGATCCGGTGGAACCGGGCGACCGACGTGCGGCGGCCCGCCCGCGATCAGCTGCCGGACCCTGGGTGATTCCTGGCCCTAATCCAGGACTGCGAAGACCTCCCAGGAACCGGGCACTCCCTTCAGTTCGTGGATGCCGCGGCTGCCCAGCCGGATGGGGGCGCCCGCGACCAGGTCGCGGATGGTGCGGGAGACCAGGACCTCGCCTGGCCCGGCCAGCGCGGCGACGCGGGCCCCTGTGTGCACCGCGATGCCCCGGACGTCGCCGCCGGGCCCGTGCTCCATCTCCCCGGCGTGTACCCCGGCGCGGACCTGCAGACCCAAGGCGCGCGCCGCGTCGCGCACCGCCTCGGCGCAGCCGATCGCCCGGGCTGGGCTGTCGAACAAGGTCAGCGCGCCGTCGCCGGCGGTGTCTACCAGCCGCCCCTGGTAGCGGTCCAGCTGCCTGCGGATCAGCTCATGGAAGTCCTCGATCAGGTCGCGGAACCGGCTGTCCCCGATCCGGGCGGCCAGCTGGGTCGAGCCGGCCACGTCGACGAACAGCACCGTGCCCAGAAACCGGCCGGGACTGGGCAGCGGCCGCATGCCGGTGACGAATTCCTCAATCGCATCCAGCACCGGATCGGCATCGCCGACGAAATACAGCAGGTCAGCATCGGGGAACTCGATGTACTTGGCGCCAGCGATGTGCGCGGCCAGATAGCGGGTGTGCTGCACCGGGTAGATGTTGTTCTGCGTGCGCGCCATGATCAGCGTCGGCATCGTGATGGTCGGCAAGACACTGCGCACGTCGATTTCGAACCACTGCCGCGCCATCGCCGCTGCCGTGGCCGGGCTGGCCGACATGCGCTGAATCTGGGCGTACCACCGGCGGAAGTTATCGTCGCCCGCCTTGCTGGGGTGGGTGAAATCCAAGTCGGCTCCGGTGCCCCACTGAGTCAAGATCACATCCGCGATCAGATCGGTGTATGCCTGGTCCACCCCGTCTGGGTAGTCGTCTCCGCCGCGCAGCCGCGCGTAGCCGCCCAGCAGGACGAGCGAGTCAACGCGCTCCGGATGCGCCGCCGCGAAGACCAGCGCGGGGGCGCAGCCCGCCAGGTGGCCCACCAGCACGGTACTGTCGCAGCCTGTCTCGTCCAGGACGGCGCGGATGTCATCGACCTGGTCATCCACGGTCGGCACGGCAGTGCCGGGAACCGGATCAGACAGCCCGACGCCGCGGTTGTCGTACATGATGAGCCGGGTGAATGACGCCAGGCGGCGCAGGAACCGTGCCAGCGACGGCTCGGTCCACATGTAATCCACGTGCGAGTTGGGCCCGGACTGGACCACCAGCAGATTCGGCGGCCCGCTGCCCAGCATCTGGTAGGCCAGGTGGATGGAGCCGTTGCGCGCGTAGCGCGTGTCGGGCTGCGTCTTCATACAGGATCAGCCGTCATGCTCGATCGCCGTCCTCGCGGTGGTGACCGTGGGCAAGCTCGCTGAGTTGCTCGGCGCTGAACAGTCCCGGGGCTGCCTCGGCGACCCGGGCCTCGGTCAGGGCGCGCAGGTCGGAGGTGCGCCGACCTGCTTCGAGCGATGCGCGCTCGCCCACCACCGTCCCGGGCCCGACCTGCCCGACCGCCTTGCCGTCCACCAGCACTTCGAAGGTACCGTCCAGGATCACCGCCAGCGACGTTCCCGGCTCCGCCTGGCGGAACAAGAACTCCCCGGCGGGCAGCTCCCGGACAACCGGGTGCTCCCCCGCCCTGCATGACCTGCTCGGCCAGGGCTCGCTCCAGCTCGGTCTCCGGCGGCGCAAGCACGGGAACCTGATCCTGGCCGCCCCAGGGCGTATGGCGGCCGAAAACGGTGCTCTGCCACAGCTTGGACCGGGTCAGCGCCGCCTTCTGCACCAGGTGCCCGGCGTCGTCATACAGCCAGTGCCGGGGAAACGGGCTCGCCCCCGCCAAGCGCTGGGTACTGCCGCCGTCTGCGCTGATCGTCAGCTCGATAGTCGTCCAGATCGTGAACGGCCGGGTGACCAGGAACGGCCAGCGGGCGGAGGGCTTCAGCAACGAAAACCCCGGCCGGCCCCCCGCAGTCTGGACGAACGTCACCGTATCCCCGGCCGCCACAGGCACCTGCCGGATCTCCGGGTTGGCCTTCGTGGGCAGCAGCACCCGCAACGAGCCGACGGTGACCGGGGTCAGCCCCATGCGGAGCCCGCCCGAATATCCATGGTCGCGGATCTCCCCGCCTTCGACATCTATCCAGGCCCGCACGATGTTCGCAAACCGGAACTCTCCCCGGCGGCGCATGCCTCCCAGGTCGGTGATGGTCAGCGGCGGTGGCGGGTCGTAGTGCATCACGCCGTGCTCGAACGGGAACTTCAGCGGCCCCAGTATCGAGTCCGAAGGAATCCATGAAATCGAGGTCGCGGATCGTTCAATCTGCATCGTGTTGCCCTCTCAGCGCGCCGCCCAACCGATATCAATTGGCGTCCAGATCATCAGCAACGTCAAGACCCAGGCACCGGGGTTCTAAGTGAGCGTCTGATAATTCGGGGCGAGTCAAGGATCGGGCCATAGGCCCGGCCGCCGTTGGCGGCGCCGCAGGCGTCCTTGACGCGGGTGGCCGCGCGCCGGTAATCGGGGCGGCGGGGAAGGGTCACGCCGCGGCTGGGGTGTGCGTGTTTGGTTGTGGCGGCCCCACGGCCGGCTGGCGGCCGGCAGCCCCGCGGGCTGCATACATCCCTTCGCGGGTTCCCGGCATGCCTGCCGGGGTGCATGGGGCGGGTAGGCGGCTGGCCGGGCGGGGTCAATCACGCGGGCGCCCGCGCTGCCGGGCCGGCGTGAGCCGGTGCCCGGCGGGGGCAGTACGTTGCACGGCCTCGCGCCCGGCCGCGGGTCCGGTCCAGGTCATGCGGCCTGTCCCGGCGTGGCGGCGCGGCGGATGTGCCCGTCGCGCATGCCGTAGAAGACCAGGGTGAGCAGTTCGCGGGCGGCGGCGACCTTGGCCGTGTTGCGGGCCTGGGTGCCGCGGCGGGCGATGATGGCGTCCTTGACCTGCCGCGGCCGCGTGCCGGCGGGCTGCCGCTGGATCGCCTCGCACACGGCCCAGCGCAGCATCCGCGAGCCCTGCTTGGTCACGTGCCCCCGGCTCACCTTGGTGTCGGACTCGCGGTGCCGCGGCGTCAGCCCGGCCCAGCTGCACAGTTGCCCGGGACCGGGGAAGCGGCGGATGTCGCCGATCTCCGCGACGATCACCGCGGCCAGCACCGGGCCGATGCCCGGCAGTGCCTGGATCGCGCGGTATCCCTCGTGCCCGGCCAGCAGGTCGCCGAGCACCTGCTCCAGCAGGACGATCTCGGCGGTCAGCTCCCCGTTCAGCTGCCGCAGCGAGGCGATCTTGCCCGCGTACGGCTGCGGCAGGCCCAGGCCGTCCAGCCATGCCTGCCCGTGCACGCCGAACAGGTCCGAGCAGGTGACCGCGATGCCGAGCTTGGCCAGCACGGCGTGCACCTGGTCCCGGCAGGAGGTGCGGAGCCTGACCAGCTTGTGCCGGTACCTGGTGAGCTCGCGCAGCTCGCGGATCTCCGGCGGGGCGATCCACGCCTCGGGCAGCCGGCCCATCCGCAGCAGGTCGGCCAGGTCCGCGGCGTCCTTTTCGTCGTTCTTGACCCTGCGGTAGGTGTATGCCTTCACTCCCAGCGGGTGCGCCAGGTGTACCTCCGCGCCTGCGGCTTCCAGCACGTCCACGGCCCAGTACCAGCCGTACGTGGCCTCCAGCACCACCCGCGGGTGCGCTCCGGCCTTGGCGATCTCGCGCCGCAGCGCCGCCGGGCTGTTGGTGATCCGCAGGGTCTCCAGCTTGCGGCCGTCCTCGGTCATCCTCACGATCACGCTGCGCCGCCGGTGCAGGTCCATTCCCACGACCTGCCGCCCGTCATACGATGCATCCATCAGTGGGCCTCCTTTGCCTGGTGGAGACGGATGCTTTGCACCTTCCAGCATCCGCCAGGAGCGGAGGCCCGCTCCTTCATCGCATCACGCAAAGTCACGCTTGACCCTGGAGCCTCTACGGGCACTCCGGCCAGAAGACAAGGGCCAGGCCGGAGCCTGCCCGGACCGGACGCGGGCCATCCCCCTGCAAGGTACAGGCCAGTCACCAAGGCAAGGGCTGGGCGTGCCCGTGGCGTGCCCGATCGGCCGGGCATCAGGGGTATCTCACGGTCACCGACGGACAGCCTGGCGCCGCCGCCAACCTGCCGTTAAGCAGCTCACGGCACCGGCGCTTACGACCTCCTAAGC
>JAFAPY010000326.1 GCA_019246795.1 Streptosporangiaceae bacterium | reverse complement strand
CTCGCGGCCGAAGCCGAACCCGAACGTCTTGAACCCCATCGACTCATACGCGCAGTTGCCGGCGAAGATGATCAGGTCCGCCCAGGAGATCTTCCGGCCGTACTTCTGCTTGACCGGCCACAGCAGCCGGCGCGCCTTGTCCAGGCTCGCGTTGTCGGGCCAGCTGTTGAGCGGGGCGAAGCGCTGGGCGCCCTGACCGCCGCCGCCCCTGCCGTCGTGGATGCGGTAGGTGCCGGCGGCATGCCAGCTCATCCGGATGAAAAACGGCCCGTAGTGGCCGTAGTCGGCCGGCCACCAGTCCTGCGACGTCGTCATCAGCTCGAAGATGTCCCGCTTCAGCGCCTCGACGTCGAGGGTCCTGAACTCCTCCGCGTAGTTGAATTCCTCGCCCATCGGGTTGGACCGGCCCGAGGGCTGGCGGAGGGGCTGGAGGTTCGGCTGGTTCGGCCACCAGTCCCGGTTGGTCATCGGCCGGTGCGCCGTGGGAGTCGGGTGGGGGATTACCGGGTTTTCGCTTTCGCTGCCATGGTCAGACATGTCGTCCTACTCCGGTCTCACTGGTTCGTTCTGATGGCTGGTTGCTCTGTGCTCTTGATGTGGGTGCTCTTGATGTGGGTGCTCTTGATGTGGCGCCGCGGCACACCTCGGACATCGGCCCCAGTAGATGACCTCGGCTTCGCCGATCTCGTACCCCGCGTCGTCGGCGGCGGTCAGGCACGGGGTGTAGCCGACCGCGCAGTCGACATCGCTGATGGCACCGCACGACCGGCACACCACGTGGTGGTGGTTGTCCCCGACCCGCGCCTCGTAGCGCGCGACCGAGCCCATCGGCTGGATACGCCGCACCAGGCCCACGGCAGTGAGCGCCCGCAGCACGTCATAAACGGCCTGGTGCGACACCATACCGAGAGCGGTACGCGCGGCAGCGATGATCGAGTCGGTGTCGGCGTGCGGATGGTTGTGCACCGCGGCCAGCACGGCCAGCCGGGGACCGGTCACACGCAGCGAAGCCCCGCGCAGCATGCGCTCGAAGTCGGCGGTCGTGGGCACGCCCGAAGTCTGGCCCAGTTTCTGGAATCAGTCAAGATCAGCTGAACGTCTGACAGGTATCTACGCAGAAGGTGAACAGGGCATTATGCCACCGAGAAGGGCCGATCACAGGTTCATGGTGGCGTCGATGATCAACCGGCGGCCATGGACCCTCCGGGACGAGTGCTGAGCTGCGGGGCGGCTGGGAGCCGCCCCGCAGCTCGACTAGATGGAGCGGTTAATCCCAGTTGCCGAGGCCGGGTAGGACTTGCGTGCCCTCTTGCTGGACGGCCTGAAGCGAGCTCGGAGAGAGTCCTAGCAGCTTCAAGATCGTCGGAGCGACCTGAGTCGTTTCCACGCTATTGCTAACCTGGCCAGGCCGGACGGTGCCCGGCGCATAGACGACGAGCGGAACGTCCAGATCGCCCGGGTTGGCGCCGCCGTGTTCGGCGATTTTGGTGCCGGTCGTATATATCGTGCCGACCTGCGCGATCCCGAACACGTCTGGGTGGTGCGGGTCGGAGTTCGAGACGCCGAAGTATTTCGCCGACTACTGGCCGGCGAAGATCTCCCGCAGGCCGGAGTGCTGGACGGTGATCGTCTGGCCGGCGTAGTTGACAGCCGGGACGGTGTGCGTCCACAGGTAGTTCTTGGCGAAGTCAGCCGCCGCCTGCGAGCGGTCCGACAGCCACCACAGCAGCCCGTCGTCGTCGGCCTCTTGGACGACCAGCGTCTTGTTGCTCGGATGCTGTGCGGCCCAGGCGGCGTTGACGCCGGCAATGAGCGGGCCGTCGTTGATCCGCTGCAGCTGGTTGTTCAGCGGCGACTGGCCGTGCTTGGCCGTCAGGATGATCGCCGTCGAGTCGGCCTCGCCGTCGGCCTGGATCGTGTCGGCCATCCGCTGCAGGGCGGCGTTGACGTAGTCGAGCGCGCTCTGGAGCAGCGGGCCCGGCACCTGCTGGCCGTCCACGGTCATGTACCCGCCGGGCAGCGACGGTCCGTCGGTGTATTTGCCCTGCGCGTTCGGGCCAATCAGCACCGCCGGGGAGCTCTTCAGCTTCTCAGCAGTCGAGACTGTCTGGAAGTTCATCCCGTAGATCGCCGGCGTGCCGACCTTCGGCCCAGTGCCGGAGTGCTCGTAGCCGTTGATCCAATTGATGACCGCCTGGACCTTGTAGGAGTCGTACTGCTTGGTCGCGGCGTTGTCGTCCGTCCACGCGCCGTCGACCGGGTACGGCACGCCGTTCGGCTCGACCGCCTGGGCGTCGATCTCCGGACCGAAGAAGTCGTCAATGCTCATGCCGTTCGATCCCGGGCCGTTGTACGACGTGTAGACCGCGTGCTTGTCCGAAAAGGCCGTTCGCTTACCGGCGTTGTGGATCACCTGGAAGATCGTTTTGACCCCCAGGAAGTCCCACGACTGAATCGGCTTACAGG
>JAFAPY010000099.1 GCA_019246795.1 Streptosporangiaceae bacterium | reverse complement strand
GTCGCCGTCGAAGGTGAAGATCACCTCCCCCGCCGACCCTTCGGTGTCCATGATGAGCCGGCGCAGCACCTTGACGTGCTCGTCACCGAACGAGGTGCCACAGGTCGCCACCGCCGTGGGCACCCCCGCCAGATGGCAGGCCATCACATCGGTGTAACCCTCGACGATCACCGCCTGGCGGCGGCGGGCGATCTCGCGCTTGGCCAGGTCCGCGCCGTACAGCACGGCGGATTTGCGGAACAGCGGGGTCTCCGGGGTGTTGAGGTACTTGGGCCCGTCGTCGGCCTCGTCCAGCTTCCGCGCCCCGAACGCGATCACGTCGCCGGACAGGTCGCGGATCGGCCACATCAGCCGCCCGCGGAACCGGTCCGCCAGGCCGCGCCGGCCCTGCCTGGCCAGGCCGGCCGTGACCAGCTCGGCGTCGGTGAAACCGCGCCCGCGCAGGTGCCGGGTCAGCTCCTCCCACGCCGCGGGAGAGTAGCCGACGCCGAACCGCTCGGCATCCGCGGCCTCGAAGCCGCGCTCGGAGAGGAAACTCCTGGCGTGTCCCGCGTCCGGTCCGGCCAGCCGTCCGGCGTAGTACTCGGCGGCGGCCCGGTGCGCGTCGACCAGGCGGCGGCGCTGGCTCTGCTCCTGGCCCGGCACGTATCCGCCCTGCTCGTAGCGCAGCTCGATCCCGGCGCGGGCGGCCAGCTTTTCCACGGCCTCGGTGAAGGCGAGCGCATCGATCTTCTGCACGAACTTGATCGCGTCCCCGCCCTCGCCGCAGCCGTGGCAGTACCACAGCCCTCGGGACGGCGTGACGTTCAGCGACGGGGTCTTCTCGTCGTGGAACGGGCACAGGCCCTTGACCGAGCCGCCGCCTGCGTTCCTCAGCTGCAGGTACTCGCCGATGACCTCGTCGACGGGCGACCGCTCGCGAACCGCCGCGATGTCCTCGTCGCGGATCCGCCCAGCCACCATCCACCTCCGCAGCTCGCCCGGCCCGTGGCGCGAGTCTAGCCCGGCCTCCCGTCAATCTGCCGCCGACCCGGCGGGGCGGGCGGGCGAGCATCGGTGGAGGGTAAGCCGCAGGGCTGGCTCTTCGGTGAGCTGGCTATCAGGAGGTTGACTTCAGTGCGTCGCGGACCGCATCCCGTGCCCTGTCGGCGGCGGCGGCGAACGGCCCGACGAGCATGTTGGCAGCTGGCGTGTTGGGCGTTGACGGGTGCGGCCGGGTCGGTGCCGCCCTCTTCGCCGCCTGGTAAGCCCTGCCCATCTGCTCCAGCCGCTGGGGCGTCTCCTTCTTAGCCACCCGGGGAAACTCCTTGGTCTCCTCGGCTTCGGCGTGGCGTTCCACGTCCCGCCGCAGCCTGGCCAGCTTGGACGCGAACTCGGCGGAGCCCGGGTCGAGCTTCTCCATGTCCTTGAGCAGTTGCTCGGCCTGGCTCTCTTCCTTGATCCGGGCGTTGGCGATCGCCTCACCCGCGTCGCGCTTGCTGACCGGCCGCAGGATCTCTTCTTCGGCCACCTCATGGCGGACAAGCTCTGCGACAAGCCGCTGGAACAGCTCTCGCCGCCGCTTTCCGCTGGCGGCCTCCACCCGGGCGAACATCTTCCGCACCTCTTGGTGATCGCGACGCAACGCCTCGATAATCCCCTGAGCCACTGGTCTATCTCCTTGCCTGCACGGGGCAGTCTGACGGCTGCTGCCTTGCCCTGCTCTACCCGCGGCCCCGCAGCCCAACCGGCAAGACCGGGCATGCCACTCGCGGCTTTGCAGCCCAGCAGCGCTGGATGATGCTCGGCCGCGCAGCGCGTCCTCCCGCAGGCCCAATCCTCCCCGGAAGTGGCGACCCTAGACGTCGGCGAGGGGGATGGCGGGGTCAGTGAGGCGGGAGAGGTCCGCCTGGCGGCCGGAGCGGATCAGGGCCTGGATATCGGCGGTGACGTCCCACACGTTGACGTTCATGCCCGCCACGACGGCGCCGCCGGACAGCCAGAACGCGATGAACTGCAGGCCCTCCCGGTCGCCGCGGTAGACGACCTGGTCGTAGCTGCCCGGCGCGGGCAGGCCCGAGCACTCCATGCCGAGGTCGTACTGGTCGCTGTAGAAGTACGGGACGCGGTCGTAGCTGACCGGCTGGCCGAGCATCGACCTGGCGGCGGCAGGGCCGCCGTGCAGCGCGTTGGCCCAGTGCTCCACGCGGACGCGGCGCCCGAGCAGCGGGTTGAACGAGTTGGCGACGTCGCCGGCGGCGAGGATGTCCGGGTCTGAGGTGCGCAGCGCCGCGTCGGTCAGGATGCCGTTGTCGACTTCCAGGCCCGCGGGGGCGGCCAGTTCATCGTTCGGGGCCGCGCCGATGGCCGCTATCACGACGTCGGCCGGCAGTTCCGCGCCGCCGGAGGTGACGACCGAGGCGACGCGCGGCTCGGCGCCCGACAGGCCGCTTGCCTGGCCGGACGACGCGGCGTCGCCGGAGCCGCGGATCTCGGTGATCGCCTCGCCGAAGCGGAACACCACGCCGTGTTCGGCGTGCAGGCCGGCGAAGATAGCGCCGAGTTCCGGGCCGACCTGGTCGTGCAGCGCGCCGGGCCGCACCTCGACCACGGTGACCGGGCAGCCGGCCAGCCGCGCCGCCGCGGCGGTCTCCAGGCCGATCCACCCGGCCCCGGCTATCACGACCCGCGTCCCCGGCTGGAGCGCGGAGCGGAGCCGCTGGGAGTCCGCGAGCGTGCGCAGGTACAGGATCCCGTCGGTGTCCGCGCCGGGCACCTGGAGCCTGCGCGGCGAGGCGCCGGTGGTCAGCAGCAGCTTGTCGTAGCGGAGCGTCTGCGTGCCCGCAGGGCCGGACGTGACGACGGCGGCGCCGGGGCGGTCGATCTCGGTGACGGTGACGCCGGGACGCACGTCCATGTGGTGCTCGGCGTACCAGCCGCCCGGGTGAACATAGAGCGAGTCGCGCTCGACCTTGCCGAGCAGGTAGCCCTTGGACAGGTCCGGGCGCTCGTAGGGAAGCTCCAGCTCGGATCCGAGCAGCACGATCTCACCGTCGAAGCCCTCATCCCGCAGCGTCTCGGCGGCCTTGGCGCCGGCCAGGCTGGCGCCGACGATCACGAAGGTAGGCATGCGATCAGGCTACGCTCAGCTGCCGGGGGCGCAGAGCCGGTGATGCCAGGCGATGGCGGAGGTGTCGGTCAGCGAGGCGACCTGGTCGATGACGACGCGGCGGCGAGCAGGATCGTCGGCTGCTTGGTCCCAGGATGGCCGCAGCAGCGGGTCAAGCGTGGCCGGCGCGCCGCGCTCCACGGCGGACACCAGCTCGGCGAGCAGTTCCCGCTCCCTGGCCTGCGCCTCGACGTGCTCGGCGCGGGCCATCACGTAGTAGGCGGTGATCCCCTTGAGCAGCGCGCACTCCAGCCGCTGCCGCCGCGGGACGACAAGGTCCGCGGCGTACCTGCTCAGCGGCCCGGCGGGGGGGCCAGGGGGAACGGGGTGCGGGTGCCCCCCGTGCCCGAGGGCTGCGGGGGTCGTCCCCCCGGGCGATGCCGCGCGGCCGGTCAGCGTGGCCTGCTGCGCGGCGACGCAGAACCGTCCGATCAGCTCGCTGGTCAGGTTCTTCAGCGCGGCCAGCGAGCCCGGGCCGCCGTCGTAGGAACGGGGCCAGGCGCCGAGGGCCAGGAGCGTGTCCAGGACCTCTTCCAGTTCCGCGACCGGTACCGCGTTCCCGCAGTAGCTGGCGGCCGTGGTGTGGGCAACGTTCGCACGTTCGGAAGGAGACCGAAGGCTCTTCAGCGATATCAGCCCGGCGTGCAGGCCGTCTTCCAGATCGTGGACCGAGTAGGCCACGTCGTCGGCCCAGTCCATGACCTGCGCCTCCAGGCAGCGCAGCCCGGCGGGGGCCCCGTGCCTTATCCAGGCGAACACCTCGGCGTCGGCGGCGTAGACCCCGTACTTGCCGCGGTCCGCGGTGCCCGGCAGGGTCTTGGGGGGTCGTCCCCCGGAGCTGGCAGCGCCGAACCAGGGGTACTTGAGCGTGGCGTCCAGGGTGGCGCGGGTCAGGTTCAGGCCGGCGCCGGGAACCTTCGGCTCCAGCCTGGTGAGCAGCCGCAGCGACTGCGCGTTGCCCTCGAAGCCGCCGCACGACGCGGCAAGCTCATCCAGCGCGGCCTCGCCGTTATGGCCGAACGGGCTGTGGCCGATGTCATGGGCCAGGCAGGCGGCATCGACGAGGTCGGGATCGCAGCCGATCTCCTTGCCGAGCTCGCGGCCGATCTGGGCGCATTCCAGGGAATGGGTGAGCCTGGTACGCGGGAAGTCCGCCTGCCCGGCCGTGACCACCTGGGTCTTCGCGGCCAGCCTGCGCAGAGCGGCGCTGTGCAGCACGCGGGCGCGGTCGCGCTCGAAGTCGGTGCGCCCGGCCCGCTTGGGCGGTTCTGCCACCCAGCGGGCCGTGGCGCTCTGGTCGTACTCCGCGATCACCTGCTGTCGGAGCCGGCCGACGCAATGGCGGCACGGCCTGCCTCCAGGCGCGCGACCGGAACGCGGAACGGCGAGCAGGACACGTAGTCCAGTCCGGCCTGATGGAAGAAGTGCACCGAATCGGGGTCGCCGCCGTGCTCGCCGCAGACGCCGATGTGCAGGTCCGGCCGGGCGGCGCGCCCCTCCCTGACCGCGATGTCGACCAGGCGGCCGACCCCGTCGCGGTCGATGGTCTCGAACGGCGACACGCCGAAGACGCCCAGCTCCATGTACTTGCTGAAGAACGCCGCCTCTGCGTCGTCGCGGGAGAAGCCCCAGGTCATCTGGGTCAGGTCGTTCGTGCCGAACGAGAAGAACTCGGCACTGCCCGCGATCGGGCCGGCGGTCAGCGCACCCCTGGGCACCTCGATCATCGTGCCGATCAGGGTGTGCACGTGGACGCCGGTCTCCTCCTCGACCTCCCTGAGCACCTTCTCGGTCATCTCCCGGGTGATCTCCATCTCCTGCACGGCCGCGACCAGCGGGATCATGATCTCCGGATGCGGGTCCTTGCCCGTCCGCCTGAGCTGAGCGGCGGCGTGCGCGATCGCGCGGACCTGCATGCTGAACAGGCCGGGGATGACCAGGTCGAGCCGCACCCCGCGCAGGCCGAGCATCGGGTTCTGCTCGTGCAGCCTGCGGACCTCCGCCAGCAGCTTCTTGTCATGCTCGGTGGCGTTGTCCCCTGCGACGGCAACCTTGACCGACAGGTCGGTGAGGTCGGGCAGGAACTCGTGCAGCGGCGGGTCGATCGTGCGGATCGTCACCGGCAGGCCGTCCATGGCCTCCAGGATCTCCACGAAGTCGCCGCGCTGCAGCGGCTCGAGGGCATCGAGCGCGCGCTGGCGTTCTTCCTCGGTGTCGGCCAGGATCAGGTTCTCGACCAACTGCCGGCGTTCGCCGAGGAACATGTGCTCGGTGCGGACCAGGCCGACGCCGCCAGCGCCGAACCTGCGCGCCCGCGCGCAGTCCGGGCCGTTGTCCGCGTTGGCGTGCACGCCGAGGCGGCGCCTGGCGTCGGCGTGCCGCATGATTGCGTCCACCGCCTTGATCAGGTCGTCGGCCTGGCCGGACTGCGGATCCAGCTTGCCCTCGAAATAGCTCACCACGTCGGAGGAGACCACCGGGACTTCGCCGGCGTAGACGACGCCGCTGGTGCCGTCGATCGAGATGACGTCGCCTTCGGAGATGACGATGCCGCCGGGGGCGGTGAACGTCCTGGCCGCGATGTCCACGTCGAGTTCCTCGGCGCCGCAGACGCAGGTCTTGCCCATGCCGCGGGCGACCACGGCCGCGTGGCTGGTCTTGCCGCCGCGGCTGGTCAGGATCCCTTTGGAGGCGATCATGCCGTGCAGGTCGTCCGGGTTGGTCTCGCGGCGGACCAGGATGACCGGCTCTGCGTTGTTCGCCATCTCCACCGCGCGGGCGGAGTCGAAGACCGCCTTGCCGACCGCGGCGCCGGGCGAGGCGGGAACTCCGGTGGCGATCTTGGTGACCGTGGCGCTGGTGTCGAACATCGGGAACATCAGCCGGGCGAGCTCGGCGCCGGTCACCCTGGCCAGCGCCTCGTCCATGTCGATCAGGCCCTCGTGCACGAACTGCATGGCGATGCGGAACGCCGCGGCGGCGGTGCGCTTGCCCACCCGGGTCTGCAGCATCCACAGCTTGCCGCGCTCGATGGTGAACTCGATGTCGCACATGTCGCGGTAGTGGGTCTCCAGCGTCCGCATGATCTGCATCAGCTGGTCGAAGGATGCCTTGTCGATGCGCTCGAGATCCTGCAGCGGGACGGTGTTGCGGATCCCCGCCACGACGTCCTCGCCCTGCGCGTTGGCCAGGTAGTCGCCGTAAACCCCCTGGGCGCCGGTGCCCGGGTCGCGGGTGAACGCCACCCCGGTGCCGGAGTCGGCGCCGAGGTTGCCGAACACCATGGCGACCACGTTGACCGCGGTGCCCAGGTCGGCCGGGATGCGCTCCTGGCGCCGGTACAGCACCGCGCGCGGGGTGTTCCAGGAGTCGAACACGGCGTTGATCGCCAGGCCCATCTGCTCCCTGGGATCTTGCGGGAACTCCCGGCCGGCGCGGGCCTTGACGATGTCCTTGAAGGTGGCGACCAGGTTCTGCAGGTCGGCGGCGTCCAGGTCGACGTCGCTGCGGACGCCCCTGGCCTGCTTGGCCTCGTCCAGTGCGTGCTCGAAGTGGTCGCCGTCGACGCCGAGCACGGTCTTGCCGAACATCTGGATCAGGCGGCGGTAGGCATCCCAGGCGAACCGCTCGTTGCCCGCCTGCTTGGCCAGTCCCTGCACCGACTCGTCGGACAGGCCGATGTTCAGCACCGTGTCCATCATGCCCGGCATGGAGAACTTCGCGCCCGACCTGACGCTGACCAGCAGTGGGTCGGCCGGGTCGCCGAGCCTGCGGCCCATCGCCTGCTCCAGCTTGGCGAGGTGAGCGGCGATCTCGCCGGACAGGCCGTCCGGGAGGGTGCCGTGCTGCAGGTAGTAGCGGCAGGCCTCGGTGGTGATGGTGAACCCGGGCGGCACCGGCAGGCCGATGTTGGTCATCTCGGCCAGGTTGGCGCCCTTGCCGCCCAGCAGGTCCTTGAGATCCTTGTTGCCCTCGGTGAAGTCATTGACGAATTTCGGCACTGCCGGCTCCTCGCACCGCGCGACGTCGTGTATTCACTGGGACTCTACCGGCGCCGGGAACGTAACAACACGGACCTTCGTCCTCACCGGACCTCAGTGCTGGCCGGAGCGCGCGCGTCGGCAAGCCGCCGCGCGGACGCTCAACAGGGGTCCAGGCGGTCGGTCAGGTAGGCGGCGAGGCTGTCGATGCCGACCCGGTCCTGGCGCATGGAGTCGCGGTCCCTGACCGTTACCGCCTGATCGTCCAGGGTGTCGAAGTCGACGGTGACGCAATACGGGGTGCCGATCTCGTCCTGGCGCCGGTAGCGGCGGCCGATCGCCCCGGAGTCGTCGAACTCGGTGTTCCAGCGCTTGCGCAGCGCCGCGGCAAGGTCGTGTGCCTTGGGCGACAGGTCGGCGTTGCGGGACAGCGGGAGGACCGCCACCTTCACCGGCGCGAGCCTTGGGTCCAGGCGCAGCACCGTCCGCTTTTCCAGCTTGCCCTTGGCGTCCGGCGCCTCGTCGGTCGCGTAGGCGTCCATCAGGAACACCAGCGCGCCGCGGTCCACCCCGGCCGCGGGCTCGATCACGAACGGGACGAACCGGTCGTCGGCTTCCGCGTCGAAGTAGTGCATATCCTGCCCGGAGGCCCGCTCGTGCGTGGACAGGTCGAAGTCGGTGCGGTTGGCGATCCCCTCCAGCTCGCCCCACTCGGTGCCCGCGAAGCCGAACCGGTACTCGATATCCACCGTTCGTTTGGAATAGTGTGAGAGCTTTTCCTTCGGGTGCTCGTACAGCCGCAGGTTCTCCGGTCGGATGCCCAGGTCGGTGTACCAGCCGAGCCGTTCGTCGATCCAGTACTGATGCCAGTGTTCGTCGGTACCGGGGCGGACGAAGAACTCCATCTCCATCTGCTCGAATTCCCTGGTGCGGAAGATGAAGTTGCCAGGGGTGATCTCGTTGCGGAACGACTTGCCGATCTGGCCGATGCCGAACGGGATCTTGCGGCGCGAGGTCTGCAGCACGTTGCGGAAGTTGATGAAGATGCCCTGCGCGGTCTCCGGGCGCAGGTAGGCCAGGCCGGACTCCCCACCCGCCTCCCCAGCCCCCTCCACTGCCCCCAGATGCGTGCGGAGCAGGCCGTTGAACATGCGCGGCTCGGTAAAGGCACCCCTGGTGCCGCAGTTCGGGCAGGTGATCTCGGCCAGGCCGCCGACGGGGGCGTGGCCGTGCTTTTCCTCGTAGGCCTCGACCAGCTGGTCGGCCCGGTAACGGTGATGGCAGACCGTGCACTCGGTGAGCGGGTCGACGAACTCGGTGACGTGGCCGCTGGCTTCCCAGACCTCCCTGGCCAGGATCACCGAGGAGTCGATCCCGACGATGTCCTCGCGCTCGGTGACCATCGCGCGCCACCACCGGCGCTTGATGTTGTTCTTCAGTTCGACCCCGAGCGGGCCGTAGTCCCAGGCGGCGCGCAGGCCCCCGTAGATCTCGCTGGACGGGTAGACGAATCCCCGTCGCTTGCTCAGGTTGACGATGGCGTCGAGGCGGTCACTGCGCAGAGCCATGCAGGTCTCCATCCGGCTGGCGGTCGGCGGACGCGGCGGGCGCGGTCCCGGTGATGGTCCGGCATGCGGCATCCGCAGCCGGAGACCCTCAGCTTAGGAGCAGCGGCCGGTCATCGCGAACTGGACCCGCCCCAGCGGCACGCCGCCCGGCTAACGTGGGTGTTCCTCCGGAGCCGGGACGGGGTTCGGCTGGGCGCCGCCGTACCTGCGGTGGCGGGCCGCGTAGATCTCGCAGGCCTGCCACAGGTGCCTGCGGTCGAAATCCGGCCACAGCGTGTCGAGGAAGACCAGTTCCGCGTAGGCGGACTGCCACAGCAGGAAGTTGGACAGGCGCTGCTCGCCCGATGACCTGACGAACAGGTCGACGTCAGGCATCTCCGGTTCGTCCAGGTAGCGGGCGAAGACCTTCTCGTTGATCTTGTCCGCGGCGAGCTTCCCCGCCGCCACGTCGGCCGCGATCGCGGCCGCGGCGTCGGCGATCTCGGCACGGCCGCCGTAGTTGACGCAGAACTGCAGGGTCAGCACGGCATTTCCCGCGGACAGCTTCTCGGCATAGCTGAGCTCGCTGATCACGCTGCGCCATAGCCGCGGCCGCCGGCCGGCCCAGCGGATGCGCACGCCCATCTCGTTCAGCAGGTCACGGCGCCGGTGGATGACGTCGCGGTTGAAGCCCATCAGGAACCGCACCTCGTCCGGCGAGCGCCGCCAGTTCTCGGTGGAGAAGGCGTAGGCGGACAGGTACGGGATGCCGAGCTCGATCGCGCCCATGATCACGTCGAGCAGCGAGGACTCGCCGCGCTTGTGGCCTTCGGTCCGCGGCAGGCCGCGTTTCTTCGCCCAGCGGCCGTCGCCGTCCATCACCAGGGCGACGTGCCTGGGCACGCGCCCGGGCGGTATGTCCGGTGGCCGGGCCCCGCTCGGGTGCGGATCCGGCGGCCGTACGCCGGCCCGGGTTGCCATCACACGCGCTCCACGTGGCGCAGTGAACGGATCGAGTGCTCCAGGTGCCACTGCAGGTACGCGGCTACCAGCCCGCTGCACTCGACCCGGTGCCTGCGCTCGCTGCGGTCCGCGCCGTCCCAGTCGCCGCGCAGCAAGGCGAGCATGAGGGCCACCGTCGCGGCCGCGGGCGAGGCCGCCCCCGGCGGCCGGCAGGACGCGCACACCGTGCCGCCGGCCGCGATCGCGAACGCCGACACGTTCCGCCCCGCGCCGTGCTGCCCCGGGGGGACGACCCTGCTGGCCTTGCCGCCTGCGGCGGCGGGCCCAGACCCCCCCGCGCCGCAGCGGGCGCACTCGGTCAGCGCGGGGGCGTACCCGGCCACCGCGAGCGACCGGAGCAGGAACGCGTCGAGCACCAGCCGGGAGTCGTGCACGCCCTCCGCGAGCGCGCGCAGGCCGCCGACCAGCAGCAGGAACTGCCGCAGCGCTGGTTCCTTCTCCTCCGGGGTGAACCGCTCCGCGGTCTCCAGCATCGCCGTCCCGGCCGTGTAGCGGGGGTAATCCCCGGCCAGCCGCTGGCCGTACGGGCGGATCACCTCAGCCTGCGTGATCACGTCGAGCGACCTGCCGGGATGCAGCATCAGGTCGACATGGGTGAACGGCTCCAGGCGCGCGCCGAACCGCGACTTGGTCCGGCGCACGCCCTTGGCCACCGCGCGGACCCGTCCGGTGCTCCGGCCGAGCACGGTGATGATCCGGTCGGCCTCGCCCAGCTTCTGGGTCCGCAGCACGATCCCGTCGTCCCGGTAGAGCTGCACCCCTTCATTGTCGCCGATCAGCGGCGGGAGCGGTTCACCGCGGAGAGGACCGCGCGCATCGAGGCACTGGCCGTGTTCGTGTCGATCCCGACGCCCCAGAAGACCGTGCCGCCGATCTCGCACTCGACGTACGCCGCCGCCTGCGCGTCGGTGCCCTCGGTCAGCGCGTGCTCGGTGTAGTCCAGCACCCGGGCGCGGACGCCGATGGTGGCCAGCGCGTCGCAGAACGCCGAGATCGGGCCGTTGCCCGTGCCCTCCACCTGACGGGCACGCCCGTCCGCCCGGATCTCGGCGGACAGCGTCTGCTTGGACTCCACGACCGAGGACGCCTGGTGGCCGGCCAGCGCGAGCGGGCCGTCGGCCAGGTAGGTGGCGGAGAAGATCGCCCACATCTGTTCGGGGGTCACCTCGCCGCCCTCGGTGTCGGTGTGCGCCTGGATCACCCGGGAGAACTCGATTTGCAGGCGGCGGGGCAGGTCGAGGCGGTGCTCGGCCTTCATCAGGTACGCGACGCCGCCCTTGCCGGACTGCGAGTTGACCCTGATCACCGCCTCGTAGCTGCGGCCCACGTCGTGCGGGTCGATCGGCAGGTACGGCACGGCCCAGGGCCGGCCGGGCAACGGCACGCCCGCGGCTCGCGCCTCGGCTTCCAGCGCCTCGAAGCCCTTCTTGATCGCGTCCTGGTGCGAGCCGGAGAACGCCGTGTAGACCAGCTCGCCGGCATAGGGGTGGCGGGGGTGCACCGGCAGCTGGTTGCAGTACTCGACGGTGCGCCGGATCTCGTCGATGTCGGAGAAGTCGATCATCGGGTCGATGCCCTGGCTGAACAGGTTCAGCCCGAGCGTGACCAGGCACACGTTGCCGGTGCGCTCGCCGTTGCCGAACAGGCAGCCCTCGATCCGGTCCGCGCCCGCCAGCACGGCAAGCTCCGCGTCGGCGACCGCGGTGCCCCGGTCGTTGTGGGTGTGCACCGACAGGCAGACGTGCTCGCGGCCGGGCAGGTTCCGGCTCATCCACTCGATCTGGTCGGCGTAGACGTTCGGGGTGGACCGCTCCACCGTGCACGGCAGGTTGATGATGATCTCCCGGCCCGGACCGGGCTGCCAGACCTCCGTCACCCCCG
Source organism: Streptosporangiaceae bacterium (assembly GCA_019246795.1). Lineage (GTDB taxonomy): Bacteria > Actinomycetota > Actinomycetes > Streptosporangiales > Streptosporangiaceae > Palsa-504. The sequence continues at coordinate 650 of JAFAPY010000099.1, read as the reverse complement.
CGCAGACCTCGGCGGCGAAGTCCAGTTCGGTGTCCATGAAGATCTCCGGCGAGTACTCATAGCCGAAGTGGGCGTCGCCGAGCATGGCCTCGGCGTATTTCATCACGTGCCGGGTCCCGTCGACCGCGAGCGCCTTGCACTCGTCTTTGCCGATACGGAACACCACCCGGCGGAACATCGGCGCGGTCGCGTTGTACAGGTGCACCGTGGCACGGCGCGCGCCGCGCAGCGAGGCGACGGAGCGCTCGATCAGGTCTTCCCGTGCCTGGGTGAGCACCGAGATCCAGACGTCGTCGGGGACGCGGTCCCTTTCGATGAGCTCACGGACGAAGTCGAAGTCGGCCTGGCTCGCGGAGGGGAAGCCGACCTCGATCTCCTTGAACCCCATCGCGACGAGCGTCTCGAACATGCGCCGCTTGCGCACCGGGTCCATGGGGTCGATGAGCGCCTGGTTGCCGTCCCGCAGGTCGGTGGACAGCCAGCGCGGGGCTCGGGTGATGGCGTTGGACGGCCAGGTACGGTCCGGCAGGTCGACGGGCTTGAACGGCGCGTACCGCTGGCATGGCATGCCGCTGGGCCGCTGAACGCTGAGAGCATGATCGTGCTGCATCCTTGCTGCTTCCTCGGGGTGCGGGTGTTTGCTTGCCTTA
>JAFAPY010000057.1 GCA_019246795.1 Streptosporangiaceae bacterium | reverse complement strand
AGGCACGACTGTGCGCACGTACAGCCCCAAGGGCAATGACATCACGCGGCAGTGGCACGTCATTGACGCGTCCGATGTCGTGCTCGGCCGCCTGGCCAGCCAGGTGGCGACGCTGCTGCGCGGCAAGCACAAGCCGGTCTTCGCGCCGCACGTGGACACCGGCGACTTCGTGATCGTGGTCAACGCCGCGAAGGTGGCGCTGTCCGGCACCAAGCTGCAGACAAAGCGCGCCTACCGGCATTCCGGCTACCCGGGCGGCCTGCGCGCGGTCTCCTACGAACAGCTGATGGCCAGGAGCCCGGAGCGCGTGGTGGAGAAGGCCGTCCGGGGCATGCTGCCGAAGAACGCGCTCGGCAGGAAGACGCTGCGCAAGCTCAAGGTGTACGCCGGTCCCGACCATCCGCATCAGGCGCAGCAGCCGCAGCCGTACCAGATCACGCAGATCGAGCAATAGCCTGCAGGAAACGAGGAACATACGTGTCCGAGCCCAGTGGCGTAAGCACCCAGGGCGTCGAGGAGAGCGACGTCGACTACGCCGACGACGCGCACAGCGCGGACGTGCCGTCGGAGTACACCACCGAGACCGCCCAGGACGCGCCGGCACGCGCCGCGGCGCGGCGCCCGGTGGTGACCGGGAATGCGGCGGGTACCGGCCGCCGCAAGGAGGCGATCGCCAGGGTCCGCATCCTCCCCGGCTCCGGCCAGTGGCTGATCAACGGCAGGTCGCTCGATGCCTACTTCCCGAACAAGGTGCACCAGCAGCTTGTCAACGAGCCGTTCGTGACCCTCGGCGCCGAGGGCAAGTTCGACGTGGTGGCCCGCATCTACGGCGGCGGCGTCACCGGGCAGGCGGGAGCGCTGCGCCTCGGCGTGACCCGGGCGCTCACCCTTGTCGACCCGGAAAACCGCCCGGCGCTGAAGAAAGCCGGGTTCCTCACCAGGGACGCCCGGGTCAAGGAGCGCAAGAAGTACGGCCTGAAGAAGGCCCGCAAGGCACCGCAGTACTCCAAGCGGTAACGGCCGCGGTCAGCGCCCACCCGGCCTACGCCATACGTCAACGCAGACGAGCGGAGCGAAATTGGGGGAAGCTGGTCAGCGGACCCGCCTGTTCGGTACCGACGGCGTCCGCGGTGTCGCTGGGCACGACCTGACCGCGTCGCTGGCCCTGGGGCTCGGCGCGGCAGCCGCCGCCGCCCTGGGCCGCAAGCACAGCAACGGCAGGCCCGGGGCCGGCGGCCGCCCGCTGGCCGTGGTCGGCCGGGACCCGCGCGCCTCCGGAGCGTTCCTCGAGGCCGCCGTGGTGGCGGGACTGGCCAGCGCCGGCGTTGACGTCGCCACGCTCGGCATCATCCCGACGCCGGGCGTGGCGTACCTGACCGGGGCGCTTGATGCCGCGTTCGGCGTGGTGATCTCCGCCAGCCACAACCCGGCAAGGGACAACGGGATCAAGTTCTTCGGCCGCGGCGGCGTCAAGCTGCCCGACGCCACCGAGGACGAGATCGAAGCGTGGCTGAGGGCCGCGCTCAGGCGGGACAGCACAGACTTCGGCCAGGTCCGCGACGCCAGCGCCGCCCGCGAACGCTACCTGGACCACCTGCTTGCCACGCTGCCGCCGGGGCCCCGGCCGCTGGCCGGCCTGCGGGTGGTCGCCGACTGCGCGCACGGGGCGGCGTACCGCACCGCTCCCGAAGCACTGCGCCGGGCCGGCGCGGAGGTCATCGTCATCGGCGCCGAACCCGACGGCTGGAACATCAACGACGGCTGCGGCTCCACCTCGCTGGCGGCGCTGGCCGCGGCGGTCGTCGAGCACGGCGCCGACGCCGGAGTCGCCTACGACGGCGACGCCGACCGGTGCCTGGCCGCCGACGCGGACGGGCACCTGCTCGACGGAGACCAGATCCTGGCCGTGCTTGGCACTGAACTCAAGCAGGCGGGCCGGCTGACGCGTGACGCGGTGGTGGTCACCGTGATGTCGAACCAGGGCTTCCACGTCGCGATGCGCGAGGCCGGCATCGAGGTGATCCAGACCCCGGTGGGCGACAAGCACGTGTCCGCGGCGATGCGCGACGGCGGGTACTGTCTCGGCGGCGAGCAGTCCGGGCACATCATCATGGGCGAGCACGCGACCACCGGCGACGGGGTGCTCACCAGCCTGCAGCTGCTGGCGGCGGTGAACCGGCGCGGGGTGAGCATGGCCGCGGCGGCGAGGATGATGCCGAAGTACCCGCAGGTCCTCGTCAACGTGCCCGGCGACGCGTCGCGGCTCGGGCCGGAGGTCGACGCGGCCGTGCGCCGGGCGCAGTCCCGGCTCGGCGCCGACGGGCGGGTCCTGGTACGGCCGAGCGGCACCGAGCCCGCGATCCGGCTGATGGTCCAGGCCAAGGACGCGGTCCTGGCCGAACAGGTCATCGGCCAGCTCGCGGACGCGGTGCGGCTGGCCGTCGCCGGGCGTTAGGCACGCGATGCGACTCGCCTACCCGGTCGCCGCGGTGCGCGAAGCCGAACGCGCGCTGATGGACCGCGTTGCCGAAGGCACGCTGATGCGGCGCGCCGCGGCGGGCCTGGCGTCGGTGTGCTCGTCGCTGCTTGCCGGGCACCCCGGGCACAGCTACGGCGCCCAGGTGACGGTGCTCGCGGGCAGCGGCGACAACGGCGGCGACGCCCTGTTCGCCGGGGCGCTGCTGGCCCGCCGCGGCGCGGCGGTCACCGCGGTCACGGCCGGCCCGAAGGCCCATCCCGGCGGCGTGGCCGAACTTCGCGCCGCCGGCGGCCACCTCACCGGCGACGTCGCCGAGCACGCCGCGGAGGTTATCGGCGGCGCGGACCTGATCATCGACGGCCTGCTCGGCATCGGCGGCCGGGGCGGGCTGCGCGACGCGTTCGCCGTCCTGGCCGGGTACGCGGATCAGGCCAGGACGGCCAGCGGCGCGACCGTGGTGGCCGTCGACCTGCCCAGCGGCATCGACGCCGACACCGGCGCCGTCGACGGGCAGGCGGTGCAGGCCGATGTCACGGTGACGTTCGGCGCGGTCAAGCCGGGCCTGCTCATCGATCCCGGCGCCGGGCAGGTCGGCACGGTGGAGCTCATCGACATCGGCCTTGGCCCGTACCTGAAGGCGCCGCCCGCCGCGATGGCCCTGCAGCGGGGCGACATCGCCGCGCTGCTGCCGCGCCCGGGGCCGGAATCGGACAAGTACCGCCGCGGGGTCCTCGGCCTGCTGGCCGGCAGCAACCGCTTCGCCGGAGCGGCCGTGCTGGCCACCGGCGGCGCGGTGCGCGGCGGGGCCGGCATGGTCCGGGTGGTGACGGCCAGCGCGGCGGCCGCAGCGGTGCGGCAGGCCTGGCCCGAGGCGGTGCTGACGGTGCATCCCGAAGACCGGGAAAGCACCGCTCGTTCTGGGCAAAGCACCCCCCAGCCGGGTTGGGACCTGATCGGGTCCGTGGGACGGGTCCAGGCGTGGGCTGCGGGCCCGGGCATGGGCACCGGCGAGGACGCCGTGGCGCGGCTGGCCGCGGTGCTCGGCACCGGCCTGCCGTCACTGGTCGACGCGGACGGGCTGACCATCGGTGCCCAGCACCGCGACTTGCTGTCGCGCGCGGCGCCCACGCTGATCACCCCGCATGCCGGCGAGCTTGCCCGGCTGCTCGGCACCGACCCGGCGAGCGTCGCGGCCCGGCGGCTCGAGCATGCCCGGCGCGCCGCGCGCGAACTCGGCGTCACCGTGCTGCTCAAGGGATCCACCACGGTGGTCGCGCCCGCGGACGACGGGCCGGTGTTCGTGAACCCCACCGGCACGCCCTGGCTGGCCACCGCCGGCAGCGGCGACGTGCTGTCCGGGCTGGCCGGAGCGCTGCTGGCTCAGGGCCTGGGCCCGGTACACGCCGGCGCGGTCGCCGCCTACCTGCACGGCCTCGCCGCCAGGCTGGCCGCCGCGGGTGACGGCATGGGGGGCGAGGCCCCGATCGGTGCCTCCGACGTGGTCCGGGCGCTGCCGACCGCGTTCCGCAGCATCTTATGGACACCGGTCGCATGCACAGGCAGGCAGTGGTCGACCTCGCCGCGATCTCGGGCAATGTCGCGACGTTGTGCAAGCGGGTGCGCGGCAGCCAGGTGATGGCCGTGGTCAAGGCGGACGGGTACGGCCACGGGATGATGCCGGCGGCACGGGCGGCGCTGGCCGGCGGCGCGACCTGGCTCGGCGTCGCCGACATGAGCGAAGGGCTTGCGCTGCGGCGTGCCGGGATCACCGCGCCGGTGCTGTGCCTGATGGCCGTCGGCGAGCCCGCGGACGCGATCGCGGGGGGCATCGATCTCACCGCCGGGTCGGCCGCGTTCGCCGCCGCGGTCGCCGCCGTCGCGCAGCGCGCGGGCGTGCCGGCCCGGCTGCAGCTGAAGGCCGACACCGGGCTAGGCCGGGGCGGGGCCACCAGGGCGGACTGGCCGGCGCTGGTCGATGCCGCCCTGGCTGCCCAGGCCCGCGGCCTGGTCCGGGTGACCGGCCTGTGGTCGCATTTCGCCTGCGCCGACATGCCGGGGCACCCGTCGGTGGCCGCGCAGCTTGCGGCGTTCGCCGACGCGGTGGCACTGGCGGAGAAGGCGGGCGTCACCCCCGAGATCCGGCACATCGCGAACACCGCGGCCGGACTGACCGTGCCGGAGTCCCGGCTGGACCTGGTGCGGTTCGGCGGCGCCGTCTACGGCCTGTCCACCCTGCCGGGCGGCGCGCCGGGCTGGCTGCGGCCCGCGATGACGCTGCGCGCCCGGCTGGCCCTGGTCAAGCGGGTGCCGCCAGGGTCGGGCGTGTCCTACGGCCACCGGTACGTCACCGCCCGCGAGACCAGGCTGGGCCTGGTGCCGCTGGGCTACGCGGACGGCGTGCCGCGAGCCGCGACCGGGCTGCCGCTGGTCAGCGCGCGCGGCCGCCGCTGGCCGGTCGCGGGCACGGTCTGCATGGACCAGTTCGTCGTCGATTTCGGCGATGAGCCGGTGTCGGAGGGGGAGGAGGTGGTGCTGTTCGGCCCGGGTGACGACGGCGAGGCGACCGCGCAGGAATGGGGCGAGGCGCTCGCAACGATCTCCTACGACATCGCCACCGGGATCGGCGGCAGGGTCGCGAGGGTGTATCGATAGTGAGACAGAACGAACAATGCTGCCTGGACCCGGTCCAGCGGATCCCCACCGCCGCCGCGATGCGGGACCTGGGACGCCGCCTGGCCGGGCTGCTGCGCGCCGGGGACCTGGTGATCCTGGCCGGGCCGCTGGGCGCGGGCAAGACCACGCTGGTGCAGGGCATCGGCGAGGGACTCGGCGTGCGCGGGCCGGTCACCTCGCCCACCTTCGTCATCGCGCGGGTGCATCCCCCCCTGACCGGATCCGGGCCTGCGCTGATCCACGCCGACGCCTACCGCCTGGCCAGCATCGCCGAGGTGGACGACCTGGACCTGGACACCGGTCCTGCGGTCACGGTGGTGGAGTGGGGGAAAGGGCTGGCCGAAGGCCTAGCCGAAGACCGCCTGGAGATCTCGGTCGAGCCCGATCCCGACGGCGAGGAACGGACCGTCCGGCTGGCCGGCCACGGCGCCAGGTGGAAGGCGCGCAAGGACAAGGATCCGGAATAACCTGAACTTCTGATCGGGCAGCCTCTATAGTTCCGCTGTACCAATCCCGGTCCGCGTGTCGCGCCGTTACTCACCGCACCCATGTCCGAAAGGCTCGCCGTGCCCGAGCAGGAATCCCTGCCGCCCCGGTCCTACGTGCCGGAGTACGGCGAGGCGGACCGGCGGCGGGCCAGCGCCCTCCCGGCCGACGGCGAGGCGCCGGGCCGCAGGCGGCTCCGCGGCGGCCGCGCCAAGCGCGCGGCGGCACGCAGGCGGCGCCGCTGGCTGGTGGTGCTGGCAGGCCTGGCGGTCGCCGGGACCGCCGCGGCCGCGGCCGTGCTGGCGACCGGCGGTCCCGGACCGGCTCAGGTGACGCCGAACGCGCTGATCACCACGTTCCTGCCCGGGGAACTGCGCCAGGTGCCGAACGCGTGCGGCACCGTGCCCGCCGCGACCGTGCGGCAATACCTGCCCGGAAAGGTCACGGTGACGGCCCCGCTGCCGGTCGACGGTGCCGCGGAGTCCGGCTGCAACTGGAGCATCGACAAGGCCCCGGTCTGGCGGCTGCTGGAGCTCAACATCCTTGCCTACGCGCCCAGCGGGCTCGCCAGCGGCGACGGCAGCGCCACCAGCGCCGCGACCGACTCCTACGGCTCGACGCTGCAGACCATGCGGAACCCGCCGCGGCGTTCCCCCGCTCCGCGGGCCACGGTGACCGTGCTGAGCGGGCTGGGCGACCAGGCGTTCAGCGCCATGCAGGTGTTCCGGGCGGGCGGCGCGGTCACCGACGTCGCCACCGTGGTGGTGCGCTACCACAACGTCATCGTGACCGTGACGCTGAACGGGCTGCAGCACTCCAACCGCGGCTCCTACGGGCCGGTGTCGATGCCGCAGCTGTCTGCGGGCGCGCTGGCGTTCGCGCAGGCCGCCGAGGCTGCCCTGCATTAACGAGCACTGCGCCCCGGCTAGGCTGGTCGGCGTGCTTGTGCTGGGTTTCGACACCGCGACCGCCGCGGTCAGCGTCGCGCTGCACGACGGGACCGGGGTCGTCGCCGAGGCGTTCGCCGCCGATGCCCGGCGGCACGGGGAGCTGCTCGCGCCCATGATCGCGACGGTCATGGCGGACGCCGGCGCCTCCCGCGCCGAGCTGACCGCGATCGCCGTGGGCGTGGGGCCGGGGCCCTATACCGGGCTGCGGGTCGGGGTGGTGACGGCGCGGGTGCTCGGTGAGGTGCTCGGCATCCCGGTGCATGGCCTGTGCTCCCTGGACGTGATCGCCGCCGACGCCGCCAGCACAGAGAGCCGGGAGTTCCTGGTGGCCACCGACGCCCGGCGCAAGGAGGTCTACTGGGCGCGTTACGATCCCGGCGCCGTGCGGGTCGCCGGTCCCGAGGTCGGCCCGGCCGCCGAGATCCCCGGGGCGGCGCAGCTGGCGGTGGCCGGCGCAGGCGGCCTGGCCTACCCCGAGGCGTTCGGCGAGGTGACCGGCCCCGCATACCCCGATGCCCGCACGCTGTGCGCGATCGTCGCGGCACGGCTTTCCGGTCGGCCAGCGGCTGCGGACCTGCACCCGCTGCCGCAGGCGGCCAGGCCAGCACCGCTGCCGCAGGCGGCCAGGCCAGCACTGCTGCCGCCGGAGCCGCTGTACCTGCGGCGGCCGGACGCCAGGGAACCGGGAGCGCCGAAGCGGGTGACCCCGCGATGAGGACCCAGCGCGGGCGGCCCGGTTCCGGGCAGCCCGGCCCTGCCGGCGCAGGCGGCCCGGCCGGCACGGGCAGCAGGGTCCGGCTGCGGCCCATGCGCCGCGGCGACATGCCCGCGATCATGGCCATGGAGCGGGAGCTGTTTCCCGATGACGCGTGGACGCCGCGGATGTTCGCGCGGGAGATCGCGCAGTCGGCCTCGCGCCGACTGTACCTGGTGGCCGAGGACGACAACGGCCCGGCCGGGTACGCCGGGATCATGTTCACCGGCGGCGCCCAGGCCGACGTGCTGACGCTGGCGGTGGCCCGGTCCCGGTGGGCGCAGGGCATCGGCACCGCGCTGCTGGGTGCGATGCTCGGCGAGGCGGCCAGGCAAGGCTGCGCCGAGGTGCTGCTGGAGGTCCGCGAGGACAACCCGCGGGCCCGGCGGCTGTACCTGCGGCACGGATTCACCGAGGTCGGTATCCGGCGCGGCTATTACCAGCCGTCCGGCGTCGATGCCGTGGTCATGCGCAAGGAGCTCCGATGACGGCGCCGCTGGTGCTCGGCATCGAGACCTCGTGCGACGAGACCGGCGTCGGGCTGGTCCGCGGCCATGAGCTGCTCGCCGACGCGGTGGCGTCCAGCGTCGGCGAGCACGCCCGGTTCGGCGGGGTGGTGCCGGAGGTGGCGAGCAGGGCGCACCTGGAGGCGATGATCCCGGCGTTCGACCGCGCGGTCGCCGCGGCGGGCGTCCGGCCCGGCGATATCGACGCGGTGGCGGCCACCGCGGGGCCCGGGCTGGCCGGCGCCCTGCTGGTCGGGGTGGCGGCGGCCAAAGCGTACGCGCTCGCGCTCGGCAAGCCGCTGTACGGGGTGAACCACCTGGCCGCGCACATCGCCGTGGACCAGCTCGAGCACGGCACGCTGCCGTCCCCGGCCGTGGCGTTGCTGGTGTCCGGCGGGCACTCCTCGCTGCTGCTGGTCCCGGACGTGGCCGCCGAGGTGGTGCCGCTCGGCGCGACCATCGACGACGCGGCGGGCGAAGCCTACGACAAGGTGGCCCGGGTGCTCGGCCTGCCGTTTCCCGGCGGCCCGCCCATCGACAAGGCGGCCCGTGACGGCGACCCGGCCGCGATCAGCTTCCCGCGCGGCAAGTACCACGACAAAACGCTGGACTTCTCCTTCGCCGGCCTCAAGACGGCGGTGGCCCGGTGGGTGGAGGCGCGCCAGGCGGCGGGGGAGCCGGTCCCGGTCGCCGACGTGGCGGCATCGTTCCAGGAGGCGGTCGCCGACGTGCTCACCCGCAAGGCGGTGCTGGCCTGCCGGGCGCACGGCGTGGCGGACCTGATCATCGGCGGCGGCGTCGCGGCCAACTCCCGGCTGCGGGCGCTGGCCGCCTGCCGGTGCGACGAGGCAGGCATCCGGCTGCGGGTGCCGCGCCCGGGGCTGTGCACCGACAACGGCGCGATGGTCGCCGCCCTGGGCGCGGAGATCGTGTCCCGGGGCCTGCCGCCGTCCCCGCTCGGCATTCCCGCCGACTCCTCGCTCCCGGTCAGCGAGGTGGTCGTCCGCGCTACGCCTGGCGGCCGTGCCGCAGCCGGATAACCAGCAGGGTGATCCCTGCGCCGGCCGCGGCTGCCGCAGCCAGCGGCAGTGCTCGCTTGCCGATCACCGGGCCGACCAGCCTGACCAGGTTGAGGGAGGTTTCCGCCTGCTGCGCGGCAGGCGCGGCAGGCGCGGCTGACGTGTCGGCGACCGGGGCGGGCGCGCCGGCGGCCGTCTCGCTGGTTGCGGTGGCGGCCTCGGCCGTTCCGCTGGTTGCGGCGGCCGCCTCGGCCGTTCCGCCGTCCCCGCTTCCGCCGCCGTCCCCGCTTCCGCCGTGCCCGCTTCCGCCGCCGTCCCCGGTGATCATCGCGGCCAGGTTCGCCGCGAACTGTTCCACCAGCCTGCCGCTCACTTCCGCCATCACGCCGCGGCCGAACTGCGCCGGGCGGCCGGTGACGTTCATCGTGGTATGCATGGTCACCTTGGTCGCGTCGCCGGTGGATTCCGGGTGCAGCGCGGCCCGGACCGTGGCCGAGGCGGTGCCCGCGCCGCGGGTTTCCTTGCCTGAGGCCTCCACGACCACCGCACGGGCGTCCGGGTCGCGGTCGGTGAACTTCGCGGTGCCGCGGTAGGTGAGCTGCACCGGGCCGACCTTGACCTTGATCCGCCCGGTGACCACGTCGTCTTCAACCGAATCGACGGTGGCGCCGGGCATGGCGGGCGCGATCCGCTGCACGTCAAGCAGGACGTCCCAGGCCCGTTCCGGCGGGACGGGAACCGTGAACGAGTGGTCGAGCTCGATGCTCATCGCGAGTCACTCTCTTGAAGTTGCCCTGTTCAGATCGGTGAATTATGCCCGGTGCCGCCGGCGGCCGTACCCGCAGGCACCCTAGACGAAACCTAGGCCGACGGGACGCGCAGCACCAGATCCGGTATCAGCCCGCCGCCGGGGTGCGTTCCTCGCAGGCCCACGGGGACCCGTAGTCGGTGAGCAGGTCGAGAAACGGCCGCGCGGGGAGCGCTTCCGGGCCGAGCACGCCCGAGCCGGACCAGGCGCCGGAATCGATCAGCTCCAGCGCCACCACCGGGTTGACCGCGGTCTGCCAGACCACCGCCTGCGATCCGTACTCGGCCATCGCCCAGGCGTTGTCCACCACGTGGTGCAGGTAGACCTCGCGCCGCCCGCCGTCGCGGCCGGTGCCGGTTACCCAGGTGCCGGCGCAGGTCACGCCGCTCATCTTGTCGCCGAGCGCGGCCGGGTCCGGCAGGCATGCGGCAACCACGTCGCGCGGCGGCACGGCGACGTCGCCGACCCGCACCGGGTCGGTGCGGTCCAGGCCGAGCTTGTGCAAGGTGCGCAGCACGCCGATGAACTCGGCGCCGAGGCCGTACTTGAACGTGACCCGTCGTGCCCTGATCCAGCGCGGGATCAGCAGCACTTCCTCGTGTTCCACGTTGACGCATTCCACCGGGCCGATTCCGCCGGGGAAGGTGAACAGCTCCGGCTCGCTGAACGGCTCGGTGGTGAACCAGCCCCGGCCGCGTTCCCAGATCACCGGCGGGTTCAGGCACTCCTCGATCGTGGTCCAGATGGAGAAGGTGGGTGCGAAGTCGTACCCGGCCACCTCCAGGTTCGCGCCATCGCGCACGCCGACCTCGTCGATGTCGGCGAACAGCTCGTCGGCGGCATGCCGGGCGAACACGTCCGACAGCCCCGGCTCCACCCCGATGCCGACCAGCGCCAGCTTGCCCGCCCGCTCCCAGTCGGGCGCGATCGCGAACTGCTCATCGCCCAACTTGACACCGGTCCTGCGGTACGGATCGCCGGGGTGCGGGCGGGACAGTGACATCGCCATGTCCAGGTAGTGGGTGCCGGCCCGCAGCGCGGCGCCGAACAGCGGCATGACGAAGCGGGGATCGGTGGCGTTCATCAGCACGTCGCAGTGGCGCTGGGTGAGCAGGTCGGCGGCCGCCGGCTCGTCGCGGGCGTCCAGCCGTACCGCGGTGTATCCGTCCGCGGCCGCGGCCGCGCGCTGCGCCCTGGCCAGGTCGTAGTCGGCGATGACGAGCTCGGCGAAGCGGCGGCGGGCGGCGATCCTGGCCAATGCCGTGCCGACGCCGCCCGCGCCGACCAGTAGTATCCGCATATATCTGATCCTAGGCCCCCGACGCGCTTCGCAGACGGGACCAGTCGTAGTACACAGTTGTTACAACGGATCTCGTTGCCGAAATGCACGATTTGTGCTAGAACCGTGGCATCCGTGCTGGGAAGGGGTGTGGCATGGCCACCGCCGAGCAAGCCATAACCGGCCGGGAGGAGCCGCTCGATAAGGGCCTCAAGTCCGGCGCCCTCGGGCTGGTTTCCTCCGTCGTCATCGGGGTCGCGTCGACCGCGCCCGCCTACAGCCTGGCCGCCACCCTGGGGTTCGTGGTGGTCGCAATCGGCCTGCAGTCCCCCGCGGTCGCGGTGCTCGCGTTCGTGCCGATGCTGCTGTGCTCGATCGGCTACAGCGAGATGAACAAGGCGGACCCTGACTGCGGCACCACGTTCACCTGGGGCGCGCGGGCCTTCGGCCCGAACACCGGCTGGGCGGGTGGCTGGGCGATCGTCGCCGCCGACGTACTGGTGATGGCAAGCCTCGCGCAGGTGGCCGGGCAGTACGTCTTCCTGCTGTTCAATGCCAACGGTATCGGCTCCAATCCGACCAGCGGCTGGGTGCTGATGGCCGGGATCATCTGGATCATCCTGATGACGGCCATCTGCTACGTGGGCATCGAGGTCTCGGCCAACTTCCAGAAGGTCCTGCTCGGGATCGAGGTTGTCATGCTGGCGGTGCTGGCCATCACCGCCCTGGTCAAGGTGGGCAACGGGACCGCCCCGGCCGGCTTCCTGCATCCGAGCTGGTCCTGGTTCAACCCGTTCAAGGCGCCGCTGCACTCCTTCGTCTCCGGGCTGGTGCTGTTCCTGTTCATCTACTGGGGCTGGGACACCGCGGTGGCGGTCAACGAGGAGACCAAGGACCGGAACCGGACCCCGGGGCTGGCCGCCATCATCTCCACCGTGCTGCTGCTGGTCCTGTACGCACTGGTGACCACCTCGGTGCAGGCCTACGCCGGGATCGGCAGCAAGGGCATCGGCCTCGGCAACTCCAGCAACCAGGGTGACGTGCTGTCGGTGCTCGGCGGATCCATCTTCGGCTCCACCGGCATCGGGCCGGTACTGAGCCACCTGCTCATCTTGATGGTCTTGTCGTCCGCCGCCGCCTCCACGCAGACCACCATCCTGCCCACCGCCCGGACCACGCTGTCGATGGCCGCCTACAAGGCGCTGCCGTCGGCGTTCTCCCGGATCCACCCCAGGTTCCTGACCCCGACCGTGTCCACGCTCGTGATGGGGCTGATCTCGATCGCGATCTACGTCCCGTTCAACTACGCCTCCGGCGGCCGGATCATTCCCGACGCGGTCACCGCGATCGGCCTGTACATCGCGTTCTACTACGGGCTGACCGCCTTCTCCTGCGTCTGGTACTACCGCAAGACGCTGCGGGAGAACGGCCGCAACCTGTGGATGCGCGGCATCCTGCCGCTGTTCGGCGGCCTGATCATGTACGCGGCGGGAATCTACAGCCTGCAAAGCGACTGGGTGGCCAGCAACAGCTACACGTCCTGGACGGTTCCCGGCCTGGGCTGGCAGATCGGCGGCTCGTTCCTGATCGCGTTCGCGGCCGCACTGGCCGGCGTGATCTTCTGGATCTACCTGCGGATCGTCCAGCCGGCCTACTTCAGGAAGCAGATCCTGACGCGTTCCACTCCGACCCTGGTCCCCAGCGAGTAGGTCTCAGATCTCGTCGAGGATCTGGCGGAGGATCTTCACCGTGTCGCTGGCCGGCTCGGCCTGCAGGCAGAGCTGTTCCATCACCTCGAGGTAGCTGTCCACCTCGGACCGCTTGTCCAGATAGAGCGCGCCGGTGAGCTGCTCGATGTAGACGACGTCGTTGAGGTCGGGTTCGGCGAAGCGCAAGATGGTGAACGGGCCGCCCATGGCCGAGTGCGCGCCCGCACGGAACGTCAGCACCTGCAGCGTCACCGCAGGGTGGGCGGCGGCCTCGACCAGGTGCTGGAGCTGGCCGCGCAGCACGTCCCTGGACCCGACGGGCCGGCGCAGCGCCCCCTCGTCGACGACGGCCCACAGCTGCGGCGGATCCTGCCTGCGCAGGATGTCCTGCCGGCTGGCCCGCAGCTGGCTGCGGCGGGCGATCTCGCCCTCGCTGGCCGCGGCGCCGTGCTGGATGAGCGCGCGGGCGTAGTTTTCGGTCTGCAGCAGCCCTGGCACGACCTGAATCTCGTAGGTCCGGATGATCGAGGCCGCGGCCTCCAGGCCGACGAAGGACTCCAGCCAGATGGGCAGGATGTCGGAGTAGGCGCGCCACCAGCCGGGCGCGTTGGCCTCTTTGGCCAGGTTCAGCAGCGCGGCGCGCTGCTCGCCGTCGGTGACGCCGTACAGGGTGAGCAGGTCAGCGACGTCCCGCTCCTTGAAGCTGACCCGGCCGTGCTCCATCCGGCTGATCTTGGAGTGGGAGCCCCGGATGGCGTCGGCGGCCTGTTCGGCGGTGATCCCGCGGCGTTCCCGCAGCCGGTGCAGCTGACGGCCGAGTACCAGGCGCTGTACGGTCGGGCCGCCGCTCCGCGTGCCGAAAATGCTGGCAGGACCATCCCAGGCCGAGTTTTCCGATGAGATCATCGGCGCACCTCGCATCTCCTCACCTGTGCCATAGCGGGGGTTGGACCAGTCTCGCACGTGATCTTGTGCCCGCGGAAGAGGGGCAGGTGACTATTCAGGACCGGTCCTGCTCCCTCCGTGATCGGGGATCCGGAGATTGGCGCCTGACCAAGGGGTCTGTGGCCCACGACCCCCGATAGACGGGGGCGGGGGGCCACCGACCTCACGTCGTCGCTCTGCGCCGGCCGGTCATCGTGTTACTGGCGAGTAGACCGGGCCGCTTAGGCGAGCAGGTGGTCGAATTCCCCATCCTTGGCACCTGCCAGGAACGCGGCGATCTCTGCCTGGGTGTAGAGCAAGGCCGGGCCGCCGGGGAAACGCGAGTTGCGCATCGCGATCTCGCCGCTCGGCAGCGCGGCGAGCTCCACGCAGGCGCCGTTCGGGTTGCTGTGCTGACTTTTCCGCCAGCGGACGTCCCCGAGGTCCGCGGCGGGCATGCCGTTGTACGTAGCCATCCTGGTCATCCCCTTCCGACAAGGTTCGCTGAGCGCCAGGCCCAGGTCTGCCTCCGGTAATCTCCAGCCGACACCTGGTAATCGAATGCCCGATGTCCCGCCTGCCTGCTCATCCCCGTGTGCCCATGCCGAACCCTGTGCACAAAGCGGATGAACGTGCATCCGGCCTTGCATTTGCACAATATATCAGGCATCCTGCTCGTAGGCACCTAGTTATTACCGTGACGGGCAGGGCCAAGCGCCCGAGACACGCAGGAAGCTGTTGCGTTGGCGCATCTCAGTGTCGCTACAGGAAACGGGGATGACGACGACGACGTGGAAATCCCATGGCCAGCGGCCCCCGACGGCGTTGCCGGCCCGCGGCTGCTGCCTGTGCCGTCGGCATGGTGGGAAACCCCGGCAGTCATCACCCGGGCGCTGAGCGCCCGGCCGGAAGAGGCGAGGACCGCACGCCTGTTCGTCAGGGAACTGCTCGGCTGCTGGGGGCTGGAGGCGCTGGCCGACGACGCGGAGATGATCGTCGATGAACTGGTGGTCAACGCCGTGCTGCACGGGACGGGGGCAGCCCTGACGCGCCCGGGCTCCCCTGGCGCAACGACGGTGCTGCGGCTGTGCATGCTCAGGCGGGCCGGCGAGGTGATGGTCGCCGTCGTCGACCCCGGCAACGAGACGCCGGCGCCGAGGACACCGGGCCTGGCGGGGGAGAGCGGACGCGGCCTGCAGATCGTCGACGCGCTCAGCCACGTGTGGGGGTGGAGCCCGCTCGGCCACGGCAAGGCAGTCTGGGCCGTGCTACGCGATCCCTGACAGCGGCTGTGCAGAGGCCGTGAGCAGCACGTACTCCACCAGCGCGATCAGCACCTGCTTGGCTGCTGCCGGGTTGCGCGGGTCAAAGCCCCCGTAGGCCATTGAGGACCTCCCTCAGCGTCTGCTGGTCCACCCGCTCTGGCATCGGGACCGGCGAACGGATGCTGACCAGGCCCAGTTCCCGCAGGTCGGCGAGGATGATCAGAACGACGCCCAGCGGGAGGTCGACATCGGATGCGATGTCGGCCACAGTGGTCGGCGTGCGGGCCAGCCGCAGCATGCTCATATGCTCCGGTGCCAGCGACGCAGGATCGGCGATGCCACGGGTGGCTGTCACCGTGGCAAGCAGGTCGAACGACGCACCAGCGTGCCTGGTCCTGCCCTGGGTCAGCGCGTAGGGCCGGACCACGGGCCCGGCTTCATCGTCCAGCCATCGTTCCTCGTTGGACGGCATCGTCGCCTCTCAGCCAACCTCGCCGCTGCGCCCGCCGGCGCCGATGTCAGGCCTCGGCCTCAGCCATGGCGGGCTCGCCGGGCCCCCCGGCGCGCAACACCTCTTCGGTCACCACCAGCTGCGGTGGGATCAGCACCACGGCCGAGACTCCCCCGTACGGCGAGGGCCGCAGCGTCACCTCGATGCCGTGCCGCCTGGCGAGCCGGCCCGCAACGAACAGGCCCAGCTGCTCGCTGTCGGCCGGGTTGAACTCGGGCGGGTTGGCCAGGCGCTCGTTCAGCTCGGCGAGCCGTTCCGGGCTCATGCCGAGCCCGCGGTCCTCGACCTTGATCGCGAACCCGCTCGCCAGCAGCTCACCCGATACCCGCACTGACGTATACGGCGGCGACAGCGCGGTCGCGTTCTCGACCAGCTCGGCCAGCAGGTGGATGACGCCGGCGACCACCGGCCCGGCCAGCGCGGCCTGGCTGCCGGGCACCACGGAAACCCGCGCATAGTCCTCGACCTCTGCGACGGCGCCGCGCACGACGTCCACCATCGGGACCGGGCTGCTCCAGCCGCGCCCGGGTGGCGCGCCGGACAAGATGACCAGGCCTTCGGCATGGCGGCGCATGCGCGTGGTCAGGTGGTCCAGGCGGAACAGGTCATCGAGGGCCTCCGGGTCGGTGGCCCGCCGTTCCATCTGGTCGAGCAGGGCCAGCTGGCGGTGCAGCAGAGACTGGCTGCGCCGGGCCAGGCTACGGAACACCTCGTTGAGTCCCCTGCGCAGCCGGGCTTCGTCTACCGCGGCGCGGACGGCGGTCTGCCGGACCAGGTCGAAGGCCCGCCCGACCCGGCCGATCTCGTCGTTGCCGACCCGCAGCGGCGGTGCCTCGGCGGCAACGTCCACCTCCTCGCCGCGGCGCACCCTGGCCAGCACGTCCGGAAGCTGCTGCCCGGCAAGGGTGCGGGCGGCTGTTTCCAGCCCGCGCAGACGGCGGATGATGCCGCGGCCGACCAAGGTGGCCGCAGTGATCGTGAGCAGCAGCCCGGCCAGCGCGAGGCTGCCGATGACCGCGACCCGCACCCAGGCAGCGTGGCTGATCCGCCGGGTGTCGGCGAGCTGGGCATTTGCCGCGTCGACGCCCGCGGTGAAGTGGGCCTGCAGCAGCGGCCCGGCCACCGCCTGCCACTGCGGCAAGGTGACCCGAAGCTTCCGCGGCGCGGCGCCGGCAAGTACCCTGCCCTGAATCCCGTTCAGTTCCTGCTGCAGCGCGGACGTGCCCGTCAGCGCGGCGTCGTAGGTCGCCAGGTTGGCCGGGGTGAACAGCGACCGGTAGTCCTCGGTGCTGGCCTGCCGGTTCGCCGCCATCTCGGCGAATGCGGCGCGGTCGGCCTGCGTCATCCTGTGCCCGGCGAGCACCCCGGAAAGCAGCGCGTCCTCCTGCGAGAGCGCCTCGGCCGCCGACACGGCGGCGAACAGCGCAAGCGCCTGGTTCGCCGTGTCTGCATCGGCCACGCTCTGTGCCTCGACGGGGAACAGCTTCGGCTCCGCGGCAATGGCCTGGTTGTACGCGCGCAGTGCGTGGAGCGGGGTGAGCAGCCGGTGCAGCACCGCAAAGCGGAGCTGGTCCAGCTTTGCCAGCCCGGCCAGAGTGGTCCTGATCGCGGCCGCCTCAGCGGCGGTCTCGCTGCTGACCGTGGCGCGGGACTCCAGCGCTGCCTTCAGCGCAGGCTCATGCGCGCTGGTCGCCGTGATCGCCGCCTGGTAGGCCCCCAGGGTGGCCGGCGCGGGCCGGAACAGGTAAACCACGGCGGCGACGCGCTCAGCTTGCAGGTTGTTGACGAATCCCGCCGTCGGCACTGAGGTGGCGTGGATCAGGTCGGCCGCCCGGTCCAGGTTGCTGGCATTGTCCGCCAGCGTGGCCCCGACGTAGGCCAGCAGTCCCACCATGGTCGCCAGCGGTATCGCCACAAGGAAGTAGATCCGGAGCCGAATGGACCGACCACGCGATCGCATGGCACTCCCAGGTTTCATGCTGCGTCGTATCCGCGTCTCCGTCGCATCCCAACCTACGGGCGAGGCGGCCAGAATAGCCCATATGGGGCATCCGGCGTGGCAGGAAGACCAGATAGCGCCGGTAGGACGGCTCGGCCCGGAACCCCGTGTGACCATGGCGTTCATGCGGCGGCGCGGGTGCTCGCTTTGTCGTGGCGACCGCCTACGCTGGGTGGGTGGCCGCCCTCGCGATCGATGCTCTCCTCGACGGGCTCAACCCCCAGCAGCGTGCTGCCGTCGTGCACGAGGGCAGCCCGCTGCTCATCGTCGCCGGCGCCGGGTCGGGCAAGACCAGGGTGCTCACGCACCGGATCGCCTACCTGCTCGCCGCCCGCGACGTGACGCCGCAGCAGGTGCTGGCGATCACGTTCACGAACAAGGCGGCCGGCGAGATGGCTTCCCGGGTCGCCGCCCTGGTGGGCGCGCGGGCCCGGGCCATGTGGGTGATGACCTTCCACTCGGCCTGCGTGCGCATCCTGCGCCGGGAGGCCAGGCGGTTCGGCTACCCGTCCTCGTTCTCCATCTATGATCAGGCCGATTCGCAGCGGCTGATGGCGCTGGTCTGCCGCGAGCTCGAGCTGGACCCCAGGCAGTACCCGCCAAAGGCGCTGGCGGCCCAGGTGTCGAACTACAAGAGCGAGCTGGTCGACTACGAGACCTTCGGCCACCGCGCGCGGACCGTCCGGGACAGGGCGCTGGCCGAGGCCTACGCCGAGTACCAGCGGCGGCTGACCGAGGCGGGCGCCATGGACTTCGACGACCTGATCATGGTCACGGTCTCCATGTTCCAGGCGATGCCCGAGGTCGCCGAGCAGTACCGCCGCCGGTTCCGGCACGTGCTCGTGGACGAGTACCAGGACACTAACCACGCGCAGTACGTGCTGGTCCGCGAGCTGGTTTCCGGCAGCTCCCCGCTTTTCTCCAAACCAGAGAACAGAACGGACGATGGTGCCTCCTCCGGGGAGTCGGTCCCGCCGTCTGAGCGGCCGCGCGGCAGCTTGCCCGACGCGCGCGCTCCGGCGGGCACGGAGCTGTGCGTGGTCGGCGACGCGGACCAGTCGATCTACGCGTTCCGCGGCGCGACGATCCGCAACATCGTCGAGTTCGAAAAGGACTTCCCGGACGCCAAGGTGATCCTGCTGGAGCAGAACTACCGGTCCACGCAGAACATCCTGGCCGCCGCCAACGCGGTGGTCTCGCAGAACCGGAGCAGGAAACCGAAGAACCTGTGGTCCGATGCGGGCGCGGGGCCGCCGATCGTCGGCTACGTGGCAGACAACGAGCACGACGAGGCCGCGTTCGTGGCCGAAGAGGTGGACAGGCTCGCCGATGCAGACCAGGCCACGCACGGCGAGGTGGCGGTCTTCTACCGGACCAACGCGCAGTCCCGCGTGTTCGAGGAGGTGTTCATCCGGCTCGGGCTGCCCTACCGCGTGGTCGGAGGGGTGCGGTTCTATGAGCGCCGGGAGGTCCGCGACCTGCTGGCTTATCTGCGGCTCATCGCCAACCCGGCCGATGAGGTGTCGCTGCGGCGGGTGCTGAACGTGCCCAAGCGCGGCATCGGCGACCGGGCCGAGGAGTATGTGTCCGGCTACGCGCAGCGCCAGCGGATCACGTTCGCGCAGGCGCTGGGCCGCCCCGGCGACGTGCCCGGGCTGGCCGCCCGGTCGGCCGCCGCGATCGAGGGGTTCAACGCGCTGATCGGGGGGCTGCGCGAGCTCGCCGCGGCCAGCCCGGCGGCCGAGCTCGCCGAGGCGGTGCTCGACCGCAGCGGGTATATCGAGGCGCTGGAGGCCTCGTCCGACCTGCAGGACGCCAGCCGGGTCGAGAACCTGGAGGAGCTGGTGTCGGTCGCCCGGGAGTTCGACGGCGCGCACCCCGGGGGAACGCTGGCCGAGTTCCTCGAGCAGGTGTCCCTGGTCGCCGACGCGGATGAGATCCCCGAAGGCGAGGACCACGGCGGCATGGTGACGCTGATGACGCTGCACACCGCCAAGGGCCTGGAGTTCCCCGTGGTCTTCCTCACCGGGATGGAGGAAGAGGTATTCCCGCACCAGCGGTCGCTCGGCGACCCCAGGGAGCTCGAGGAAGAGCGCCGGCTGGCCTACGTCGGCATAACCCGGGCCAAGCAGCGCCTGTACCTGACCCGCGCGCTGTCGCGGAACTGGTGGGGCCGCCCGTCGTACCACAAGCCGTCCAGGTTCCTCGACGAGATCCCGGCCGGCCTCATCGAGTGGCGCCGCGACGAGGCGGCGGCGATCTCCGCGGTCATGCCCGCGCAGGAGCGGATGGCGCAGCGGCCCGGAGCCAGGTCACCGGGGAACCGCCCGGTGCCGTCGCTGTCGC
>JAFAPY010000042.1 GCA_019246795.1 Streptosporangiaceae bacterium | reverse complement strand
GGCCGTCGGGTACGACGCCGACCTGGTGGCGTTCGATCCCGGCGAGAGCTACGTGGTGGACCCGTCGCGTCTGCACCATAGACATCGCCTCACCCCGTACTCCGGGCGGGCGCTCAGCGGACGGGTACGGCAGACCTGGCTGCGCGGTAACGCGCTGCCCGGCGGCGACGCCGGCCTGGGAAGCCCCGCGGGCGAGCCGTGCGGCAGGCTGCTGGGCCGCGGAACAGTCAGGGGATCTGCCGATGCCTGAGCGGCCGGCCCTTGACCTGCTGGGGCTGCGCGGGGCGGTGCTCGCGGCGAGCGATGAGTTCTTCGGCGACAAGGAGAACCTGATCAAGCCCGCGGCGCCGGTGTTCGCGGCGCAGTCGTTCGGCCCGAAGGGGCAGATCTATGACGGATGGGAGACCCGGCGGCGGCGCGGGCCGGGCGGGACGCTGCCGGACCCGGCGGCCAGGGACTGGGTGATCGCCCGGCTCGGCGTGCCGGGAGTCATCGAGGCCGTGACGGTGGACACCGCGTTCTTCACCGGCAACTACCCGCGGGAATGCTCGGTGGACGCGGCGTCGGCAAGCGGGTACCCGGCGCCGGCCGGCCTGGGCGGCTGGGCGGAGATCGTGCCGCGCTCCCCGCTGGCCGGCGACGCCGAGAACGTGTTCGCGGTGACGGACCGGCGCAGGTCCAGCTTCGTTCGGCTGAATATCTTCCCCGACGGCGGGGTGGCCAGGCTGCGGGTGCACGGCGAGGTGGTGCCGGACCCGGCGCTGCTCGACGGCCTGACCGTCGACCTGGCGGCGCTGGAAAACGGCGCCGACGTGGTGGCGTGCAGCGACGAGTTCTATTCCTCGCCGCGCAACGTCATCTCTCCCGGGCTGGCGCGGGTGATGGGCGAGGGCTGGGAGACCCGGCGGCGCAGGACCGCCGGACACGAGTGGCTCGTGGTCCGGCTGCCCGGGCAGGGCGTGATCAGCCTGGCCGAGATCGACACGTCCGGGTACCGCGGCAACGCGGCTGGCGCGGCCTCGGTGCAGGTGAGCGACGGCCCGCTCACCGAGCACAGCGCCTGGCGGGACCTGCTGCCGCGGGTGGAACTGCTGCCGGATACCCCGCATCGGTTCCGGGTGACCGGGCCGCCCGCCACGCACGTTCGGCTGAATATCTTCCCCGACGGGGGGGTGGCCAGGCTGCGGCTGCACGGGTCGCTGACCGCGGACGGCCTCGCCGCCGTCGCGCGCCGCTGGCAGGAGACCGGCGGGTGAAC
The DNA here is from genome assembly GCA_019246795.1 of Streptosporangiaceae bacterium. Classification (GTDB taxonomy): domain Bacteria; phylum Actinomycetota; class Actinomycetes; order Streptosporangiales; family Streptosporangiaceae; genus Palsa-504. Next base: position 34,705 of record JAFAPY010000042.1, on the reverse strand, counting down.
CACGTGGTGATCGCCCCGGACAAGTTCAAGGGCACGCTCACCGCAGGCCAGGTTGCCGCGCATGTGGCGGCAGGGCTCGAACGTGCCTGCCCGGGACTGCAGAGCGTCCAGGCGCCTGTCGCCGACGGTGGCGAGGGCACGGTGGACGCGGCGGCAGCCGCGGGGTACCGCCGTATCGAGGTCGGCGTACGCGGGCCCACCGGCAGGCCGGTCACCGCGGCCTTCGCGCTCCGCGACCGGACCGCGATCATCGAGGCGGCGCAGGCCTGCGGGCTGAGCAGGCTGCCGGGTGAGGTGCTGGCACCGCGGACCGCGTCCAGCCACGGCGTCGGGGAGCTGATGCTGGCAGCGGCCAGGATGGGCGCGGAGCGGATCGTGCTGGGACTCGGCGGTGTCGCGTCCACCGACGGCGGGGCGGGCATGGTCGCCGCCCTGGGTGCCCGGCTGGTCGACGAATCCGGTGCCCCGTTGCCGCCGGGCGGTGCGGCCCTGGCCCGGCTGCACCGGATCGACGTCTCGACGCCGCGGGGCCTGCCCGCCACGGAGATAGTCGTAGCCACCGATGTGGACAATCCGCTGCTCGGCGAGCACGGCGCCGCGGCCGTCTATGGCCCGCAGAAGGGTGCGTCCGCCAATGACGTGGCGTCACTCGAAGCGGGCCTTGCGCGCTGGGCCGACGTGGCCGAGCAGGCACTCGGCAAGACCAGCCGGGACGAGCCCGGCGCCGGCGCGGCTGGCGGCCTTGGTTTCGCGGCGCTGGCGTTCCTGGGCGCCACCGCGCGGCCCGGCATCGACCTGATGCTCGACCTGCTGGCATTCCGTGCCCGGCTGACCGGGGCACGGCTGGTCATTACCGGCGAAGGTGCGATCGACGCCCAGACGCTGCGCGGCAAGGCGCCGGCCGGAGTAGCCCGCGCGGTGTCCGCGGCGGCTGGCCAGGCCGGTGCGGTGCCGGTGCTGGCGGTAGCCGGCCGCTGCTCGCTGAGCACCGCCCAGCTCCGCGCGGCTGGCATCGTGCGCGCCTACGCGCTCGCCGACATCGAACCCGACATCGGCACCTGCCACAGCCGGGCGGGCCCGCTGCTCGAAGAGCTCAGCTGGGTTGTCGCGCGCGACTGGATCAACCCAGAAAGATTAACCACGGCGGCCGGATTGACACGGCCGCGGCCGGGAAGCTGGATACAGCGGTGCCGCGCACCTGCACCATCTCGCGGGCACCGGGATTTGCGAGGTGACCAGCGTCATGATCGCCGTGACCAGCCCGTGCGCCCACCTGCACAGCGCTTTCGGCCCCGGATGCCCCTACTGCCGTCCCGGCCCGGTCCCAGACCAGACCGCGAGGCGGGCCGCGCGGGCCGCGGCTGACGCCCGGGCACGGTCAGGCAATCCGGCAGAGCCGCACGTCACCGGGCAGCCGGGGTAATCGGCGGCCCTGCGTGCCCTGCGCACGGCTAAGCTCGTCGCGCTGGGATGCCAGTCATGAGAGGAGCCCGTGCCATGCCGCCGACTCATGCCCATTTCAACGGCAGCGTCAATCTGGCCGACGCCGACTCGGTGATGCGCGAGATCGTCTCGCGGGTCCCGGCCGGGCTGCGGCGCATCCCGGACGGGGAGACCGGGGACCGCGGAAACTGGATCTTCTTCCAGCTGCAGAAGTTCCTGCAGCTGCCCTGGCTGGTCCCGGCGCGGCCGCTGGACGCCGCGGAGGGGGACTACGAGCAGCTGCCGCGGCTGCGGCTGGCCGACGGCGCCGACGCGGCGCAGGTGAGCTGGCCGGATCTGGGTTACGCCGACGCCTACCTCAGGTCCTGTCAGAGCTTCGCCGCGCTGCGCGGCCAAGGCGTCATCCCGGGCGGCGTCCGCTTCCAGGTCGAGTACCCCACGCCGCTTGCCTCGATCAGCGGCTACATCGTCCCTGAGCAGCAGCAGGCGCTGCTCGGCTCCTATGAACGGGCGCTGTTCGGCGACCTGGACCGGCTGCTGGCGGCGATCCCGCACGACCAGGTGGCGGTGCAGTGGGATGTCGCGGTGGAGTTCGGCATCCTGGAGGAGGCCTTCGCGCCCGGCGGCGCGCAGGCGTTCGACGCGATCACCGCCGGCCTGGCCCGCTGCGTGGACCAGGTCCCCGCCGACGTGTCCGCCGGGCTGCACCTGTGTTACGGAGACTACGGCCACCAGCATTTCAAGCAGCCGGAGTCGCTGGCCCTGCAGGTCCGGGTGGTGAACGCGGTCGCCGCGGCCGCCGGGCGGCCGCTGAGCTTTGTGTCTTTCACCGTGCCGCAGTACCAGCGCGAGGAGAGCTATTTCGCGCCGCTGGCCGAGCTGGCCGCGGATCCGGGCACCGAGCTCAATTTCGCGCTGGTGCCGTACCACCCGGCGGAACAGGCGCCGGGCACGACCGAGGCCCAGGTCCGGCTCATCGATGCCGCTCTGGCGGGCAGCCCGGGCGGCCGCCGCGACTGGGGCGTGTGCACCGAATGCGGCATGGGCCGCGCGGCCCGCGACGAGATCCCGGATCTACTGGACCTGCACGGCCAGATCATCGCGGTCAGCTAGGCCATCGCTTCATGGCGGCCCTGGGCGCGCTGCGGGTCATCCGGGTGTGCTCGGTCTTCGAACCAGCCACGCTGACCCCGGCCGCAGCGCGGTACGACGCCATCGGCGGGATGCAGAACCACGCGGCCGAGCTGAGCCGGTGCCTGGACCAGATGGGGATCCGCCAGGTGGTGCTCACCTCGCGGCTTGACGGCCCGGCCGGACGGACCCGGTTCGGCGAGCACGGGCAGGTGGTGCGGACCGGCGTGCACATTCCGGTAGCCCGCCAGGCCTGGGCGGCCGCAGCGGCACGGACGGCGCTGAGCGAGAGGAGGCCGGTCAGCCTGGTACATGCGCACTGCGGGGAGGACGTCGCGCTGATGCCGCTGGCCGCGCTGGCCGCCCGCAGGCACGGCTGCCCGCTCGTGGTCACCGTCCATACCAGCATCCGGCACACGCTGCGGGTGGACTCGGCACGGAAGGCCCTGCTGCGGCTGGCAGGCGGCCTCGGGGAAGGCCGGGCGCTGCGGCGGGCGGACGCGGTGATCGCGCTCACCCGCCAGGCCGCGGACCTGCTGGTGCGAGACGGCCTGCCGGACAGCAAGGTCCGGGTTATCCCGCCCGGGTACGACCCGCATCTTTTCAGCACGGTGATCCCGGACCCGTTCCCGGAGCTGCCTCGGCCGCGGGTCGGCTACATCGGCAGGATCGCCCCGCAGAAGGACGTCGGCACGCTGGTGAAGGCCTTCGGCATGGTGGCAGAACCGGCGTGCCTGCTCATCGTCGGCGACGGTCCCGGCAGGCCGGCCGCGGAGCGGCTGGCTGCGGGGTCCGTGCCGGCAGGCGGGCGAGTGCACTTCACCGGGTTCCTGCCGCACGCCGTGATCCCCGCGGTGCTGCAGCACATCGACCTGCTGGTGCTGGCCACTAAGTACGAGGAGCTGCCGTCGGTGCTCGTGGAGGGCATGGCGGCCGGCCTGCCGGTGGTCGCCAGCCGGGTCGGCGGCATACCGGCGCTGGTGGACCACGACGTGAACGGCCTGCTGGTGCCGCCGGCCGACCCTGCCACGCTGGCCGCCGCGATCACCCGGGTGCTCGCCGAGCCTGGCACCGCGGCGCGGCTTTCGGCCGCTGCCCGCCGCACCGCGGAACGGTACACCTGGCCGGCGCTGGCCCGGCAGGTGGCCGCGCTCTACCGGGAGCTGACGGCACCCGACGCGTTACCCGGGTTACCCGGCGCGGCTGCCAGGCGGCGGTATTCGGCCAGGACCGCGGCCACGGCGGCGTCGGCGCCGGGAAGCGAGTGCCCGCGGCCTGCCGCGGCCTTGCCCAGCCTGGCCGCCAGCGCAGGATCGGTGAGCACGGCCCGCACCGCCGTGGCGAGGGCCTCCGGGCGGCCCGGGGGAACCAGCAGCGCGGCGTCCTCGCCGGTCAGCGCCGGGACGCCGCCGACCCGGGTTGCCACCACCGGGACCCCCGCGCGCAGCGCCTCCTGCAGGATGAGCGGCTGTCCTTCCCAGATGCTGGGCAGCACGAAGACATCGGCCGCGGCCAGCAGCGCAGGCAGGTCCGGGCGCTGTCCGGCGAACTGGACCGTGACGCCGAGCGAGGCCGCATGACCTTTCAGCGCCGCCTCGAGCGGGCCGTCCCCTGCGATCACCAGGACCGGCTCCGGCTCGATGTCCTGCCACCGGGCGGCGGCCTCCAGCAGCGTGCCGAACCCCTTCTGCGGCGCGAGCCTGCCGGCCGCGAGAACCATCGGCCGGGGATTCCTGCCCTTGCGTGTCACCGCGGGGACGACGGGTGCGGCGACGACCGCGCGGCCGATGCGGCGCGCGCCTGCGGCGCGCATGCGCTGTTCGGTGTCCGGTGACACGCACAGCACCGAGTCGGCGCTGCGCGCGACGATCCGCTCGAGGACGCGGTAGACCGCGCCGGTCACGCCGCCGGCGGGCGGGGCGTTGTGCACGGTGACCACCAGCGCTGGCCGGGGATCAGCAACCGCCGTCCGGACCAAGGCCCGTGCGATCGCGGTGAGCCCGCCGGCCCGCAGGCCGTGCGCGTGTGCCACGTCAGGCCGCCATGCCTGGAGCAGGCGGCGCAGCCGCAGGACCGCCCGCAGGTCACGGCGCGGCTGCGGCCGGTCGCCGATCCCCACGGAGGCGAAGGTGGCCGTGGCGGCGAAGCCGAAATCGCGGTCGGCCTGCGCCGGCCCGAACACCGCCGCCTGCATCCCGCGGGACGCGCACCCGTCGGCAAGCATCTTCACGTGCCGCGCGGTGCCGCCGGCGCTGGTGCCCAGCACGAACGCGACCTTCATGCGCGGCCCCGAGCGGAGCGGCGCAGCACCGCGCGCAGGTCTCCGCCGTCGGCCAGCGCGACGACCGCGGCGAACACCGCGAGCACGGCGGCGCCGGCCGCCACGGTGACCGCCACGTTCGGCAGGAAGCCGGCCGCCGGCAGGGCGGCGGCCACGCCGAGCCCGGCGGCAGCGCCGGCCGCCGCCCCAGCCAGCCCGGCCAGCCAGGCCCGGGCCGACCCGTGCAGCGCATCCTTGCCGCAGGCGCGGCGGACCAGGATGACCAGCACGGCGCCGGAGCCGGTCAGGCCGATGGCGGTGCCCGCGCCGAGCAGCGGAACCACCGCGGACCGGCCCGCGAACGGCACCAGCAGCAGGTCGGCGGCGATCACCAGGAGCCAGCCGCCGCACACCGCCGCCGCGGCGGCACGGCTGCGGCGGCGGGCGTAGAGCACCCGGGACAGGTTCGCGGTCAGGCCGTAGCCGACCAGGCCCACGGCGAACGCGGCCAGCGCGACCGCGAGCTGTCTGGCCGCCGCCGCCTGATCGGCGTGGGACTGGAACACCCGGGCCAGCGGGATGCACGTGCCTGCCATCGCGGCCGCGCCGAGCCAGGACACCACGATCACCGCGCGGGTGGAGGCGGCGCTGGTAGCGGCGAAGCGGTCGGTGCGTGCGGACAGCTCGGGAAAGGCGCTGGTCGCGATCGGCACGGCCAGCACGGCATACGGCACGAAGAACACCGCCCAGGCGAAGCTGTACAGCACCAGCGCGCCGTTGCCGCCGCGGGAGTTGGCCAGCAAGATCACCACCGCCACCGAGGCATCCTGCGCGATGAGCGTCGCGAGGCCGGCGGCGGCCAGCGACCGGACCCTGATGCCCACCCCGGCCGGGAACCGCAACGCGGGCCGCAGCGCCAGCCGCAACCGGGCGAACGGTATCAGGGGGGTGGCCACCAGCGCTGCCACCCCGGCGGTGGTGCCGACGGCCAGCACGATCCACGACAGGGCCGGCACCGGCCTGGTCATGTCCTGGTACCCGTTCCCGGTCACGCCGAACCAGATGTAGGCGCCGATCACCACCAGGCTGGACAGCACCGGGGCCAGGGCGGGCGCGGCGAACCTGCGGTGCGCATGCAAGATGCCGTACAGGACCACGGCCAGGCCGTACAGCATGATCTGCGGCGCGAACACGATCAGCATCCGCGCGGCCATCGTGACCATGCTCGCCCGCGGGCAACCGGGGGTCCCGCCGAGCAGGAGGGACACCAGCGGGCGCGCGGTGAATGCCACCGCGGCGGTGACCGGCAGGAGCAGCAGCACCGTCCAGGTCAGCAGCGCGGCCGATGTGCGCCGCACCTCATCACGGCCGGCCGATTCATCGCGGACCGGCCCGGCGAGCACCGGTACCACGACGGCGGTCAGCGCGCCGCCCACGACGATGTCGTAGATGATGTTCGGCACCATGTTGGCGGTGGTGTACGCGGTGCCCAGGCACTGGGCCTGCACGGTGTGCGCGAACACCACCTGGCGGCCGAAACCGATCACCCGTGCCAGCAGGGTGATCGCGGCGATCAGCAGCGCGGCGCGGCCCAGCCCCCCGTGCCGCTGGCGATCACTGCCCCGCTGCGCGACGGGGGTGATCATTCCCGGTCGGCAGGAGGCCGCCTGCCCAGCATGTCCAGCCGGCGCAGGGCCGGGGTGCGCTCGATCACCTTGGTGAAGCTGACCTTCTCGCTGGCCGCGGTCAGCGCGGCGATCCCGGACAGCAGCGCGATCCTGGCCGGCCGCGGCAGGCTGCCCGCGGCGGCGCCGAGCATGGCGCCCAGCGCGTTCGCGCCTGCGTCGCCGAGCATGGCCCGTTCGCCGAGGTCTTCCGGCAGCAGGGCGAGCGCCGCCGCCAGCGGCGCGGCGGTGACCGGCGCCCCGGGCACGCCCGCGGCGAGCGCGACCTTGATAGCGCGCCCGGGCCGCAGATCGAACAGGTTCAGCAGGTTCGCGCCCCCGGCGACCAGACCCGCGTTGATGACGATGTCCGCGGCGGGGCCTCCGGCGATCGCGGCGCTGACTAGCCCGGTGACGCCGATGCCGCCCAGCTTGACCACGCCGGTGGTCACCTCGCCGTGCCGCAGCGCGCCGAGGTGGCCGCGGAACCCGCGCCGGTCCCCCGAGCCGGCGAGGTCGTCGTACCCGCCGAACGCCGCCGCGCCTGCCCCCGCCGCCGCCATCGCGGCGGCCCGCCGCCGGTGCTGTGCCAGGGCGGCCTGCGCCAGCACGCCGACGATCGCCCCCGCCGCGACGGCGGGTCCCTCCAGCAGCGTCACCGGCTCGCCGCGGTGGTTGCCGCGCCACCATGCCTTGGGGCCGCCGGGCGGCCGGCGGGTCAGCGTCACGTAGGCGGCACGGGCCGCTGCGGCAGCGGCCAGCCCGGCGACAACGGGATCCCTGACGGCCCGGTTCATCTGGCTGCATTCTTCGTGGCGGCGGGCGTGGCCGTCGCGGACGGGCCGGCGCTGCCGGACGGCGTGGGCACCGGGCTGGGCGCGGCGGCGCTCGCGCCGTTGGCCGTGAGCCCGTAGTTGCCCGGCTTGCCGCCGTTCAGCTGCGCGGCCAGCGCCTGGATCGCCACGGTCTGCCCGGACACGAAGTCGGCGTCATCGACCGTGGATACCTGGCCGACGGCGGTGCTGGTACGCAGCACCCCGATCGGGCTGCCCGGGCCCGAGGCCGCCGAGGAGCCCGCCACCACGGTTGCCGAGCTCTTTGCGGCCAGTTGCTCGGCCAGCGGCACCAGCAGCTGGCCGAGCGGGTCCGCGCTGCCGTCGGACGGCGCGGTCTGCGGGGTGATCACCACGGCAAGCGTCGCCTGCGCGGACGGCTGCCCGCTGATGGTCAGGAACCCGGACTGCGCGTAGGCCGCGAGCATCGCCTGCGCAGCGGCGGCCGAGTACCCCTGGGCGCCGGGCGCCTGCTGCTGGGCCCCGGGCGAAGCGGGCGCCTTGGTGAGGATCTCGGTGGCCAGCAGCTGGGCGGCCTGCTGGGCGTAGGTCTGGCTGGGCTCCAGCGTGATCGCGGCCTGGGACGCCGCGTTCAGCGTGGTCTGGTCGAGCGCCTGCTGCGTGGCGGCGCTGGTGTCGAAGAACTTCGGCTGCAGCGCGATCTGCCCGGTCACCTCGGCGCCCGCGTCCTGCGCGGCGCTGGTGATCCCGCCGACCACCCCAGGCTGGGAGCCCGGCTCGGTGATCAGCAGCAGCCGCTGCCCGGTCAGCAGGTCGTGCAGCACCGCGGGCTCGACCGCCGCGGCGTACGCCTCGTCGGCGCCGAGCTGGGCCTGGGTCGTGGCCAGCTGGCTGCGCGCCTGGTTCCACTCGTCCTGCAGCTTGGACGTGGTCTGGTTCAGGATGTTGAACGCCGGTCCCTGCAGCTCGGTGGAGCCCAGCACGATCCCGATGGCCAGGGCGAGGAACACCGCCACGATGGACACCAGATGGTAGCGAAAGTCGATCACTAGAGTTTTCCGGTCAGCCAGTAGGTGAAGGAGTGCCAGGTCGCCTCGAAGTACCTGGCCAGGATCGGCCCGGCGGGCGAGAACCTTACCGCGACGAACACGGTCACCGCCGCGGCGAGCACCAGCGCGAGCAGCGACCAGCCTGAGATCCTGCTCTGGTACAGCTGGTGTACCCCCCTGGCGTTGACCAGCTTCCCGGCCACCCGCAGGTGCGTGATGAACGTGGACGACATCCCAGGGCGGCCCTTGTCCAGGAACTCCTCCAGCGTGTGGTGCGTGCCCACCACGGCGATCAGGCTGGCGCCCTTGGCGTCGGCAACCAGCAGCGCCACGTCCTCGCTGGTGCCGGGGGCGGGGCAGGTGACCGCGTCCAGGCCCAGCTCGCGGATCCGGTCCAGCCCCGGCGCCCGGCCGTCCGGGTAGGCGTGCACGACCAGCTCCGCGCCGCAGCACAGCGCCTCATCGGAGACCGAGTCCATGTCGCCGAAGATGGCGTCGGGGGTGTAGCCGCCCTCGAGAAGGGCGTCCGCGCCGCCGTCCACCGCCACCAGCACCGGCTTGTACTCCCGGATGTAGGGCCGCAGCGCCGCCAGGTCCTCCCGGTAGTGGTACCCGCGCACCACCACCAGCACGTGCCGCCCCTCCATGTCGGTGTCCATCCCCGGCGCGGCCACCCCGTCGGTCAGCAGCGCGTGCTCCCGGCGCAGGAACTCCAGCGTGTTGGCGGCGAACGACTCGATCTGCACGCCCACCATGGACCTGGCCTCGGCCATCGCCGCGTCGACCAGTTCCTGGGTGAGCGGCGTTCCCTTCGCCACTACGGTGTCGCCCAGGTACAGGGTGTCATGGTCGAGCCGGACGACGGCTCCGTCGGGGACCTTGCCGAGCACGTCCTTCCCGACCCCGTCGATGACGGGGATGCCGGCGTCGAGCAGCAGCTGCGGCCCGAGGTTCGGGTATCTGCCGGTGATGGTGGTGGCGACGTTGACGACGGCTGCGATCTTGCGCCTCATCAGTTCCTCGGCGCTGACCCGGTCCAGGTCGGCGTGGTCGATGATCGCGATGTCCCCCGGGCTGAGCCGCCGGGTGATGTTCTTGGTCCTGCGGTCCACGCGGGCCACGGCGACGACGCCGGGCGGCTCGGCGGCCTTTCCCGGGGACGGAAGCGGAATCCTCAGCGAGGGGACCTTCATCGGCTTCCATCCTGCCAGAGCCGCAACGCCGCGATGGCCAGTAAGAATGTCAGACCCGTCCGGTAGTGTTCTAATCGTGACAAACGGGGCCACGACGGGCGGGGCTGCGCTGACCGAGGCCGACGCGCGGGCGCACGTTCACGGGATCTGCTTCAAGACCGGGCCGCCGGCACGGATCGGCGTCGAGCTCGAGTGGCTGGTGCGCGACCGCTGCGACCCAGCCCTGCCGGTCGGGGCGGAACAGGTAGCCGCCGCCCTGACCAGACTCGGCGGGGATTTCCCCGTCGACGGTGACGGCTACCGGGGACAAGCACCACGGTTCGTTAGGTATACAAGCCCTTCTCTCGCCTCCGGTGCGCGGCTGACGGTTGAGCCGGGCGGGCAGCTGGAACTCAGCTCGGCTCCCGCGGCTTCGCTCGGCGAGCTCTGGGATACGGCCGGGCGGGACCTGGCCGCGCTGCGCGGCGCGGCCGCTGCCGTCGGCCTGGAGCTGTGCGGCTACGGCCTGGATCCGCTGCGGCCGCCGCGGCGGCTGCTGGACCTGCCGCGCTACGCCGCGATGGAGGCTTTCTTCGACCGGGCAGGCCCGTGGGGCCGCCAGATGATGTGCGGCACCGCGTCGGTGCAGATCTGCCTGGACGCAGGCGATGACAGCGCGGGCACGTCCGGGTACCGCTGGCGCTGGAGGCTGCTGCACGCGATCGGGCCGGTCCTGGTCGCCGCGTTCGCGAACTCCCCGCTGCGCGGCGGGCGGCCGACGGGCTGGCGGTCGTCCAGGCAGCAGGTGTGGGCGAACCTCGATCCGGGGCGCACAAGGCCGCCGGCGTCCGGCGGGGACCCGCGCGACGCCTGGGCAGGCTACGCCCTGGATGCCGAGCTGATGTGCGTGCGGAACCCGGGCTGTTCGGACTGGACCGCCCCGCCCGGTCTGACCTTCCGCGGCTGGCTGCGCGGGCACGGCACGCTGCGGGCGGCCACCCGCGAGGACCTGGACTATCACCTGTCCACGCTGTTCCCGCCGGTCCGCCCGCGCGGGCACCTGGAACTGCGGATGATCGACGCGCAGCCCGGCGACGGCTGGATCGTGCCCGCAGCCGTCGCGGCCGCCCTGGCCGATGATCCCGCGGCCGCCGGCGCGGCGATGGCCGCCGCCGAGCCGCTGTGGGCCGCAAGCCCGCACGCCGAGGACGCGGCCCCGTGGCTGCGGGCGGCCAGGCACGGTCCGGCCGACCCGCTGATCAGCCAGGCGAGCAGGCGGTGCTTCGACGCCGCCGACGCGGCGCTCGGCACGTCCGGCGCCCCGCAGGAGGTCCGGCAGGCGGTTGCCGATTTCGCCGAACGCTATGTGCTCAAAGACCGATGTCCGGCAGACGACCAGCTGGAGGCAGTCACATGACCGAAACACTGCGCGAGCGGATCGCGGCGGAACTGGCCGGCGCACGGCAGCGCACCAGCGTGCTCACCGAGTGCGTGGACGAGGCCGACCTGACCGCTCAGCACTCGCCGCTGATGTCTCCCCTGGTGTGGGACCTGGCGCACGTCGCCAACCAGGAAGAACAGTGGCTGCTGCGCGAGGTCGGGGGCCGGGATCCGATGCACCCGGACATGGACCCGTTGTACGACGCGTTCGAGCACCCGCGCGCGGAACGGCCCTCGCTGCCGCTGCTGCCGCCGGCCGAGGCGCGCGCCTACGGGCGCGAGGTGCGCGGCCGCGTGCTGGACCTGCTCGAGGTGGCCCGGCTGGATGAGCCGCTGTCGTTCGGTTCGCGGCTGACCGGCGGCGGGTTCGCGTTCGGCATGATCGCACAGCACGAGGCGCAGCACGACGAGACGATGCTGATCACTCACCAGATCCGCAAGGGTCACCCGGTGCTCACCGGGCCGGATCCCGGTCCGGCGCCCGCGGACGCGTCGCGGCTGCCGCGCGAGGTGCTCGTGCCCGGCGGCCCGTTCACCATGGGCACCTCCGCCGAGCCGTGGGCGCTGGACAACGAGCGGCCGGCGCACACCGTGCACGTGCCGTCGTTCCTCATCGACACCACGCCGGTGACCTGCGGCGCCTACGCCGGGTTCATCGCGGACGGCGGGTATGACGACCCGCGCTGGTGGACCGAGGCGGGCTGGCAGCACCGGAAGCGGGCCGGCCTGTCCGCGCCCCTGTACTGGCGCAGGGACGGCGCGCAGTGGCTGCGCACGGTGTTCGGCAGGACGCAGCCGGTGCGGCCGGAGGAGCCCGTGCTGCATGTGTGCTGGTACGAGGCCGACGCCTACGCCCGGTGGGCGGGCAGGCGGCTGCCGACCGAGGCCGAATGGGAGAAGGCGGCCAGGTTCGACCCGGCCACCGGCACGAGCCGCCGCTACCCGTGGGGCAACGACGAGCCCGAACCCCGGCACGCCAACCTCGGCCAGGCGTTGCTGCGCCCGGCGCCGGCGGGCTCCTACCCGGAGGGGGCGGCGCCGTGCGGGGCGCGGCAGCTCCTCGGGGACGTCTGGGAGTGGACCAGCTCCGATTTCCTGCCGTACCCTGGATTTACCGCCTGGCCGTACCGGGAGTACTCCGAGGCGTTTTTCGGCCCGGAGTACAAGGTGCTGCGCGGCGGGTCGTTCGCGGTCAGCCCGGTGGCCTGCCGGGCCACGTTCCGCAACTGGGACTATCCGATCCGGCGGCAGATCTTCGCCGGCTTCCGCACGGCTCGGTCTGCAGTCCTGTCCCGGCGGGGCGACCCTGCTGGCCTTGTCGCCTGTGGCGGCGGGCCCGGAGTCCCCCGGCCGGAGTCCGGCTGATGTGCCGGCACGTGGCATACCTCGGGCCCTCGGTGAGCCTGCGTTCGGTGCTCATCGACCCGCCGCACGGCCTGTATCGCCAGGCGTGGGCGCCGCGTTACCAGCGGCACGGAACGGTCAACGCGGACGGGTTCGGCGTCGGCTGGTACGCGCACGGCGACCCGGACCCGGCCAGGTACCGGCGGGCTGTCCCGATCTGGGCGGACGAGTCCTTCCCTGACCTGGCCCGGGTGACGTGGACGGGCGCGGTCCTCGCCGCCGTCCGTTCCGCCACCCCGGGCACCGACCATGGCACCGCCGCGATCGCCCCGTTCCGCTGCGGCCGCTGGCTGTTCAGCCACAACGGCGTCATCGACGGGTGGCCGGCCTCGGCTGCCCGGCTCGCCGCCGGGCTGCCGGCCGGGGCGCTGCTGGAGCTGGAGGCACGGGTCGATTCGGCGCTGCTGTGGGCGCTGGTGCGCGACCGGCTGCGCCGCGGTGACACGGCGGCGGCCGCGCTCGCGGGCACTATGGCAGCGCTGCGGGCAGCCGGGGTGACCGGCAGGTTCAACGCGCTGCTGACCGACGGGCAGGTGATCGCGGCCACCGCGGCGGGCGAAAGCCTCTGGTACCGCTCATGTGACGCCACGGTGACAGTGGCCTCCGAACCCGGCGACGACGGCCCCGGGTGGGCCGAGGTGGCCGACGGCTCGGTGGTCGCCGCGGCGCCGCGGCAGGTGAGCATCGAGCCGCTTGCCACTTCTGATACCGACGGAAGGATCACGGTCTCTTGATTCACATCGACAGGCGGCTCCCCGTTGGCTTCCTGGCTGAGGCGCTGCGCGGCGACGCGCATGCCGGGCTCACCGCCGTGCCGAAGTCGCTGCCGCCCAAGTGGTTCTACGACGCGCAAGGCAGCGCGCTGTTCGACAAGATCACCGAGCTGCCCGAGTACTACCCCACCCGGGCAGAACGGGAGATCCTGCGTGCGCGCGCGGCGCCGATCGCGGCGCAGACGCGGGCGCGGACGCTGGTGGAACTCGGCTCGGGATCATCGGAGAAGACCCGGCTGCTGCTGGATGCGCTGCGGGCCGCCGGGACCTTGCGCTGCTACGTGCCGGTCGACGTCAGCGAGGCCGCCCTGGCGGCGGCCGGGGAGGCGCTGTCCGCCGAGTACCCGGGGCTCGACGTGCGCGCCGTGGTGTCGGACTTCGAGGAACATTTGGGCCTGCCCGCCGACGGGGAGGTGCCTGCTCCCCGGCTGCTCGCCTTCCTCGGCAGCACGATCGGGAACCTGCTCCCGGCCGAGCGGGCGTCGTTCCTCGCCCGGGTGCGCGCCGGGCTGCGGGCCGGCGACTCGTTCCTGCTCGGCACCGACCTGGTCAAGGACCGGGCAGCGCTGCTGGCCGCCTACGACGACAGCTCCGGGGTCACCGCGGAGTTCAACAAGAACGTGCTCGCGGTGCTGAACGCCGAGCTCGGCGCCGACTTCGACCGTGACGCGTTCGAGCACGTGGTGGTGTGGGACGAGCGGTGCGAATGGATCGAGATGCGGCTGCGCTCGCTGACCGCGCAGACGGTGCACCTGCCGGGCATCGGGCTCAGCGTGAGCTTCGCCGCAGGCGAGGAGATGCGCACCGAGGTATCGGCCAAGTTCCGCCGTGCCGGGGTGGCCGCCGAGCTCGCCGCCGCCGGGTTCGCCATGCGTTCCTGGTGGACTGATTCCGCGACGCGGTTCAGCCTGTCGCTTGCCGTGCCGGCCTTATCCGTGCACCCGGTCGAGTTATTGCCGCCAGAGGTGCACGTCTGTGGGTTGTTACTCCCGTTTTCTGGGAGTACAACACACAGTTCTCGGGCAGCGGCCTAGCTAGGCCGGTGCGGCGACCGCCAGCGCCGGGCCGCTGCCGTCGTCGTCCCCGTTGCCGTTGCCCTGGCCGCCGTTGCCCTGGCCGCCGCCGTTGTGGTCGCCTCTAGGCTTGCCGCCACCTTTGCCCTTGCCAGGGCGGATGCCGGAGTCGCCGGGGCGGTTCCCCTGCCGGTGCCCGGGCCCGCGGGGCTTGCCGGGGCCGGGGCCTCGCCGCGGGATGGTCACCTGATCGGCGGCGGCCTGGAGGCTTACGCCGCCAACAGGGCCGGGGCTGGTCGCTGGCTTGCTCAGTCGCTGGGCGGCCGCGACGTTGCCGGCCGGGGCCGCCGGCCGGGCGGCCGGCGGAACTCCGAGGGGATGCTGGGCGGAGGGGAAACTGGTCATGTGCGCCAGCGCGACGCCGAGCAGCGCGGCAAGCACCACGGCGGCGAGCGCCGCGGTGGCGAGGGCCGGAGCCAGCCGACGGCGCCGAGCCGCAGGCACCCGCCCCCTCGAGGTCACCGGGACGGGCCGCCGCTGCTGGTCACCGGCGGCGGCCAGGGCGGCCGCCTGGACCGGTTGCGGACGGCGCTGGGCGTCGCTGAGGCCGTCCCGCAACTGGCCTGCGCGCCATGCCACCTCCGCGGCGCTGCCCGGACGCGCCGCAGGGTCCTTCGCGGTCAGCTGCATCACGAACCGGCCCGCCTCGGCAGGCACCCAGACCGGCAACGGCGGCAGGGGCCGGTCCCGGTGCGCCATCGCCACTTCCAGCGGCACGCCGACGAACGGCCGCGTGCCGGCCAGGCATTCGTACCCGACGATGCCGAGCGCGTACAGGTCGCTGGCCGGCGTGGCCTGCGCTCCTGCCACCCGCTCCGGCGCCATGTAGCTCGGCGTTCCTACCAGCATGCCGGTGACGGTGACGGGCGCCGCGCCGACCGCGTGCGCGATGCCGAAGTCGGTGATCTTCACCGCGCCGCCCGGGCCGAGCAGCAGGTTCCCCGGCTTGATGTCGCGGTGCGTCAGCCCGGAGGCGTGCGCGGCGTCCAGGCCGGCTGCGGCCTGCGCGATGACGTCCATGGTCTGCGTCACGCTCAGCGGTCCGTCTGCCAGCACGTCGGCCAGCGACGGCCCGTCGACGAACTCCATCACCAGGTACGGCTGGTCCTGGTCGTCCGGCTCGTGGTAGTCGTACACGCGCGCCACGTTCTGGTGCGACAGGGCCGCGGCGTTCCGCGCCTCGGCCCGGAACCTGGCCAGCGCCTCAGCGTGGTCGGCGTAGGCGGGCCGGAGCAGCTTGACCGCGACCGGCCGCGACAGCACCGTATCCTTGGCACGCCAGACCTCACTGAACCCGCCGCTGCCGACGGATTCATCGAGCTCGTAGCGGCCGCCGAGAAGCGTGCCAGCCAGGACCATTCGCGCCGGCTACCCAGCCCGGCGATCTTTAACCGGCTCGGCTTCTTGCTTGCGCGATGCCGCTGACCAGCGTAGGAAGTGCATGTGAGCAGGGATGGGCCCGCAGGAACCGTCACCAGGACGCATGTCGAGCTGCGGCTTGCGGGCGCGTTCGGCGTCTTCCGCGACGGCGCTGAGCTGTCCGAGGGCGAGATCGGCAGCCGCAAGTCGCGGACGCTGCTGAAGCTGCTCGCGGCGGAGCGGCCGGGACTGGTTCCGGTGGACCGGATCGTCGACGTGCTCTGGGCGGGCGCGCCGCCGTCGGCCGCGGGCCAGAACGTGGCGTCCCTGGTCAGCAGGCTGCGCGCGGTGCTGGGCCCGGGGGTCATCCTCGGCGGCAGGGACGGGTACCGGCTCGCCGGCGAGCCTGCGGTCAGCGTCGACCTCGATACCGCCGCCCGGTACTGTGACCAGGCCGAGCGCAAGCTGGCAACCGCCCCTGCGCTAGCTCTGGCCACGGCCGGGCAGGCCGTGGACCTGCTGTCGGGGGGAACGGCGCTCGCCGACGAGCCTTACGCGAGCTGGGCAGACCCGGCGCGTGCCGAGCTTGCTGGCCTGCTGCGCCGGGCCCGGCTGCTCGCGGCGGAGGCCGCGCTGGCTGTCGGCGACCCGCGCGCGGCCGCACGCTATGCCGAAGCGGCGATGACGGCTGATCCGCTGGATGAGACGGCACACCGCTGGTACATGTCGGCGGCCGCGGCGGCCGGGGAGCCGGCGAAGGCGCTGCTGGCCTACGCGGCGCTGCGCGACCGGCTGGGCGAGGAGCTGGGAGCCGACCCGGCGCCGCAGACCCAGGAGCTGCACGTGGCGATCTTGCGTGCCCAGCGCGGCGAGCCTGCGGTCAGCCGCGAGGGGCCGGGCCGCCCGGCGCGGCAGGCTCCCGGACGCCCGGCGCGGCAGGCCCCCGGACGCCCGGCGCTGGCCGGCCGAGACGCCGAGATCCGGGCGCTGCGCGATGCCTGGGACCGTGCCGCGGCCGCGGATCCCGGCCTGGTCATGGTCATCGGGGAGGCCGGGATCGGCAAGACGGCGCTGGCCGAGGACCTGGCAGCCGAAGCCGGGCAGGACGGGGCAACCGTGCTGCGCGCGCGCTGCTATGAGGCCGAACGGTCGTTGTTCCTGCAGCCGATCATGGAGGCGGTGGCGCCGGTGGCCGGCCGCACGCCCGCCGCCGAGCTGCGGGAGCTGCTCAGCGAGCACGGACCCGCGATGGCGGCCCTGCTGCCCGAGGTCGCGGCGCTGCTCGGCCCGGCGCCGTCCTGGCGCGGCAGCCCGGACTCCGAGCGCCGCCGGTCCTTCCAGGCGGTGACCGCGTTCCTGTCCGGAGTGGCTGCGCGCAACCCGGTCCTGCTCGTCGTGGACGACCTGCAGTACGCGGGGCAGTCCACGGTCGAGTTCATCCATTACCTGGGACGCCACCTGTCCGGCACACGGCTGCTCGTCGTGGTCACCGTGCGGGCCGAGCACGATCGGCAGACCGGCGCCATGCTCGCGCCGGTGGCCGCCCGTATCGAGGTGGGCCCGCTCGGCCCGGCGGCGGTTGGACAGCTCGCCAAAGACGCCGGGCAGGGCGAACTGGCCGAGGCCATCGTGGAGCGCACCCGCGGCCACACGCTGTTCGTGGTGGAGGTGCTGCGGGCGCTGGCCGCCGGAGACGCCGGAGTGCCGCAATCGCTGCGCAGCGCGGTCCAGGCGCGGGTCAGGCGGACCGGAGCGGCCGCCGAGGCACTGCTGCGCGCGGCCGCTGTGCTCGGCTCGGCATTCGATCCGCTGCTGGTCGGCGAGCTGCTCGACCTGGCCCCCGCCGCTGCGCTGGAGCTGTGCGAGCTGGCCCTTCAGGCTAGGTTGCTGGTGGTGAGCGGCCGGGACTACGAGTTCGCCAACGACCTCATCCGGGAGGTCCTGTATGCGACCACGCCCGAGCCGACCCTGCTGGCCTACCACCGCCGGGCCGCTGACCTGCTGACCGGCCAGCCGGAGTCGCTGGCCATGCATGCGTCGGCCGCAGGTGACTGGCCCCGGGCGGCGCGGGCCTGGCTGCTGGCGGCAGAGCATGCCGTGCGGCGGTACGCCGCGAGCGACGCGATCACGCTGAGCACGCAGGCGCTCGACGCGGCCGAACGCGGCGGCGATACGGAGGCCCGCGCCCGAGCTCTGGTCGCTCGCGCACGCGCGCGCGAGGCGGCCGGCGCCAACGATGCCGCTTTGGCTGACCTGACGGAGGGGCTTGCCGCCGCACGCGCCGCCGGCGACCGCCGGCTGGAGATGCTGGCACTGCGCCGCCTCGGCGGCGACTTCTCCGCCACGCGCGGCCTGCCGATCGCGACGTCCTACATCGAGACCGGGCTGCGGATCGCCATGTCGCTCGGCGACCGGGCCAGCGAGGCCGAGCTGCTGGCCCAGCTGGCCGTCATCGCCGGGTTCCGGCTGCGCCTGGACGCCGCCATGGAGTACGGCCGGCGCGCGGTGGCCGCCGGGCGGGCCTCCGCGGACGAGCACGCCGTGGCGGCGGGGCTTGACGGCCTGAAAACCGCCTGCCTGCATCTCGGCGACGCCCAGGGCCTGGCGGCCGTCCTGGCCGAGCTCAAGCCGCTGCTGCGCCGCCAGGGCGATCTGCGCCGACTGCAGTGGGCCGAGTTCGAATCCGCGTTCTTGTTCATCGCCTCCGCCGACTGGGGCAATGCGGCAGCCGCTATGGTGACCGCCATAGAGATCAACCGCCGCAGCGGCTACCCCACCTACCCGCCGTGGTACACGACGCACCTCGGCTGGCTGGCCAGGCTCCGCGGCCGCGACGACGAGGCACTGACGCTGGGCCGACAGGCCGTGCAGCAGACCGAACGACACGAGCACCTGTGGGGGGAGGCCACGGCGTGCGCCATGCTCGGCACCACGCTGCTGCTGACCGGTGACCGCGCCGGGGCCATCGAGCTGTTCGAGCGCGGTCTGGCCGCGGCCGAGACCGGAGGCGGGGAAGCCAACCTGCTGCGCTGCGCGGCGCCGCTGGCGCACGCCACGGGCTCACCGGCCGTGCTGGCCGATGCCGACCGGCTGCTGGAGCAGGCCAGCATGCCGGCTGAGGGCGCATGGGTGTTCGGCGACGAGGCACACCTGTCGCTGGCCCGGGCTTGGCTGGGGCGCGGCGCCCCGGAGCGGGCCCGTGCGGTCCTGGCGCCGCTGCTCGCGGTGGCCGAACGGGTCCCGTGGACGGCGACGCTGGCCGCGACGCTCGCCGTCGACGGGCTCGCCCTCGTTCGGCTGGGTCGGAACCAGCAGGCAACGGCCGAGTTGTCGCGAGCCGAGAACCTCGCCCGTCAACACGGGCTCCCTCATGTCCTTGATGAGGCGCGATCGGCCCGGCGAACCCTCGGTGCTGGCCGGAGCGCGCGCGCCGGGTAAGCCGCCGCGCCCTCGGTGCCCATCGCAGCGCGGTTGCAACGCCACTGCAACGCCGTGGCGCAGCCTTGGCCGTGAGCACACCAGCACACGGGAGGGTCATCATGGCCATCGACATGGACAAGCTGCACGAGTTCATCGGCAGGTTCGCCGCCGACCTCGGCGCGACCGCGGCCGCGGGAAACGTGGTGATCGGGCACCGGCTCGGGCTGTACCGGGCACTCGCGTCCGCGCCCGCCACCGCCGAGGAACTAGCCGAACGCACCCACACCAACCCCCGTTACGTCGCCGAATGGCTGCGCGGTCAGGCGGCGGGCGGATACGTGGAGCACGACGCGGAAGCGGACCGCTACTCGATGACCGAGGAACAGGGGTTCGCGCTGGCCAACCCGGACGGCGCCGTCTACGTCCCGGGCGCGTTCGTGCTGGCGCTGGGCGCGCTGCGGGCCGAGCCGCGGATCACCGAGGCCTTCCGCACCGGCACCGGGATGGGCTGGCACGAGCACGACCAGGACGTCTTCACCGGCTGCGAGCAGTTCTTCCGTCCCGGCTACATCGCCAACCTCATCCCGTCCTGGATCCCGGCGCTGCACGGCGTGCAGGACAAGCTGCGGTCCGGCGCCTCCGTCGCCGACATCGGCTGCGGGCTCGGCGCATCGACGATCCTGCTGGCACAGGAATACCCGAACTCCCGGTTCCTCGGCTCGGACTATCACGACCAGTCGATCGAGCTGGCGCGCAAGCGAGCGGCGGACGCCGGGGTCGCGGACCGGGTGAGGTTCGAGGTCGCCTCCGCAGCGACGTTCACCGGGTCCGGCTACGACCTGGCCGCCACCTTCGACTGCCTGCACGACATGGGGGACCCGCTCGGCGCGGCCCGGCACATCCGCCAGGCGCTCGAGCCGGACGGCACCTGGCTGGTCGTCGAGCCGTACGCCAACGACACGCCCGCGGCCAACATGAACCCGGTGGGGCGGGTGTACTACAACTTCTCCACGCTGCTGTGCGTGCCGAACGCCATGTCGCAGCCGGGCGGCTACGCGCTCGGCGCGCAGGCCGGCGAGGCCGCGATCAGGCAGGTGGTGACCGCGGCCGGCTTCACCAGGTTCCGGCGCGCCGCCGAGACGCCGTTCAACATCGTCTACGAGGTGCGCCCCTAGCAGGGGAGATCGCGCCCGCGCGGGGCTCAGCCACCGAGCGCCGCGCGGGCGCGCTCGATCATGGCCGGCAGGTCGTCACGGCGGGCGTCGCGGTACAAGGGACCGGCGCCGTCGGCCAGCAGCGCTGCCACCATCGCCACGGCCCGCGCCGGCACCGGATCGGACCCGGCCAGGCTCCCGGCCAGCGCCGCGGACCCGGGCGCCAGCCGGTTCAGGTTCGCGGCCAGGGCGCGGCGGTACCCGCCGGAGGTGAGCTGCAAGGCACGTGCCGCCAGCAGGGCGCTCACCTCGGGGCGGGCGCCATCGGCCAGCTCGCGGTCCAGCCGCGCCGCCCGGCAGCGAGCCAGCATCTGGTGCCACGGCCGCAGCGGCCGCAGCGTCAGGCGGCCGCGATCGTCGTCAACGAGGGCATGCATCGGGCCCCACCTCCGGTTGCGTGACCTATAAAATAATTATACTGGTCGCTCATGACCTGTAAAGAGATTTAACTGGTCACTATACGGTGCGGAGGCGGTGATCATCACGGCTAGCCTGGTCGGCGTGACGCTGCCGTCGTGGGCTGCCCATGTCGAGGACAAGCTGGCGCCGATGCCGCTGCTCCTGGTGCAGGCGTTCGTCGACACCCGGGAAGCGGACACCGGCACGGACCTGCTCGGGCACGCCGATGAGGCACGTGCCTGGCTGGCCGGCGCGGGCCTGCGCGACCCGGGGCCGCCCGGCGCGGACCTCGGGGATGACCTGCAGCTGGCACGCGCCGCGAGGGAGAGCATCCGGGCGCTGATCGGTCACAACACCGACCCGCGGCCGCTGGCCGGGGCTGAGCTGCGGCCGCTGGCCACGGTGCTGCGTGAGGCACGGCCGCGGATGGAGGTGACCGCCGCAGGCCAGGTCGTCCTGCAAGCGCCGGCGCCGCCCCGTACCCTGGCAGACGGGCTGCTCAGGCTGCTGCTGATCATCCGGGACGCGCAGGCCGACGGCAGCTGGGACCGGCTCAAGCTGTGCGGCAACCCGGATTGCCGCTGGGCGTTCTATGACCGCTCACATAGCCGCCGCGGCGCCTGGTGCGACATGGCGGTCTGCGGCAACCGGCTGAAGAACCGCAACCTCCGCGCACGCAAACGCGCGTTACTGCACCGGTGCGCGCTCGCGGGCGGCGAGGGCCAGCAGTTCCTCGGCGTGTGCCTGGGCGGAGGTGGAGTCCTCAAGGCCGGCCAGCATGCGGGACAGCTCCTTGACCCGGCCATGCTGGTCAAGCCGCAGCACGCCGCTGGCGGTGACCAGGCCGTCATCGGACTTCTGCACGACCAGGTGGTTGTCGGCGAACGCCGCGACCTGCGGCAGGTGAGTGACCGCGATCACCTGCGCCGAACGCGCCAGCCTGGCCAGCCGCCGCCCGACCTCCACCGCTGCCCTGCCGCCGACTCCGGCGTCCACCTCGTCGAACACGAACGTGGGCACCGGGTCCGCCCCGGCGAACACCACCTCGATGGCCAGCATGACCCGGGACAACTCGCCCCCGGAAGCGCCCTTGTGCAGCGGCAGCCGCGGCGCGCCGGGGTGCGCGGCCAGCCTGATCTCCACATCGTCGGCGCCGAAGGGCCCTGGCTCGCCCAGCGGGACGACCACGGCGCTCAGCGACGCGTGCGGCATGGCCAGCGCCGTCAGCTCAGCGGTCACCTCGGACCCGAACCGTGCCGCAGCAGCCGAACGCAGCTCGGTCAGCCGCCCGGCCAGCGACTCCACCTGCGCGGCCAGCGCGTCGGCTTCCGCCGCCAGCTCGGCGATCTTGTCGTCGGCCCCCTCCAGGTCGGCCAGCCGGGAGGCGGCCTGCTTGGCCCAGTCGAGCACGCCGGCCACGTCGCCCGCCGCGCCGCCGAACGCGCGGACCAGCCTGCCGAGCGCGGCCCGGCGTTCGGCGACCGCGGCCAGCCGGGCCGGGTCGGAATCCAGCGCGTCCGCGTAGGACGCCAGCTCGGCCGCGGTGTCGGAGACCAGGTAGCTCGCCTCGGACACCCGGTCCGCGAGTGCGGCCAGCGCCGGGTCATGCCCGCGGACCGCGTCCAGGGCCCGCGCGGCGGCGCCGAGCAGCGTGACCGCGTCCGCGCCACCCGCCGATGCCGGGTCGCCGAGCAGCGCCTCGTGCGCCGTGGCGGCCGCTGCGTGCAGCGCGTCCGCGTTGGCCAGCCGTTCCTCCTCTTCGCGCAGCGCCGCGTCCTCGCCCGCCACCGGTGCCACCGCCTCGACCTCGGCCAGGCCGAGCCGCAGCGCCTCCGCCTCGGCCGCCCGATCCCGTTCGGCCAGCCGGAGCGCGTCAAGCTCGTCACGGATCGCGCGGTGCCGCGTGAACGCCCGCCGGTAATCAGAAAGCACCAGCGCGAGCTCAGGGCCGGCGAACCTGTCCAGCGCGTCGCGCTGGCGCCCCGGCTTGAGCAGCTGCTGCTGGTCCGCCTGCCCGTGCACGGCCACCAGGTCGTCGGCGAGCACCTGCAACAGCGACACCGGCACGGAACGGCCGCCGGCGAACGCACGCGACCGCCCCTCCGCAGAAACCGAGCGGCTGAGCACCAGCACGGTGCCGTCCTCGTCCAGGTCACCGCCCGATTCCTCGACGTCCCTTGCGACCTCGGCAGAGACCAGCAGCCGTCCCTCCACGAAGGCCCGCGCCGCGTCCGGCCGCACCCTGGCCGGATCGGCACGGCCGCCGAACAGCAAGCCGAGCGCCGTCACCACCATGGTCTTGCCGGCTCCGGTCTCGCCGGTCAGCGCGGTGAACCCCGCGGACAGCTCAAGGGCCGCGTCGTCGATAACGCCGAGGCCGGTGATGCGGACTTCCTCAAGCATGCTTGCCAGCGTCCTCCTCCGAACGGCCCCGCCAGCCCGCCACCGGCAGGCCGAACTTGACCACCAGCCGGTCGGTGAACCGTGCTCCCGCGGACTCCGGCGCGTGCAGTTGCGCCAGCAGCACCGGCAGCGCGCCGCGGCGGACCTCCACCCGGGCGCCCGGCGGCAGGTCGACCCTGCGCCGGCCGTCGCACCACATCACCGCTCCCGGTGTCCCGGCCCGCTCGATCAGCTCCACCGCGAGCACCGAGTGCGGCGACACCACCATCGGCCGGGCGAACAGCGCATGCGCGCTGACCGGCACCATGAGCAGCGCCTCCACCTCGGGCCACACCACGGGGCCGCCGGCCGAGAAGGCGTAAGCCGTCGAGCCGGTCGGGGTCGAGCACACCACCCCGTCGCAGCCCCAGCGGGACAGCGGACGGCCGTCGACCTCGATGACCAGCTCGATCATCCGCTCCCTGGCCGCCTTCTCCACCGTCGCCTCGTTCAGCGCCCAGGTGGAGGCGGTCACCGAGCCGCTGCCGCACACGGTGACGTCAACCGTCATCCGTTCCTCGACCCGGTACTCGCGTGCCACCACCTGGTCGACAAGGTGGGCCAGCCCGTCCGGCTCGGCCTCGGCGAGGAAGCCGACGTGCCCGAGGTTCGCCCCGATCAGCGGCACCCGGGCAGGCCGGGACAGCTCAGCGGCGCGCAGCAGCGTGCCGTCGCCGCCGAGGACCAGGACAAGCTCGGTGCCTTCGGCCGCATCCGGGCCGTCCGGCACCTGCTGGGCGCCGAGGCAGTTCAGCTCGGCGGCGAGCGTGCGGACGGCGATGCCGGCGGCGGTCAGCCGCCCCGCCACCTGCCGGGCGCTGCGCAGCGTGCTCTCCCGCCGCGGGTTCGCCATCACCAGCACCGTCCGCTGTCCCACTAGCGAGGTCCCTCCCTGATCGCCCTTTCCAGCTCATCCTCATCCAGCGGCGGCGCGCCGCGGCGCAGCCACACGAAATATTCCACGTTGCCCGCAGGCCCTGGCAGCGGGCTGGCCGCAATTCCCCGGACGCCGAGGCCGAGCTGACCCGCCGCCCCGCAGACCTTTTTCACAGCAGCCGAACGGACGGCGTCTTCGCGGACCACGCCCCCTGCGCCCACCCCGTCCCTGCCGGCCTCGAACTGCGGCTTGACCAGGAGCAGGAAGTCGGCATCCGGCGCCGCGCAGCCGACCAAGGCGGGCAGTACCAGGGTGAGCGAGATGAAGGACAGGTCGGCCACCACCAGGTCCGGCACCGGGGTTACCTGTCCGAGCGTCCGCACGTTAACCCGGTCCATGACGGTGACCCGCGGGTCGGTGCGCAGTGACCAGGCGAGCTGGCCGTACCCCACGTCGACCGCCACCACGTGGCCGGCCCCCGCACGCAGCAGCACGTCGGTGAAACCCCCGGTGGACGCCCCGGCGTCCAGGCAACTGCGGCCCGCCACCGCGAGATCGGGGAACGCGCGCAGAGCCCCGGCGAGCTTGCGGCCGCCGCGGGACACGTAATCCGGCTCGCCGCCGCGCCGGACCGTGATCGGGGCGTCCCTGGCCACCTGGGTGGCCGGCTTGGCCGCAGGCTGCCCGGCCACCGCCACCATCCCGGCCGCGACCAGCTCCCCCGCCTGCTCCCTGGACCTGGCCAGGCCGCGGCGGACCAGTTCGGCGTCGAGCCTCGCGCGTGCTGCGGTCACCGGGGATCACTCGGATCGTTCGGATCATCCTTCTCGGTTATCTCCCCGAGGATGTCGCGGAGCCTGCCGTGCACCTCCTCGAGCACGGCGACGTGCTCTTCCGGCGGCTTCCCGGCCAGCCGGCCCAGCGCCGCGACCGCGTCGTCCACCCGGCTGTCGCCTGTCGGCGGCTGGTCCGCCGGGTCTTGGCCCGGGGCGCCTGGGTCTTCGGTGTCCATGTACGCTACCCTCCGCGTGGAACGCTACCGTCCGATGCCGACTCAAGCGAGGAGCGCATGGCTACAGTGGAGCAGTGCCGGGAGGCGCTGCAGATCCTTACCGGCCGGCTCGGTGAGATGAACCCGCAGGCGCGGGCCAGCTACTTCGGCAACCGGTCGATCAGCTGCCATGTGACCGATCTCGGCGTGACGTTCATAACCAGGATCGCCGATGACGGCGCCGAGCCGGTACGGGAAATGGCACCCGACGAGCCCCCCGCCGACATCGGGCTGGCCGCGAAAAGCGACGACGTGCTGTCGCTGGCCGCCACGCCGGCCAACATCGCCCGCATGTGGATGGCCGGCCGGGTCAAGGTCCATGCCAGCATGCGGGACCTGCTGGCGCTGCGCCGTCTCTTGTAGCAAGGATCACCGGATGACGCCGCGGCTGCGCAGCTCGGCGGCCCGGGCGGCATCCAGGCCGACCTCGGCGAGGATCTCGTCGGTGTGCTGGCCGAGCACCGGCGGCGGGCGGCGGATGGCCGCAGGCTGACCGGACAGCCTGACCGGCGAGCCGAGGGTCTTGAGCCGCCCGGCGACCGGGTGATCGACCTCGGCCACCATGTCCCGCGCGGCCGCCTGCGGGTGGGCCAGCGCCTGCGGCACCGTGTTGACCGGCCCGGCGGGCACCCCCGCCGCGTTGAGCAGGTCCGTCCATTCCGCCGACCCCCGCGCGGCCAGCGCCGCGGTGATGCGCGGGATCAGCGTGTCCCTGTTGCGCACCCGGTCCGGGTTGGATGCATAGCGCGGGTCGTCCGCCAGGTCACCGAGCCCGCTGGCCGCGGCGAACCTCCGCCAGATCGCGTCGCTGCCGACCGCGACCATCAGCGGGGTATCGGCGGTCGGGAACACCTGGTAGGGGACCAGGCTCTCATGGGCACTGCCGTGCCTGCCCGGCGTCTTGCCCGTCGCGAAGTACTTGCCCGCCACGTAGGTGAGCCAGGCGATCTGCCCGTCGAGCAGCGAGATGTCGACGTACTGGCCCTTGCCGGTGGCCTGCCGCGCGTGCAGGGCGGCGAGGATGCCGATGAGCGCCCACATGCCCGCGCCGACGTCGGCGGTGGAACTGCCGGTGCGCACCGGCTCGCCGCCCGGCTCGCCGGTGATGCTCATCATCCCCGACACCGCCTGCGCGACCGCGTCGTATCCCGGCAGCGCCGCGTACGGCCCGGTCTGCCCGTAGCCGCTGATCGAGGCGTAGATCAGCCGCGGGTTGCGGCCGGAAAGCTCGGCGTAGCCCAGGCCGAGGCGGCCGGCGGTGCCCGGCCGGAAATTCTCCATCAGCACGTCCGATACCGCAGCCAGCCGCCGCACGATGTCCCGGCCTTCCGGGGTCTTCATGTTGACGGACAGGCCGCGCTTGTTCCGGTTCACGGAAAGGAAATAAGCGGCGTCGTCACCCTGGAACGGCGGGCCCCAGCGGCGGGTGTCGTCGCCATGCCAGATGTCCTCGACCTTGATCACGTCGGCGCCGAGGTCGCCGAGCACCATGGTGGCGAACGGCCCGGATAGCGCCCTGGTCAGGTCGAGCACCCGGATGTCGGCCAACGGACCTGCGGATTCCGGAATTTCCATCGACCGATATGTTATCCAGTCATGGGAAACCTGATCCTGCTGCGGCATGGCGAGACCGAGTGGAGCCGGGACGGCAAGCACACCGGCAGAACGGACATCCCCCTCACCGCGCACGGCGAGGAACGCGCCACGGTGCTTGCCGCGGCGCTGGCCGGGCGCGACATCGTGGCCGTGTTCACCAGCCCGGCGCAGCGCGCCGTCAGGACCGCGCAGCTGGCGGGATTGACCGGCGCGAAGCCGGACCCTGACCTGTGGGAGTGGGATTACGGCGGGTATGAGGGCATGACCACGCCGCAGATCGGGCAGCAGCGGCCCGGCTGGTACCTGTGGCGGGACGGCGTGATCCCCGGCGACGCCGCCCATCCCGGGGAGACGGTGCAGCAGGTCGGCGCCCGGGTGGACCGGGTGCTCGCCCGGACCGCGCCGCAGCTGCGCGACGGCGACGTCGCGCTGGTCGCGCACGGGCACGTGCTGCGGGTGCTCACCGCCCGCTGGCTGCGCCTGGACCCGGCGGACGGCCGGCTGTTCCGCCTCGACACCGGGACGGCGAGCACGCTGGGCAGCGAGCATGGCGAGCCGGTCATCTTGTCCTGGAACGTCCCGCCCACCCGCTGACCCCGGCCGACAGTGCTCCTAGGCGGTCACGCTCCCTCCGCGCGGCGGCGGGTCTCGTCCCGCACCCAGTCCAGGTACGCCGGGGAGCCGGTCACGATGGGCAGGGCAATGATCTCCGGTTCGTCGTAGCTGTGCCGTTCGGTGAGAAAGGCGGACAGCTCGCTGAAGCGGTCAGCAGGAAGCTTGAAGATCACCAGCCATTCCTCGGCACGCTCCAGCCCGTCGTCCCACCAGTACATCGACGCCACCGGACCTGAAACCTGCGCGCATGCGGCCAGCCTGGCCTCGACCGCGGAGCGGGACAGTTCCATCGCCTCCGCCCGTGAATCGGTGGTGGTCTGCACCTGGAGGTACTGCGCCGCGGGGTCCGCCATGGGCCTGATCGTACGCGCCCCGGGGCCTGGGTACGCTGTGCCGGACGGAGGGCGTTCGTGGAACTTGTGCATTCCGGCAAGGTACGGGAGCTTTACGCCGACGGCGACGACCTCATCATGGTTGCGTCGGACCGGGTGAGCGTCTACGACGTGGTGCTGCCCACGCCGATACCTGGCAAGGGAGAAGTGCTGACCCAGCTGTCGCTGTGGTGGTTCGCGCGGCTTGCGGACCTGATCCCCAACCACGTGATCTCCGCGGACGACGTTCCCGCGCAGTGGGCGGGCCGGGCGATCCGGTGCCGGCGGCTGCGGATGCTGCCCGTGGAATGCATTGCCCGCGGTTACCTGGCGGGCCTGGGCCTGCAGTCCTACCGCGAAACCGGCACGATCTGCGGGGTGCCGCTGCCGCCCGGTCTCACAGAGGGCTCCCGGCTGCCGGAACCGGTGTTCACTCCCACCACGAAAGCCGCGGCGGGCCACGACGAGCCGATGACCTATGCGCAGGTGGTGGCGCTCATCGGCGCCCCCGTGGCGGCTGAGCTGCGGCGCGTCACCCTCGAGGTGTACCGGCGGGGCGCCGAGGTCGCCGCAGCGCGCGGCGTCATCGTCGCGGACACCAAGCTGGAGTTCGG
This sequence comes from Streptosporangiaceae bacterium, assembly GCA_019246795.1. Taxonomy (GTDB): domain Bacteria; phylum Actinomycetota; class Actinomycetes; order Streptosporangiales; family Streptosporangiaceae; genus Palsa-504. The sequence goes on along the minus strand of JAFAPY010000042.1, from coordinate 6,544 downwards.
GCTGGATCCGGACGGGACGCTCATGCTCGCCGACGAGGTGCTGACCCCCGACTCATCCCGGTTCTGGCTGGCCTCACAGTGGCAGCCGGGCCGCCCGCAGCGCTCGCTGGACAAGCAGTTCCTCCGCGACTGGTCGTCCGGCAGCCACTGGGACCGCAAGCCGCCCGGGCCGCCGGTGCCGCCGGATGTCGTCGCGGCCACGCAGGCCAGGTACCGAGCGCTGTACTCGCGGCTCACCGGCACGGATCCCTGACCGGCGCTGGGGCAGCCCACCCGACCGCCGTCGAGGCAGCGCCGCTCAGAGCCGCACGCACAGCCCAGTCAGGCCTGGTCAGGCGTGGCTAACAGGCAGGTGGAGGGTGACCGAGCCGGCGTGCGCGAAATACAAGGTGATCACCAAGGTTGCGCCGTCCGGCAGGGGGGTGACCGGCTGCACCGTCAAGGTAGCGACCGCGGGAGGAGACGGTCCGCCGGAGCGGCCAGGGACCAGGAGGGGCCCATAGTGGAGCCAGCGGTCCACCGCGTCCGGCGGGGCGACCTCACCGCCGCAGCTAGCCAGATCCGGGATCGCTGCCGCGCTGACCTGCTGGTGATAGACGGCTACCAGGGCGCCCCCTGCGGCGATCGCGGCGTCGAGCTGATCGGAGGGTTGCCCGCTGGTGGTGACCTGCATGCTTGTGGTCAACGTTCCCGAAGGCCCTGGGCCCATCGCGGTGGCGCTGACCGTGATAGATCCCAGGCGGACAACGACATCGCTGACCCTGGGCGGCGGAGCCGTTCCCGCCAGCCCGGCAAATAGCAGCGCCATTCCAGCCAGCGTCCATCCCGCGCGGCGGGTGCCCAGGCGTGCGGGCCGGAGCCTTGACATGCTCATCGGGTGATCCCGGTGTGTCCCAGGGAGTACCGGCCCGGCTGGGGCCACACGCACAGCCCGTGCGGCTCCGCCCCGACCGGGATCTTGGCCAGCAGGCGGCCGGTAACGGTGGAGATGGCGTAGACGACGTTGTCGTAGCGCCCGGACACCCACAACACTTTCCCGTCCGGGGAGAGGCCGCCCATGTCCGGGCTGCCCCCGCCGGGGATCCACCAGGTGGTGACGATCTTGTTGGTCGCGAAGCTGATGACGGTGATCGAGCCGTTGCCGCGGTTGGTCACATACAGGTAGCGGCCGTCGCGGCTGGGGTACAGGCCGTGCGCGTCAGGGCCGGTGGGGATGAATCCGGCTGGCCGGAAGGTTGCCGCGTCGATCAGCCACACCCCGCCAAGGTTCTTGTCCGCGACATAGAAGATGCGCCCGGTGGGATCCAGCTTGATGTCCTGCGGGGCGGAGCCCGGCAGGTCCAGGTAGCCGGCCACCCGCAGGGTGTGCAGGTCGACGCGGACCAGGCGGCCGGCAAACTCGCAGGTGGCGATCAGGTAGGCGCCGTCGGCCGCGAAGTCGAGGTGGTCCACGCCCGCGCAGTCGACCGGGATCCGGTGCTCGAGCGCGAAGGTGCGCGGGTTGCGGAGGTCCAGGTGCTGGCGGGCCTCGGCCACCACGATGGCGTAGCGCCCGTCGGGGGTGAAGTACATGTTGTAGGGGTCGTCCACCGGGATGTCCGGGCCGGCCGGCCGCCCGGTATCGGGGTTGATCGGGGTGAGGCTGTCGCCCAGGTCGTTGGTCGCGTACAGCATGCGCAGGTCGTAAGCGGGCACAACATGCTGCGGGTTGAGCCCGGTCTGGTAGCTGCCGATCACGCGGTAGCTGGCCGGGTCGATGACCGTCACCGTGGAACCGCCGCTGTTCGGCACGTAGATCCGGTAGGGCACCCCGCGCACCACCGGGCTGAGCATGTCCGGCCCGGCGTCGGCGTAGATGTTCGCCGGGTCTGTCACCGGCGGCATCCCCGCCAGGGGCACCGACAGGTCCGATACCGGGCTCGCGACCTGCCACCTCGCAGCCGGAGGCGGGGCCGGGCGTGCGTGCGAGGCGGGCGCCGCTGTCGGGTGAGGAGCGCGGGCCAGCGCGCGATGGCCGGTGTCCGCTGCGGGCCGGAAGACGACCGCCCAGACGGCGACCACGGCCACGACGGTCAAAGACAGGCAACTGAACCAGGTCAAGTGTCGGGCCTGTCGATCCGCAGGCAGGCGAACCTTACCCATGCCGATCCTTCCGCGGCACTATTCCTACCCCCTAGGATGCCACCGGCCTGCCAGAGTCGATCGGGGCCCTCCGGGGATAGCGGAACGAGGCGCTGGTCGTTGACCCGATTCGGCCTGCGGCGATGTTCTCTCGGCCGACCGCGGATGCGCTCAGGCTCCATGGCAGCAGCTTCGGAGCTTTCCCGTTCACCTTCCCTTTACCGTAAGGTGGCCGAGGACATCAAGGCGGCCCTGGCGTCACGTAGCGGGCACGGTGGTGGCCCAGCGGATGGCGCGGACCATGGCGTGCCCTGCGGGCCGGACCAGCATCACCTCGGTGACCGGCAGGCGGGGCAGCAGCAGCGGGCGGCGCGCCCATCCCGGCAGCAGCGACACCGCGGCCCCGGCCAGCACCCCGTAAGGCGCCCGGGCAGGCAGCGAGAGCGGCGGGCTGAGCAGGAGGAACCTGGCGGCCTCGCGTGCCTGCGCCGCGGCGGCAAGCTCGGGGCGATAGGCGGCGATCCGCTCGGCGAGCTCCGCCTCGGTGCGCGGTGGGTCGGGCACGCCGAGTTCAGCGCCGATGCGGGCCAGGTCGGCGACGTAGCCGTCCCGCCCGGTCTGGTCAAGGGGCTCGGCACCGAAGCGGCCGTGGGCGCGCAGGAAGCTGTCCGCCTCGGCGATATGCACCCAGGTCAGCAGGTGCGGATCCGAGGCTGCGTACGGCCGGCCGTCCGGGGCGGTCCCGGTGACCCGCTGATGGATCGCGCGGACCCGCGCGATCGCCGCCTGCGCCTCGCTGGCTGGGCCGAACGTCGTCACGGCGAGAAAGTAGCTGGTGCGCTGCAGCCGTCCCCACGGGTCGCCGCGGTAACCGGAATGGCCGGCCACCGCGGCCATGGCCAGCGGGTGCAGCGACTGCAGCAACAGTGCCCTGATCCCGCCGACGAACATTGACGAGTCCCCGTGTACCCGCCGGATGGGGCGGTCCTCAGCGAACCAGCGCTCCCCCTCGGCTCCGATGCGCCTGCGGCGCGCCGGTCCCTCCGGCCCGGCAACCCGCTCGAAGATCGCCGAGCCGATCCGGCGGCGTATGCGATCAGCGCTCACCCCGTGTGCCATGCTCTCATTATCCCCGGCTAGATGCCGTGCCTGGGTTTCATAAGCTCGTGTGACGCTGCTTGACCTGGTTACCGCGGGTACCCGGGGGGAAACAGCACGAAGGGGGCTGACGCCGGATGCAGCCGATGCCGGAGGACTGGGGCAGGGCGGTGGCCGTGGTCGCGCACCCGGACGATCTGGAGTACGGCGTGGCGTCTGCCATTGCCCGGTGGACGCGCCAGGGCAAACAGGTTGCGTACCTGCTCGCGACCAAGGGCGAGGCGGGCATCGCGGGCATGCCGCCCGGTGAGGCAGGGCCGCTGCGGGTGGAGGAGGAACGGCGCAGCGCCGCGATCGTGGGCGTGACCGAGGTCGAGTTCCTCAACCATCAAGACGGGGTGGTGGAATACGGGGTGCCGCTGCGCCGCGACCTGGCGGCCGCGTTCCGTAAGATGCAGCCCGAGGTCGTCATCACGACGAGCTTCGACCTCACCTGGGGCGAGGAGGGCCCGGTCAATCACGCCGACCATCGCGCGGTCGGGCTGGCCGTGCTCGATGCCTGCCGCGACGCTGCCAACGGGTGGGTGTTCCCTGAAGCCGGGCCGCCGTTCACCGGCATCCGCAGCGTCTACGTGGCGGGGGGTGCCAGCCCGACCCATTTCGTGGACGTCACCGACACCATCGGCGCCGGGATCGCGTCGCTGCGCGAGCACAGCGCCTATCTCGATGGCCTGGGCGGCGAGTTCGACCCGGACGAGTTCCTGCGCAACATGGCGGGCTACATCGGCCTGGGCGCCGGGTGCGAGTACGCCGTGGCCTTCCACCGCTACCCGATGGGCTGAACCCGCGCGACCAGGGCGGAAACCTGTTCGCGGAGCGGCGTGGCCGCGGTGAGCCGGTTGTCGACGGTGAGGTGCGGCGCGGCGGGCTCGGTGCCCAGCCGCATGCTGGCGCCGAATTCCCCGAAACCGGCCAGCTTGCCTGAATCGCGCTCAAGTCCCCGAGCGGCTAGCCGGTGGCGCAAGGTGGCCTCGTCCGACCTGACCCAGACCAGGCACACGGTCCCGCCGCCGAGCTCTGCGACCCACGAGCGCCACCGGTCCGCGTCGTGGATCTGCCCGGTGAACGGGCCGGACAGCAGCACCGGGCAGCCATACCCGCGGATCTCCCGGGCGGTCGCGGTCATCCCGGCGTACTCATGCACCTTGACGTGCTCGTCGTACCACGGGCCCTCCCGCTCACCGGGCGCCCGGCCTGCAGCCGTGAGCACCGCAGCGACGAACGACCCGTACATCGTGTCCTTGTCCAGCAGCGCCGGCGCCGGCACCAGCACGGCGAGCAAGAGGCCGGCGATGGTGCTCTTGCCGGCTCCGGGCGGCCCGGCCACCACCCAGGCCGGCGCGGGCGCGCTCATCATCCCAGGATCACCCAGACTGACAGGTAGCGGATTCCGGTCGGCCCCACCCACTAACCTGGTTAACCTCGCTGAGGGCTTTGCCACGTCCACGTCGGATGGTACGCCCGCCAGAGCTCTCGGTCTCATTCTGAGCCTCTGGTTCTGGGCCTCCGGTTCTGGGCCTCCGGTTCTGAGCCTCCGGCCAGAAGCTATCGTGCACTGACTCAGCGGATGGGAGCGGATCGATGAGCCAGCAGACGCCTATCGGGCCTTACCAGCAGATACCAGCTCAACAGCGCTACGGCATCGGCGCGGGCGCTTCGGCAAGACCGGCACGGCCGGCACGGCCGGTGCGAAGGCGGCGCCTGGCCGGGTTGTCGAGGGGCGTGATGGCGGCGCTCGCCGGGACGTGTCTGGCCGCGGTGTTCGCGGCACCCGCGTCGGCCCAGCCGCCTCCCATTACGCCCCCCGCCCCGGGCGTGACGCCGGGCACGGCGGTGACGCCCAGCACCGGACCCGACATGTTCTACACCGCCACCGACGGCACGGTCTGGATAAAGCAAGGCGCGGGCACCGGCGGGCCGCCGGTGCCCTATGGCGGCCGCCTCCTCAGCGCACCCGCGCCAATCTGGACCGGCAGCGCTGAGATCGTCTTCGGCCAGGGGACCGACGGCCAGCTGTGGTACAACCAGCTGGGTGCGGTGTTCGGGACGCCCTGGCAGCCCCTTGGCGGCAGGCTCACCTCCAAGCCCGGCGCGGTCTCGCTGGGCGGCGGGGCCTACGCGGTCTTCGTGCGGGGCACCGACGGTGCAGTCTGGGAACGCCTCTACACCGGCACGGCATGGGATCCCTGGCAGCGTGTCGGCGGCCAGGTGCTGCCCGGGACCGGTCCCACCGCCGCGTACCTCACCGGTACCGGTCACATCTACGTCGGGGTCGTCGGCACCAACCGGCAGATGTACCTGAAGGTGGCGAACCTGAGCACCGGGTTCTTTTCCATCGGCGGCCAGACGACCGCCAGCCCGGCGCTGACCGCGATCTCCCCCTCGACGCTGGCCGCCTTCAGCCGCGGCACCAACGGCGCAGGCTACTACGACAGATATATCGAAGCCGAGGGCCCGACCGGCTGGCAGTCCATGGGCGGCCAGCTGACCTCGGGCCTTGCCGCAAGCAGCGGCATCGCGGCCGGGACGGCAACGACCTACACCTTCGGGCTCGGCACCGACAACCAGGTCTATCAGGAGACCGGAACCTGGGCCACGTACCCGCCGAGCTTCAGCGGCTGGATCCAGGTAACCGGCTAGCAACGGACCTGGGATCGCGGTGCCGGAAGCAAGCACCATGCTTCGTTCGGCACAATAAGCGGCATGGCAACGCACGTCGGGCTGCTGCGCGGCATCAACGTCGGAGGGCGGAACAAGGTCGCGATGCCGGCGCTGCGCGACGTGGTGGCCTCGCTCGGGCACACCGGGGTCACCACGTACATCGCCAGCGGCAACGTGCTGTTCAGCACACCGCAGACCGGCACCGGCGAGCTGGCGCAGGCGCTGGAGGCGGCCATCACCAGCGCGTTCGGTATATCGGTTCCGGTGGTGGTGGTGTCAAGGGACGAGCTGGCGGAGATCCTGCGCGGCAACCCGTACCGCGACGAGCCGGACGACAGGCGCGTGCACGTGGTGTTCCTGAGCGGCGAACCGACATCAGACCTGCTCGACCGGATCGCGAACGTCCAGGCAGCCGCGGCGGCCAAGGGCAGCAGGGACTTGGTCACCGCGGCCGGCCGCGTGATGTACCTGCACACGCCGGACGGGTTCGGCACCAGCGAGCTGGCGCAGCGGCTGCTGCGGGTCCTGGAGAAACCGGGCAAGGCGACCGCGCGGAACTGGGCCACGGCGACCAAGCTGCTGGCGCTGTGCGACGGGCAGGGCT
>JAFAPY010000035.1 GCA_019246795.1 Streptosporangiaceae bacterium | reverse complement strand
TCGTGACCCTGGACACGTCGTAGACGCCGTCGATGGCGCGGACCGCCCGCAGCACGTGGCCGAGGTGCTTGGGATCGCCCATCTCGAACGTGAAGCGGCTGAGCGCGACCCGGTCCCTGGTCGTGGTGACGTTGGCGGACAGGATGTTCACGTGCTGGTCGGACAGCACCCTGGTCACGTCGGACAGCAGCCTGGTGCGGTCTAGCGCCTCCACCTGGATGGCCACCAGGAACACCGATCCGTCCGTCGGCGCCCAGTGCACGTCCACCATCCGCTCCCGCTGGGTATCGGACAGGTGCGTCACGTTCACGCAGTCGGTGCGGTGCACCGACACGCCGTGCCCGTGGGTGACGAACCCGGTGATCTCGTCCCCCGGCACCGGCGTGCAGCACCGGGACAGCCGCACCCACACGTCCGGGGCGCCGGTGACCTCCACCCCGGAGTCTCCCCGCGGCCGCGGGCGCGACGGCTTGATGAGCAGCATCGCCTCGGCCAGGTCCTCCTGCGCGCTCTCCGGGCCGCCGACCGACCTGACCAGCTTCTCCACCACAGACTGGGCGCTGATCCTGCCCTCGCCCACCGCCGCGTACAGCGCGGACACGTCGGAGTAGCGCAGGTCGCGGGCCAGGGTGAGCAGCGCGTCGGCCGCGGCAAGCCGCTGCAGCGGCACTCCCTGCTTGCGCACGGCCCGCGCGATCTGGTCCTTGCCCGCCTCGATGGCGGCTTCCCTGCGTTCCTTGGAGAACCACTGCCGGATCTTGTTCCGCGCCCGGGGGCTGCCCACGAACGTGAGCCAGTCGCGGCTGGGGCCTGCATCGGCGGCCTTGGAGGTGAAGATCTCCACCGTGTCGCCGTTTTCCAGCTTGGACTCCAGCGCCACCAGGCGGCCGTTGACCCGCGCGCCTATCGTGCGGTGCCCGACCTCGGTATGGATGGCGTAGGCAAAGTCGACTGGCGTCGAGCCCTGCGGCAAGGCGATCACCTCGCCGCGGGGGGTGAACACGTAGACCTCGGTGGTGGCCAGGTCGAAGCGCAGCGACTCGAGGAACTCCTCGGGGTCCTCGGTCTCGCGCTGCCAGTCGACGAGCTGCCGGATCCAGGCCATCTCCTGGGCTTCGTCCCTGCCGTTCCTGCCCCGGCCGCCGAAGACCGTCTCCTCCTTGTACTTCCAGTGCGCCGCCACGCCGTATTCCGCCTTATGGTGCATGTCCCAGGTGCGGATCTGCAGCTCCACCGGCTTGCCGTCCGGGCCGATGACCGTGGTGTGCAGCGACTGGTACATGTTGAACTTCGGCATCGCGACGTAGTCCTTGAACCGGCCGGGAACAGGGTTCCACCGCGTGTGGATGATGCCAAGCGCCGCGTAGCAGTCGCCCACCGTGTCGACCAGGACGCGCAGGCCCACCAGGTCATAGATGTCTTCGAAGCCCACGTTCTTCGCGATCATCTTCTGATAGATCGAGTAGTAGTGCTTGGGGCGCCCGGTCACGCTTGCCCTGATCTTGGCCTCGCGCAGGTCGGCTGAGACGTCGGCGATCACTTCCTGCAGGAAAGCCTCGCGCCGCGGCGCGCGGCCCGATACCAGGCGCGCGATCTCGTCATACCGTTTCCGGTACAGCGTGGCAAAGGCGAGATCCTCCAGCTCCCACTTCACCTTGTTCATGCCGAGCCGGTGCGCCAGCGGCGCGTAGATCTCCAGCACCTCACGGGACTTGCGCTCCTGCTTCTCCCGTTTCAGGTAGCGCAGCGTCCGCATGTTGTGCAGCCGGTCGGCGAGCTTGATGACCAGGACGCGGATGTCGCGGGACATCGCGACCACCATCTTGCGGACGGTTTCCGCCTCGGCGGAATCGCCGTACTTGACCTTGTCCAGCTTGGTGACCCCGTCGACGAGCGCCGTGATGTCCTCGCCGAACTCGGCACGCAGCTGCGCCAGCGTGTACGGCGTGTCCTCCACGGTGTCGTGCAGCAGCGCGGCGCACACCGTCTCGGTGTTCATGCCGAGCTCGGCCAGGATGGTCGCCACCGCCAGCGGGTGGGTGATGTAAGGGTCGCCGCTGAGCCTTTTCTGGTCCTTGTGCCAGTACGCAGCGGTGTCGTAGGCCCGTTCGATCAGCCGCACGTCGGCCTTGGGATGCGTGCCGCGCACCGTCTTGATCAGCGGTTCCAGCACCGGGTTGGCCGACCCGCCGCGCTGGGCTCCCAGCCTGGCCAGCCGGCGCCGGACCCCGACGCCGGAGGTCGCGGCCTCGAGGCCTCCGGCCCTGGGGCCCCTCGGTGCCTTCGGGGCGGCGGGCGCGCGCGAGCCGGGCGCAGGGGCGCCGGGCACGGGAGCCGCCTGGGCCTGGTCCGCGGCAACGGCCGGATCGGCGTCCCGCGGCGCGTCCGCGCGGGCAGCGTCAGTGACTCCGGTAATCACCTCGCCGGCCACGCGCGCTCCTCAGGTCTGGGAAAGGGACAGTCTACTTGGATGAGATAAACGCCTGCTGGCAGGCTTGTGATTCCGCGGCCACGACGGATGAAAGGCGACGAGCATGACCTTCAGCGACCCGAGCACGCCCAGCCCGGCGGCCGGCGGCGAGCGCGCCGACCTGCTGGCGATGCTGGCCAAGCACCGGCACTTCCTGACCTTCACCACCAGGGACCTGACCGACGAGCAGGCACGGCAGCGCACGACCGTGAGCGAGCTGTGCCTGGGCGGCCTGATCAAGCACGTCGCGTCCACGGAGCGGAACTGGGTCAACTTCATCGTCAACGGGCCATCGGCAATGCAGGACTTCGCCGAGATGACCGAGGACGACTTCAAGCGGCGGGCAGCGGAGTTCCGGCTGCTGCCGGACGAGACGCTGGCGGGGGTGCTCGACGACTACGCCGAGGTGGCCGCCCGGACCGACGGACTGGTTGCCACCCTGCCGGACCTCGACGCCGCGCACCCGCTGCCGCAGGCCCCCTGGTTCCCGCCGGGGGAAGCATGGTCGGCCCGCCGGGTGCTGCTGCACATCATCGCCGAGACCGCCCAGCACGCCGGCCATGCCGACATCATCCGCGAATCCCTCGACGGCGCGAAATCCATGGGCTGACGCCGCGTCCCGGCCGCGGGCTACACCGTGACCAGGGCGGTGACCGGCAGGCCGGCCAGCCTGGCGCGGCCGTGCAGGAAGGACAGCTCGAGCAGCAGGACGATGCCAGCGACCTGGGCGCCGGCGCGGTGCACCAGGTCGGCCGAGGCCCGGGCGGTACCGCCGGTGGCCAGCACGTCATCGATGATCAGCACGCGGTCGGCAGGGGCGAACGCGTCGGCGTGGACCTCCACGGTCGCGGTCCCGTATTCCAGCTGGTATTCCTGGGCGAACGTGGCGCCGGGCAGCTTGCCCTTCTTGCGGATCGGCACGAAGCCGGCGCCGAGGCAGCAGGCCGCCGGGGCAGCCAGGATGAAGCCGCGCGCTTCGATGCCCGCCACCTTGTCCACCGGTCCGTAGGTTCCCGCCAGGCGGGCCACCACCGCGTTGAACACCGTGCTGTCGGCGAGCAGCGGGGTGATGTCCTTGAAGACCACACCCGGCTGCGGGTAGTCCGGGATGTCGCGGATCCGGGCCTGGATCAGCTCGGTCAGCCCGTCTCCTGCAGCTACGTCCTGCGGGCCGGCCACCTCAGCGCCGCTTCCGCTTGCCAGCGGGCCGGTGCCTGGTCGAGCCGCCGCGGCGCGGCTGCTGCCTGGAAACCGGGCGGGCCGTCCCCGGCGTGCCGCGGGCGGCCGAGGTGCCGCTGGGCCCGGGGACCCGCGACGCGGTGGCGGTCAGCTCATCGGCCGGGGGCGGGGTGTCGTCGGCGTACCCGGCCTGGTCCGGCTCGTCGTCCGGCGGCGGGCCGGCCGCCGGGCCCGGGGCGGGGATACCGGACTGCGCCTTGGCCGCGGCACGCTTGGCGGCGCGGCCTCCGGAGGTGCGGACGGCCACCCGCTTGGCCAGCGCCCGGTACTGCGGCTCGCGCTCCTTCAGGTCGGCGAGCACCGGGGTGGCAATGAAGATCGAGGAGTAGGTGCCGGACAGCATGCCCACGAACAGCACCAGCGCGAGTTGCTCAAGCTCGTTGTTGGGGGCGAGCAAGGCAGTCGAGACGATGAGAATCGCGGTGACGGGCAGCAGCGCGATCAGCGAGGTGTTGATCGACCTGATCAAGGTCTGGTTCAGCGCGAGGTTGGCGGCCTGGCTGTAGGTGCTTCGGGCGCCGCTGAGCAGCCCGGCCGTATTCTCCCGGACCTTGTCGAACACTACGACGGTGTCGTACAGCGAGTAACCGAGGATGGTCAGCAGGCCGATGATCGTCGCCGGGCCCACCTGGAACCCGGTCAGCGCGTAGATCCCGGTGGCGATGACCAGGTCATGCAGCAGCGCCACGAAGGCCGCCACCGCCATCTTCCACTCGAACGCGATCGACAGGTACACCACGATCACGATCAGGAACGCGATCAGCGCCTGCAGGGCCTTGGTGGTGATCTGGCTGCCCCAGCTCGGGCCGACGAACGAGGTGCTGACGTCGGTCGCATGCACGCCGCTGGTCAGGGCGCTCTCCACCTGGTCGGTCTGCTGGCTGGTCAGCGACCTGGTCTGCACCTGCCACTTGCCCCCGGACAGCTGCTGCACCACCGCGCCGGTGACGCCGGAGTCGGTGACGGTGTTGGTCACCTGCGCGACCGACGCCGAGGGCGCGGAGAACTGGAAGACCGCGCCGCCCTTGAAGTCCACGCTGAAGTCGAGCCCGCGCACCAGCAACGCGACGATGCTGATGACCAGGATCGCGCCGGAGATCATGTACCAGGTGCGCTTCCTGCCGACGAAGTCGAAGGACACCTCGCCCCGGTAGAGCTTGCCGCCGAGCTGGCCGAGCCGCGACATCATGCCTCCCCGGTGCTGCCGCCGGTGCGGGTCACCGCATCAGGCCGGCGCCTGGCCGGGGCGCGCCGGGCCGAGGACCGCCACGGGGCGCGGGCGCCGAGCCGGGCCGGGTCAAGGCCGGACAGCGGGTGTCCGTCGCCGTAGAACCTGGTCCGGGCGAGCAGGGTGACCATGGGATGGGTGAACAAGAACACCACCACCACGTCGATGATCGTGGTCAGGCCGAGAGTGTAGGCGAAGCCCTTGACCTCCCCGATGGAGAAGTAGTACAGCAGCAGCGCGGCCAGGAACGACACCGTGTCCGACACCAAGATGGTGCGCCTGGCCCGCTTCCAGCCCGCCTCTACCGCGGGCCGCAGCTGCTTGCCTTCGCGCACCTCGTCGCGCAATCGCTCGAAGAACACCACGAACGAGTCGGCGGTGATGCCGATCGCCACGATCAGGCCGGCGATCCCGGA